>JASGFW010000066.1:0-23364 GCA_047605305.1 Gordonia sp. (in: high G+C Gram-positive bacteria)
ATTGGATCTTCCCGGTCGGCCACAGCCACTCGCCGCCCCCGGCCACACCGACGGCCACAGCGCATTCCTGGTGGCCGACGGCGCGGTACTCGTCTCCGGCGACGCCCTCGTCAGCGCCCACCCCATCTCGCCTATCGCTGGGGCGCAGCTGATTCCGGATGCGTTCACCCACGATCGCACGGCCAGCCGGCGGGCCGTCGCCGGCTTCACCGACCTCGATGCGACGACCCTCTTTCCGGGGCATGGCCCCCGCGCCGAGGGTTCGGTCGCCGAGATGGCCGAGATCGCCTTAGCCCGCTGAGGTTCCCAGCCGTATGTGTGGGAATGTGACTACCATTAATGGCACCCAGGCTCCCACGCATCGCGGCGTCAGCCGATCAGTTCCACCAGCCGGCGGATCGCGAATTCATAACCGCGGATGCCGTATCCGGCTATCACCCCGGATGCGATCGGTGACACATAGGAATGGTGGCGAAAGGGCTCGCGGGCAGCAACATTGCTGATGTGCACCTCCATAACCGGGATCTCGGGGATCACCAGCGCGTCGGCGAGGGCAACCGAGGTGTGTGTCCAGCCGCCCGGGTTGATCACGATGCCACTGTTGCGGCCGCGGGCCGCATGAATCTGGTCGATCATGTCGCCTTCATGGTTGGTCTGCTCGGCCTGTAACCCGAAGCCGAGTTCGGCGGCGGTCCGCTGCGCCAGTTCCACCACGTCACGCAATGTCGACGACCCGTACACCTGCGGCTGACGCAGCCCGAGGGTATTCAGGTTCGGGCCGTTGAGCAGCAGGATCGGAAGTGGCTCGGCGGCGTGGCCCGCGATGGTCGACATGGCCTCAGCCTAGCCAAGATCGTGTTCGCACCCAGCGGTTACCATCACTGTTTGTGCCAGCGCAGACCGTGAGACGAGCCAAAATCGTTGCCGTCGTCACGGGACTGCTCGGTATGGTCCTCGCGCTCGCGACCCCGCTGATGCCGGTCAATCAGACCACCGCCGATATCACCTGGCCCCAACACGGCGTCCTTCGTTCGGTGTCCGCGCCGCTGGTCTCCTACGTGCCCGTCGACATGGATGTCTCGATTCCGTGCCGCGCCGTCGACGATCTTGACCGCACCGGTTCGGTGCTGTTGTCGACGACGCCCAAACAGGCGAAACGTTCGGCGGAGCGCGGCCTATTCATCCGGCGCACCGGTGAACCCGGCGATCCGCCGGATCGGCGCAACGTCGAGGTGGTGATCCGCAATGTGCCGCTGGTGTCGGCCACGCTGGCGCAGATCCACGCACAGGACTGCCACGCGATCGTCGTCCACGCGGATGCCAACGCTGTCACCGCGGAATTCGTGGGGATACGCGGTGACGACGGCAAGCCGGCACGGGCAACCACGAAGGGCCGCGAATCCGACGTCTACGCCGCCGATCAGCGCCCCCAGCTCACCGGATTGTTCACCGATCTGTCCGGTCCGGCCGCGCGGGCACCCGGGTTCGCCGTGCATGTGAGCATCGACTCGCGATACACGACCGCACCGAACATCCTCAAATTGCTGGTGCTGGCGATCGGCGTGATCTGCACGCTGCTATCGCTGGGCGCGCTCGCAGTACTCGACTCCGCCGACGGCCGCCGGCATCGACGTGTCTTCCCGGCGCGATGGTGGCGGTTTTGCGCCCGTGACTATGTCGTCGTCGGCGCACTCATCGTCTGGCATTTCGTCGGCCCCAACACCTCCGACGACGGCTATCTGCTGACCATGTCGCGGGTGGCGCAGAACAGCGAGTACACCGCGAACTACTTCCGCTGGTTCGGCGCGCCGGAGGCACCGTTCGGCTGGTACTACGAGGTCTTCGGGTTGATGTCGCATATCTCGCTGGCCAGTCCGTGGGTGCGTATCCCCGCCCTGCTGTGCGGGGTCGCCTGCTGGCTGATCGTGAGCCACGAGGTGCTGCCCCGCCTCGGCCGGGCCGCCCTGACCCGCCCGGCGGCCGGGTGGACCGCGGCCTTCGTCTTCCTCACGTCCTGGTTCCCCTTCGATAACGGTCTGCGACCCGAGCCGATCATCGCGCTCGGCGCGCTACTGACCTGGTGCTCGGTCGAACGCGCCATCGCCACCCGGCGCCTACTGCCGGCCGCATTCGCCTGCCTGATCGGGGCGTTCAGTCTGGCGGCCGGCCCGACGGGCCTCCTCGCGGTGGCCGCACTGATCGCCGGCGCCCGGCCGATGATCGGCGCCCTCATCGGCCGGGCCCGCGCGATCGGCAACGGGGCATGGTCATATATCGCGCTGATCGCGCCGATCGTGGCGGCGGGTGTCTTCGTGATCTTCGTCGTCTTCTCCAACCTGACGCTGCGCGCCTTCCTCGACTCATCGAAGATGAAGTCCGCGTTGGGGCCCTCGATGCACTGGTACAACGAGATCGACCGGTACTCATCGCTTTTCGAATTCTCCGCGAACGGCTCCATCGCCCGGCGCTTCGCGGTACTCGCGCTGATCCTCGGCATGGTCGTGTCGGCGGCCGTGCTCATCCGCAAATCCCGTATTCCCGCTACCGCGTTGGGCCCGGCGCGGCGCATCGTCGGAATCACCTTCGCGTCCCTGGTCTTCCTGATGTTCACGCCGACCAAATGGACTCATCATTTCGGCGTATTCGCCGGACTGGGCGCGGCGTTGGCGGCGTTGGCGGCGATCGCCGTCGGCCATCGGGCGATGCGTTCACGACGTAACCGGACCTTGTTCGCAGCGCTCGTACTGTTCATCGCCGGATTGTCATTCACCGCTCCCAACTCGTATTTCTATTCGTCGGCGTGGGGTATGCCGTGGGGGGTCAGCCAGGTATCGTTCGGCTTCTCCCTCGCCAACGCCTTCCTCTATGGCGCACTGGCGCTGTTGGTGCTGGCGCTGTGGTTTCACCTGCGTGAACCGTTCACCGGGCCTGCGGTGCGGCCCGCCGAGACGAGCCCGGCGCCACCGCGGCGACGCCATATGGCGCTGTGGTCATCGGTCGTGGACGCACCGTTGGCCTATGTGGCCGCCGCGATGGTGATCTTCGAGGTAGTGACCGCGGTGTTCGCCGGTATCGAGCAGAGCACGTCCTACTCGGTGCCACGCTCTAATATCGAGGCGCTCGCCGGCAAGCAGTGCGGTATGGCCGACAAAGTGTGGGTGGAACCCGACCCGAATAAGTACCTGCTTTCCCCCGTCGACACCTCGCTGGCCGATCCGCTGTCCGGACCGGTGAGCGCACCCCCGGATGCGACCAGGCCCGCCACCGCCGGGTTCAGCGCCAACGGCATTCCCGACGATCTGAGCACGCAGGCTGCCGCCGGTTCGCTCGGCGTGCTGGCCGGCAACGCGACGTCAACCAATGACGTTCTCACCGCCAACAGCGGCGGAACCGGCGGCGGGCAGAACGCGATCGCGGGAGTCAACGGCAGCTACGCCGCACTGCCCTTCTTCCTCGACCCGGCCCGCACCCCGGTGCTCGGCAGTTACTCGACCGCCGACCAGGTGCCCGCCACCTTGACCTCGGGATGGTATCGACTGCCCGCCGATTACCAGGCCCGCCCGTTGCTCACCTTCTCCGTTGCCGGTCTATACGACAACCCCGACCTGCTGCTGGAGTACACCACCGATCCCCTCCGGGCCGGCATCCGCGACGCCGACCTCAGCCCGACGGGCCGTACGGAAATGATCGATCCGGGGCCCCGCCCGTCGTGGCGCAACGTCCGGATCACCACCGCGTCGTTGCCGGCACATCTCACCGCGGTACGGATCGTGGCCACCGACGACAACCTCTCCACGGACCGGTTCATCGTGGTGACGCCGCCGCGCCTGCCCCGGATGCAGACGCTGACGCAGCTTGTCGGCCATTCCGATCCGGTGCATGTGGACTGGACGTCGGGACTGGTATTCCCCTGCCAGCGACCCTTCACCCATCATCACGGGGTGGCCGAGATCCCGACATGGCGGATCAAACCGGGCGCCGACCTGGCGGCCGCGGTCTCGGCGTGGCAGGACTCCTATGGCGGTGGTCCGCTCGGCTGGGAGGAGGTGTCGGAGCAACCCACCACGGTGGCCTCCTATCTGCAGGGCGATATCGGGCGTGACTGGGGGGCACTCGAACACTACGAACCCTATGGCGGTGTGACGACCCGCGCCGACATCACCACGGGCACCGCCACCCGCAGCGGCCTGTGGAGCCCGGCCCCGATCCGGTACTGAGGCCATCGCATACCATCAGACACCGTGCCGCCGTCAGCCACGACCTCCGCGACCCGACACACCCGTCTGCAATATCCCGCTCCGCAACGCGCGTATCTGCCGATCGTCACCGCGGTGGCCGGCATCCTCGGCGCCGTCCTGTGCGTGCTCACCCCGCTGTTGCCGGTGACGCGCACCGACGCCTCATTCACCTGGCCGCAGCGGCAATCGCATGCCGCGACCACCGCATCGGTGCTGGCCCCGCTCATCGCGCAGACCGCCGAGTCGATGGATATCCACATTCCATGCGCTGTGCTCGCCGGCACTCCGGCCGATGCGAGCACACTGGTACTGGCGACGATGCCGCCCGATGCCCCAGCCAGTAAAGCGGCGGCGCTCTATGTGAGCGCCGGACGAAACGCGGTGACCGTCACCTTCCGCAACACCGTCGCCGCCGCCGCGCCGCGCGCCGGTCTCACCCGCTGCGGCGAGCTACATATCTGGTCGCAGCCGGACGGTGTCGGCGCACTCTTCACCGGCGCACGCTTCACCAGTACCGGCGGCACATCCGGATTACCCGGGAACCTCGACCCGGGTAAGCGACCGCAGGTCAACGGGATCTTCACCGATCTGACACCCGCTCAGGTCGCCGCCGCACCCGGATTGCGCGCAGAGGTGCGAATCGATAATCGGTACGCCAGTTCTCCGACGGTGCTCAAACTGATCGTGATGATCCTGGCCGCTGTGTGCGTGCTGGTCGCGCTCGCGGGCCTCGGCCTACTCGACGGTCCGCGGCGGCTACGTTCGCGCGCACACACATGGTGGGCGCCGTTGCGGCCACGGGTCACCGACATCGCGGTAACCGCAATACTGGCCGTCTGGCTGCTGCTGGGTGCGGGTGGCCCCGACGACGGTTACATCCTGAATATGGGGCGCACCGCCTCGTCGTTCGGCTACCTCGCCGATTATTACCGCTGGTATGGCATCGCCGAGGCACCATTCGACTGGTATTACGCCATCCTCGCCCACTGGTCGTCGGTGTCTGCCTCGATCCTGTGGATGCATATTCCGCCGACGCTGGCCGGTCTGGTGTCGTGGTTCATTCTGAGCCGGGTATTGCTGCCGCGGTTGGGGCCTGCGGTGTCCGCGGGCACCGGGCGGCGGTGGTTACGCAGCAACTGGCCGACGTGGGCGGCGGCGATGGTCTTCACCGCTTTCTGGTTGCCCCTGTGTAGTGGCCTACGCACCGAGCCGATCATCGTGCTCGGATCGCTACTCACCTGGTGGGCGGCCGAGCAGGCGATCGCCACCCGCAGGCTGTTGCCCGCCGCGCTGGCCGGGCTCGCTGCGGCATTCACGCTGGCGCTCGCTCCGCACGGCGTCATCGGGGTGGCGATTCTCATCGTCTCGGCACGTCCGCTGCTGCGAATCCTGTTGGCGCGCCGCCGCGAAGGGCTCCTGGCGCTACTCGCACCGATTATTGCCGCCGGGCTGGCGGTACTGCTGGTGGTGTTTCGTGATCAAACCCTCGCGACGGTGATCGAGGCGATTAAGGTCCGCTACACGGTGGGCCCGGTCATCGGCTGGTCGCAGGAATATCTGCGTTATTACTTCATCTCCGTCGTCACCGCCGATGGGGCGCTGACGCGCCGAGTGCCGTTACTGCTGTTGCTCGCCGGAATGATCGTCACCGTGGCTGTGCTGTTGCGCCGCAACCGGATCAATGGCGTTGGCCCCGGCCCCGCATGGCGTGGAGTCGGCGCGGTCGGGGTGACGCTCCTGTTGTTCGCCTTCACCCCGACGAAGTGGACGATCCAGTTCGGAGTGTTCGCCGGCCTCGGCGCCGCGATCGCGGCGACCGCGACGGCGGCTGTCGTGCAGTCGGCGGCCAGTTCGGCCCGTAACCTCACCGTCTTCGTATCCGGTTTGTTTTTCGCCCTTGCCGCGGCCACTGCGGGTTATAACTCGTGGCCGTTCGCCTACGAATACGGTATCGCCTGGTTCGACCGTGCCCCGGTGATCGCCGGCCGCCCGGTGTCGACGCTGATGCTCAGCCTCGCCGTCGTTACTGCGGGAATCGCCGTGTGGCAACACCTTCGGATCGATCATGTGCGCCAGGCAGGCACTGCTCATCGTACCGACGGTTCCGTCGGCAGCCGCGCCGAGCGACGCACACTGTTCCTGGCATCGTCACCGATCGCACTGATCGCCGGGGTGTTGGTGGTTGCCGAATTACTGATGTTCGCCAAAGCCGCGGTGACCAGATATCCGACGCTCACCGTCTTCTCCGAGAATGTGAATACCTTGCGCGGCAAACCATGTGGCATGGCTGATGAGATTCTTGTTGAGCCCGACCCGAATACCGGCATGCTGCGTCCCGCCGGCGGCGTGTCGGCAACTGCGGCACTGGCCGGCGCGGGTAGCGGCGTCGATCCGGTCGGCTTCTCGCCGAACGGCATTCCCGACAAACTCCTACCCGAACCGGGTAATCAGCGTCCCGGTCAGATGAATGTGTCGGCAAGCATGGCCAAACCTTTCGTCATCACCGGCGGGCTCGGCGCGGGTACCACCGGCGGCAGTGGGGAACGCACCGTCAACGGTTCGACGGTGGCACTGCCCTACGGACTCGACCCACACACCACTCCGGTGCTTGGCAGCTACGGATTCCCGGGCGAGGCGAAGCTCACCACCGGATGGTATGAGCTGCCGGCCGATCGAGCGGCAACACCGCTACTGGTGTTCAGTACGGCGGGTGCGGTGTCGACGATCGACACATTCGGGGTCCGCAACTTCGGTCAGAAACTTGTGGTGCAGTTCGGCCGTCCGGGCCCCGGCGGCACCTTCGAGCAGATCGGCGGCGATATCGCGCCGATCGACCCCGGACCGGTGATCACCAACCGTCCGTGGCGAAATATGCGGGTACCGATGACGGCCGCCCCGGCAACGGCCACCGTCATGCGATTGTCCTTGCTGGACAACAATCTTGGGGAATATCAGTTCATTGGAATCACGCCGCCGCGGGCGCCGAGGCTGGTGACGCTGCAGCAGGTCCTCGGCTCGCAGACACCCACCCTCATCGACTTCACCGTGGCCGCACACTTCCCCTGCCAGCAGCCGATGCGCGTATCCGACGGTATCGCCCAAATTCCCCGATGGCGCATCTTGCCCGATTACCCGCGCACCAATGCTCAATCGAAGACGTGGCAGGCGTGGGTCGATGGCGGCCTGCTGGGTATCTCGGTGGCCACGACGAAGGCGCAGGCGGTGCCCACCTATCTGCGGGGTGAGCCGACCCGCGACTGGGGGGCGTTGGAGCGATTGACCCCGTTGGCTCCCGACACACCGTCGGTCCGCACCCACACCGCACAGCGCACACAGTGGGGTTGGGCCAGAACAGGTTCGATCAGGGTGGAGCCCCAATCCGATGACAACAACTGATCCAGCTACCGTCGGCTCACCTGCGCGACGACGGGGTTCTCGCCCGGCGGCGACACACACAGCCCGGGCCCAGACGGTGGCGGTGCTCGCCGGTGTACTCGGCGTGCTGCTCGCGGTGCTCACACCCCTGCTACCGGTGAATCAGTCGACGGCCGAACTGCATTGGCCGCAGGGCACGGGTGTCGGCAACGTCGCGGCGCCGATGGTCGCCTTCGTGCCGGTCGATATGGATCTGTCGGTGCCCTGTTCGCTGGCGCGGCAACTACCGAAGTCCGGTGTGCTGGTATCGACGATCCCCACCGGCGGCCAGGATGCAAGCGCCCGCGGACTGTTCATCCGGGTCGAGGCCACCTCGATCTCGGTGACCGACCGCGATGTCGTCATTCTCACCGCCAATCGGGCGGCGGCCCAGAATAATCCGGCCTGCCGCATCCTGTTCCACGCCGACGGCACGGGTATCAGCGCACGATTTGACGGACTGGCTGCCGACAACACCGGCGCGCCGACCACCTTCACCCTTGACGACCAGCAGATGCGACCGCAGATCGTGGGCGTATACACCGATCTGCCCGCCTCCGCCCCCCGGTCTGGGTTGCATCTGCACGCGACGATCGACACCCGTTACGTGAGTTCCCCGACGACGCTGAAGGTGCTCGCGATCGTCGTCGGCATCGCGCTGACACTCACCTCGCTGGTTGCGCTTGGCCGGCTTGATCGCCGGGATGGCCGCAGGCACAAACGATTCCTGCCGGCCGGGTGGTGGACTATCCGCGGACCCGACGTCGCGGTGTTCGCCATTCTGCTCTTCTGGTGGTTCGCCGGCGCCAACACCTCCGACGACGGCTACAACTTCGTCGTGGGTCGGGTCGCGGGCGCGGCCGGATATGCCGATAACTACTACCGGTATTTCGGGGTGCCGCAGGATCCGTTCGGCTGGCACTTCCAGGTGATCGCCGCGATGACGCGGGTAAGCGTGGCCGCGCCGTGGATGCGCTTGCCCGCCTTGCTCCTCGGACTGTTGGGCTGGTGGCTCATCTCCCGTGAGGTCATCCCCCGGCTGGGGCGTGCGGTACGCACCAGCACACCCGCCGTGTGGGCGGGCGCCTTCGTGTTCCTGGCCATCTGGCTGCCGTTCAATAATGGTCTGCGCCCCGAACCCGCCGAAGCTGTCGGCGCGCTATTCACCTGGTGCGCTGTGGAGCGGGCGATCGCGACCCGACGACTGCTGCCCTATGCGGTCGCCGTGATCACCGCCGCATTCACGCTCGCACTCGCACCCGGCGGACTCATGGCGGTGGCAGCACTGCTCGCCGGTATCCGGCCCATTGTCACCACCGTTGTGTCCCGTCGCCGCCGCGACGGACTGGCGCCGATGCTCGCCCCCATCCTTGCCGCCGGCACCGTCGTGCTCTTCGCGATCTTCGCCGATCAACCGCTGGCCCCGCTCATCGCGGGCAATAAAGTGGCCACCGCCGTCGGCCCGACGCTGGAGTGGTGGCAGGAACCGATCCGCTACTACTACCTCATCCTGCCGACCGCCGACGGCACCCTGACGCGCCGCTACGGCATACTCATCATGATCTTATGCCTGGTGGTGGTGCTGCTCCGGCTACTACGCCGCCGACATCCCAATGGGGTTGCCCGCGCGCCAATCTGGCGACTCATCGCGGTCACGCTTGGCACCATGTTCCTGATCTCGTTCACGCCGACCAAATGGACCCATCATTTCGGGGTGTACGCGGCGATCGCGGGCGGGCTGGCCGCCGCAGCCGGGGCGCTGACTGCACCGACGATCCTGCGGTCGCGCCGCAATCGGACGTTCTTCGCTGCCGCGGTGCTTGCCATCCTGGGGATCTCCTTCGCCGGCACCAACGGATGGTGGTTCGTCGGTAGTTTCGGAATTCCGTGGTGGGATCGCACTCCGGCGATCGGCGGAGTCAGAATCTCTTCGGTCATTCTCGTACTCGCGGCGGCTACCGCAGTCGCGGGCCTCTGGTTCCATCTGCGCGATGACTACACCGACGAGCAGACCCGTACCGGCGAAAGTAAGCGATGGTATTCGCGACTGAAATTCTCGCCGCTGCCGGTGATCTCCGTATTCATGGTGTTATTCATGGTCGCATCCTTCGCCAAGGCCGCCTATGTCCAACGAGATTCGTGGTCCTGGCTGAATTCAAATACCCGTGCGCTGCAGGGAAACTCGTGCGGTCTGGCTAATGATGTGCTCGTAGAATCCGATCCGAATCTCGGCCTACTCGCTCCGGCGGCACTCAACTCAGAACCCGCGCCGAGCATCTCGGCCGCGTTGGCCGGTATCGGCAACGGCAGCCCAGCGGCGGCATTCACCCCCAACGGCGTCCCCGACAAGCTGTCGGTCGATGCCACCGTCGATACCGACTCGACGACATCCGGTGCGGCGAGCACCGACCCGGGAGACGATACCGGCGCCGATGACGATGATGACACCGACGATTCCGCGCAGGGCGGCACCGAGGGCGGCCGCGGCGCACGCGGAATCAATGGCTCGACGGTTCTACTACCGTTCGGGCTAAACCCGGCAACCACACCCGTACTCGGCTCCTACCGGGCGCCCACAGGTACCGGGACGCTCGTCACCGACTGGTATTCCCTGCCGGCACGCGATCAGGCAGCGCCGCTGTTGACGATATCGGTGGCAGGGTCGGTACAGGCCGTCGACGGTATCGGCGTGGAGCATCCGGGACAGCGGGTCACGGTGGAGTTCGGCCGGGTGACCGACGGCGGCCGGGTGGCGCCCTTGGGCTCAATGACACCCATCGATGCCGCCGAACCTCCGGCATGGCGTAATCTTCGCTTCCCGCTGGCAGATTCGCCGAGGGCGGCAACCCTGGTACGGGTGGTGGTGGCCGATACCGCGGGAGCGCCCGCATCATGGGTGGCCCTCACCCCGCCGCGGGTGAGTAAGCTCGCCACCCTCAACGACGTGGTGGGGAGCACCGATCCCGTCCTCATCGACTGGCTACCCGGATTCGTCTTCGGGTGCCAGCAGCCGATGCCGGTGCGTGATGGGGTGGCGCAACTACCGAAGTGGCGCATCATGCCCGATGCGGACGCGACCGAGAAGAACAGCCAAACTTGGATGTCGGGTAAATCCGGTGGGCCGCTGGGTATCACCGAAGCCACTCTGCGGCCGACGTTGCTGCCGACTTACCTGCGCAACAACTGGGGACGCGACTGGGGCGGCCTGCAACGCTTCACCGAGATCGATCCGGCCGTGCCCGCGGTTCTCGACCTCGGCACCGCACGGCGGTGGGGCAATTACAGCCCCGGCCCGATCCGGTCGAGCGGCTATTAGCCGCTCACCCGAAGAGTTCACCAAGCCGACCGATCCCGGTGTCATACAACGCTTCCACCGCAGCCACCACCGTCGGCGCGGCCCGCAGGGTGGCATTCCAGACCACTAGCGCACCATCGCCGGAGAGTTCCGGGCCGACGGTGAGCGTCGACTCGTACTCGTCCAGCGGCAGCGGACCATCGAGATAGCGGTAGGTGTAGGAATATCCGGTGTCGTCGTGGGCGACGATCTGCTCGTGGGCTTGTCCGCCATCATCGAAGGTCACGCTGCGGGTATCACCATCGACCGCGGACGCCCGCAGCCCCGGTATCCAGCGATGTACCGCGCCCACGTCGCCAACCAGCGCCCACACCGCATCGGGCGGGGCGGCGACGAGGGCCGAACGCAGAATTTGTGTGACGGGTTCGCCGGTGTCGGGCACCAGGATCCGACTGGCCAACTCCTCGATCCTGGCAGCTGACACCCCCACCGATTCGAGCCAGTTTTTCGGCCCGCCATGGGTGATATCCAACCAGGCCAGAAATCGCAGCATGGTGGCCGGATCGGCGTGATACGCCTGCGGCGGATACACCTTGACCGCGTCACCATAGGTCGGCATCTGCGCAAGCCGCCCCATCATCTCCGCGATATCACCGGATCGTCCGACATAGTCGACGCAGATATCGTGGCGCAGCACGCCAATCGCGTCCAGCAGCAATGCCACGGCCACACCGGTGCGGTCCTTTCCGACGGTGCAATGGATCATCGCGGGCAGCCCATCGGGCGCAAGCAATGCATCGATGAGGGCGCCGAACGCCGCGCGGGCATCGAGATAACCGAGGTACGTGCCGACGAGCGGGTCGGTCGCGGGCATCGGTGCGACGGCCGATCCCGCCGCAACCGGCGCACCGATCGCGAACGGAATATTCGTCTTCCGCACCTCGGCGGTACCGAATCCGCCGCTGCCTTCGATCCGTGATTCGTAGTCGAGCCGCAGATCGATTACTTGCGCGAGTCCACTCTCCGCGACGAATCGGGCCGCATCTTCGATCGATACGAACTGTGGTGTGGCACTGCGGTATAGCAGTCCCGGTGTCACCCGACGCCGGTCGGTTGTCCGGCAGTCGGAGATCGCGCGGAAACCCAGGAGACCTTCCGGCGGGAGAATCTGTTCGGCTATTTCGGCGTTCGTCATGGTGTCTCAGTCCCTGCCTCACACGGATAAAATCGTGACTACACAAGCGTTTCCGTCCATTCCGGCCGCGCCGCCACCCATCGTCTCCACCATCCCGACACGATGGCGGGATACCTGCCGCGCCTGGGCGTCGCCACGTAGCTGCCAGACGATCTCGGCAAGCTGTGCGGTACCGGTGGCACCAAGCGGATGCCCCCGCGACAGCAGTCCACCGCTCGGGTTCACCGGTTGGGCACCATTTCTCGCGGTATGCCCGGATACGGCCAGCTCACCGCCCTTACCCAGATCGGCGACGCCCAGAGCCTCCAGTGTGGTGATTTCGCCGATCGTGAAGGCATCGTGCACCTCGAATACATCGATCTCGCTGATCATCCGGTTCGCCGCGCGCAACGCCTGCTCGGCCGCGCGCCGTACACAGGCGAACCCCCACACATCGTCGTGCCGCTGATCCCAGGGTTGCCCGGACACCAATGTCGATGCCTCGATGTGAATATCACGCGCCGACCGACGGCCCGCACCGATAACCAGCGCGCCGGAGCCGTCAGTGGTGGGGCAGCACTGCAGCATCGTGAGCGGGTCGGCGATGGGACGTGAACCGAGTACGTCGGCGATTGTCGGCGGGTCACGACGCAGGTGGGCTCGGGGATTATCGGCGCCGTTGGTCTTATTCTTCACGGCAACCGCGGCCAATTGTTCCACCGTCAGCCCGTGGACATCCAGATAGCGGGCCGCGGTCAATGCGTACAGCCCCGGTAACGGAAGTCCGGCGGCCCCCTCCGGGTCGGTCGCCTCCGGCACGATCGCGCCGGTGAACAGAGTCGACATCTGCTCGACACCGATCACCAGCACACACCTGAACCGTCCCTGGGTCACCGCAGTGACGGCCTCGTGGTAGGCACTGGTGCCGCTGGCGCAGGCATTTTCGATGGTCCACATCGGGATCGCACCGATACCCAGACCACGCTGGATGCGGGTCGCCACCCCGGGCGGACCGAAGACCGAGCCGAGAATGATGGCGTCGATATCCGCCGGCGTCACCCCGGCATCCCGGATGGCCTCGGTAACGGCCTGCCAGGCCAACGTTTCCACGCGACGATCGGCGAAAACACCGAAGTCAGAGGTGCCGACACCCCACACCGCGGCGTCGGCGGTCATCGCCGCACCTCACCGGTGGCAACCAGATCACCGTCTACACAGACGAAGCCGATGCGATCACCGGCATGCGGGATGGGGTCGACGCCCACGTGAACGAGCACCCGGGGGCCGTCGTCGACATCGACGTAGGCGAGTCCGTATGGTGGCGTCCATCGTCCAACAGGTAGGCGGATTGTCGTTGCGGCCCAGATCGTTCCCGCCGGAGTGAACCCGCAGGGTCGTACCGGTGAATAGCACGCCGGACACCACGGGACATCGGGCTGTGATACCGCGTGCCGGCAGACGGTGCACCGCGCACCCCGCAGCATTCCGCCGATCACCTGCGGCCGCGATTCGGCGACGCGAAGACCACCGCCAGCCACTCCCGCCCGCCGTTTGTTTGGCCGATCGGTGAGTTCGGATTTCTCGATTCCCGCCATCAGTAATCTCTCATGTCGCGTGTTCGCATTAGTGGTCGCCGTGTAGTGTCAATTCGAATCCGCCGGATTCGACGTGCAGATATGCACCGACCGAAGTCGCGATCAACTTCTTGATATTTGCCATCTCTCGGCTGGTCATCGAATAGTCCACCACCCGTTGCGGTGTCGAGCGCATGACGTCAATATCGTGCTCGGGAACCAGCAGCCGGAGGATGAGTTCGTCGTCGGAGATGTCCTTGCCGAATTTCTTACGTAATTCAGATAATTCGGGTTGCGGAGGCTCCCAATCCTGGTAACTCTTCGCTTTAGGACTATCCATGATCTTGTCGAGTACGTTCTCTTCGATTGCAGCCACCGGCTTGCCGTAGAATCCGCTCACGTACAGCACAACCTCATCGGGTACCACCGAATAGCGTTCTCCGGTAACTACGTTCAATACTGCCTGGGTACCGACCAACTGCGAAAACGGTGTAGCCATCACCGGATATCCCAGTTCTGCACGGATGAACGACATTTCGTCGAGTACCTCTTCGAAACGGTCCTCCATACCGCGGTCTTTCAGCTGTGCTTTGAACGTTCCGGCCATTCCACCGGGTAGTTGGTGGCGATATTGGAACAGGGAGAACTCTGCCGGGGTGGCCACGGGGAGATCGTCGATACCGGCTACCGAAAGCAGATGTCGCTCGACGGCCGGCAAGCGTGAATCATCGACATTCACCGAGAATCCCGCATAGCGCAGGTTCGCGATGGTGTTTTCGGTCGACGGCAGCGACACCCCCGCGGCCAGCGGCCGACTGGCCGTGTGCACCCGATCGGCACCGGCGAGTACCGCTTCCAGGTAGTTCAGCGGCGAAAGTGCGTTGTTGGAATGGAAATGCGCTTCCACCGGCAACGCACCGGCCTGCTGTTTGATCGCCCGGATCAGGGTGCGGGTCCGCTCGGGGGTGAGTAATCCGGCCGCATCTTCGAGTTCTATGCCGTCGGCACCGAGTGCGACGAGTTCGCGGGCACGATCGGCGTAATAGTCGTCGGTATGGAAGGGACTGTCGGCGAAAAGGATACAGGGTAATGCCTGTGCGCCGTGGTTGTGCGCGACTTTCACGAGCCGCCCGATCTTGTCGGTGTTGAACAGCCCGTCATAAATCCAGAAACTGCCGATACCGTGCGCGCATAGCCGTTGCACCCACAGATCCATCACGCTGTCAGCGGTGAGCCCGAAGGTGACGATACCGTTACTGCGGGTGCCGGCGCGGACAGTGGTGTGCGGCATCGCTCGCGATAGGGATATGAGCTGATCCCACGGATCCTCTTGACAGTGCCGGACAAGCACTTCGAATATGGAACTGCCCACCAGGTCGATGGTGTGGAAACCGGTGCGGTCAAGTTCCCCGGCGATCGGCAGGCCGATCGATTTGGTCATACGCATTCCCCACCAGCTCTGCGGTCCGTCGCGCAGGGTCTGGTCGATGATGTCGATGGTGCGGCGTCCACCGACCGCCCGGTCGGCGCAGTCGAGATAGCTGCTCATGGCTTCTCCAATATCGTACGAAACTTCTCGATACCCGTCTGGTCGATCCATCGGGTGGTCATCTGTGCATTCCGGAAAGTGTCTTCGTGTAACAGGAATTGCGTGAAATCAATGGTCGTGGTGACCCCGTCGACACCGAGTTCGCTCAATGCTGCGTCCAGTCGGGCCAGCGCCTGCTCACGGGTGGGTGCATGGGCGATGACTTTCGCGATCATCGAGTCGTAATAGGGGCTGATGACTACCCCTGGACGGCAGTGAGTGTCCACGCGAATACCGATACCCGATGGCGGACACCAGGTGCTGATCGTCCCAGGTGTCGGGCGGAACCCCGCCGCGGCGGATTCCGCCATCACTCGTGCTTCGATGGCGTGACCGGATATCCGTACATCATCCTGGGTGAATGACAACGGCAGACCGGCACCGACACGGATCTGTTCAGCGACAAGGTCTATGCCGGATACCATCTCGCTGACCGGATGCTCAACCTGAATGCGGGCATTGAATTCCAGGAAGGCAAACTCCTGCGTGTCGGCATCGTAGACGAATTCGACGGTGCCGGCGCTGTCGAGGTCGATGGCTTCACCGAACTGTACTGCTGCCGTACGGATATCACTGCGCGTACGGTCCGGAATATTCGGTGCCGGAGATTCTTCGATGACTTTCTGGTGGCGCCGCTGGGCGCTGCAGTCACGCTCGCCGACATGGACGACATGCCCGTGCTTATCGCCGATCAGCTGAACCTCGATATGGCGTGCCCGGCCGATGAATTTCTCGACATAAATACGCCCATCGCCGAAGGCCGCAGTGGCCTCGGCGATCGCCGTCGGTAACCGTCGTCGTAATTCTTCCTCGTCGGCCACCACCGACATGCCGCGCCCGCCGCCACCGGCCACCGCTTTGGCGATCACCGGAAAACCGATCCGGCGCGCGGCGGCGACCGCCGCGTCTGGGCTGGCGGTGATATCCGAACCTGCGAGTACCGGAACTCCTGCGGCATCCGCGATTGCGCGAGCAGCCGCTTTATCTCCGGTACCCGCCACGATATGTGGTGCCGGCCCGAGGAATACCAATCCCTCTTCGACACATCTGCGCGCGAAACCGGGATTTTCCGAAAGGAATCCGTAACCAGGATGGATGGCGTCACAGCCGGTACCGAGCGCCGCAGCCAGAACCGCATCGATATTCAGATAACTCGACGATGCCGGCGCGGCGCCGATACATACCGCCCGGTCGGCCAATTCCGCGGCCATCGAATCCCGCTCGGCCGCAGAGGTAATCACCACGCTCTCGATACCCAGGCTGCGACAGGCTCGGATCACCCGCACGGCGATTTCCCCGCGGTTGGCAATCAGCACCCGATGCAGCAGTGCGCCGACCGGCGTACCGGCCGGGGCCGTCCCTGCTCGTTGGGTGAGTGCCGCTGCGCTAGTCATCGTGTTCGGTATCGGGTCGGATGAGAAAAAGAGTCTGCCCGAACTCGACCATGTCGGCGTTGTTGGCACGGATCGCGACCACTTCACCTGCGACGTCGGCGAGTACCGGATTCATCAGTTTCATCACCTCGACGATGCCGAGCTGGTCTCCGACGGCGACCTGCGCACCGACCTCGACGAATGGCTCCGAACCAGGGTCGGGTGCCACCCAGAACGCGCCAACCGTCGGCGAAGTCACTGCGGCAAGCCCGGTTTCATCGATCTCGACACCTGTCGCAGCGGCGGCGGGCTCGCTTGCGCGCGAGGTGGTAACCGGCGGCGCGGAGGATGCCAGCGCAGGGGGCCCGGCGGTGACAGCCGCCGAGCCAGCAGAGGTCGACGACGCAGAGGAGATTGACGCAGACGAGATTGACCCAGACGCGATTGACCCCGAAGAGGTTGACCCAGCGGGCTCCGGCGGCGGCGCATCCTTACCGACAACAACGAGCACATCGCCAGCGCGTATTCGCATTCCGGTCCACTTCGAGGCGGTGAACGCGCCGAGGAGTTCACCGATATCGGCGGGGGTCAGTCGTCCGGCGGAGCCGGTTGTGTGATCACTCATCGCGTCGCCTTACGGTGTGCCAGGGCGGCGAGCAGCGCGGGTAGCCGATGCCGGGTGACGATGGTGCTCACCCCGGCGTCCAGCGCCGCAGCAACACCCGGATCGGTGTCGAAGTAGGCGCCCGTGACGGTTCGTGTACCGGGCGCGATGACCAGATCCAGCGCACCTGTCCCGATCACCGTATCGGAATCGAATACATCAGCGGTGTCGCCATATTCGTCGGGCGTCACCACCTGGATGGGTGCGTTATCGCGGGCCCAGCGCAGTAGGGACGCAAGGTCGGGGTCGGCGTCTATGGTGACGGCCCGGCCGGCGATCTCACCGTCGAATACGCGGGCGCCGGTAGCGTCTACGGTGACCAACTTACCGGCAAGCGAACTGGCCGTGCCGGGCCCGCAGCCAACGACGCATGGTGTATCCAGCGCGCGGCTGACCACGGCGGCATGTGATGTGGCGCCGCCGTTCTCGGTGACGACGGCGGCGGCCGCGATCATCCCGTGCACATCCTCCGGACTGGTGGATGTACGCACCAGTATTGTTCCCGGTTGTTGTTGTGCCTCATCGGCGCTCAGCACGACGCGGCCGACGGCATAACCCGGACTGGCGGAGACACCGGTGGCCAACGGCACTGCGGCGCCTATCGCGTCCGCGTCGATCGATGGACGCAGCAGATGACGAATCTGGTCGGCGGTGACACGTTCGCACGCTTCACGCGGTTCGATGGCGCCTTCAGCGACCAGCGCCGCGGCGATGCGCACCGCCGCCTGAGCGGTGCGTTTGGCCGGCCGGGACTGCAGCAGATACAGCACACCCTGTTGGACGGTGAACTCCACATCCTGCGCATCACGACCCTCGGTATCGAGGCGCTCGGCAGCACTGATCAATTCGTGATGAAGCTGCGGCGATCGCTGTGCCAGCCAGGACAGCGGACGCGGCGTGACCCGGCCCGAGACCACATCCTCACCCTGTCCGCGCGGCAGGTATTCGCCGTAGGGGGCGCGTTCGCCGGTCAGCGGGTTACGGGTGAATAGTACGCCGGTACCGGAATTCTCGTCGAGATTACCGAATACCATCGCCTGCACGGTGACCGCGGTGCCCAGATCGTCGGGTATGCCGTAGTGGGCACGATAGGCTTTGGCGCGCCGGGACTGGCTGGAGTCGAAAACCGCGGTGACCGCCTGGCGTAACGCATGCAACGGGTCACAGGGCACTTGTACACCGGTTTCCTGGGCGATCGCGGTGCGCACCGCGGCGGTATCGGTGAGATCCTCAAGATCGTCGATGCAGCCGGCAACCAGTTTTCCGTAGAGCGCGCAGAATCTACGATGCACGTCAGCGGCGAAATCGGGCCGAGCGGTCTCGGCCGCGAGCGCAGCCTCGGTATGCGGGTTAATGCCGAGGTTGAGGATGGTGTCCATCATTCCGGGCATCGACACGGCAGCACCCGAACGCACCGACACCAGCAGCGGATGGCTGCCGGTACCAAATGTGCGACCAGTCTGCTCTTCGAGATAGCTGATGCCGGAGGCGATCTCGTCGAATAATCCGTCCGGGAGCCGGCGGCCCCGGGCGAAGTAGTCGGCACACGATCGGGTGGTGATCACGAAGGCCGGCGGTACCCGCAGGCCGAGGTTGGTCATCCGCCACAGGCTCCATGCCTTGCCGCCCACCAGATTCCGGGGCGGCTCATGGTCAAGATCGGTGATTCGCAGGATCGCCGGGTCGATGACATTCGCGGTCATTCGTCGCGCTCCTGCCCCATCATCCGGAGCAGATGCTCATGCATCTGATACCAGACGGTGTGGTACGAGTCGCGCCGCACATCGCTGACGTACTCATGCTCCCCGTGGTCGACGCGTTGCAGGGCACCGTCGAGACGGGAGACGAATCGTTTAGTCAGTGGATCCGCGCCGGCGAACGGTGCCAGGATCGTCTCCGCCCGCTCATGCAGGCGGGCGAGCTTGTCGATGATCTTGGCATCGTGCTCGGCATCGGAATGATCGTTGGGATGTTCGACGCCATCAATGGTGATCGTCTGCCAACCGGTCATGAGCGCAAGTATCTGTTTGTTGATGCCGAATTCGAATTCACCGAGGGCGGAAACGAGTTCGCCGTCAGCGCGCTGACCGGCGAAGGCAATCGGATACCGCGAATCAAGCTCGGCGCGGCCGGCCGGGGTGATCATGTATGAGCCACGTGCCGCCAGCGCATACCCTGCGGCGACCGCCGCTTCGAGGCTCCCGGCGACCGCAACGGCGTCTAGATCCAGGATATCGGCGAGTTGTTCGGCATTGGCGAGTTGTTTCAGCGTCAACCCGTGCAGGGCCAGCTCGGACGGATCAAGCATTCTCCACCTCCGGGGTACGGTGCGTATTCTGACGGGTCATGGTGTCGCGGACACTGCGCCGCAAAGACTTTCCGACTGAACTCTTGGGAAGTTCATCCCAGAATTCGATATGCCGTGGGCGTTTGAAACCGGCCAGCCGGCCACCGCAGTAGTCGGCAATCTCCTGGGCGGCAACCGATTCACGCACCGCCGAGTCACGGACCGCCGAGTCACGGACCACGATGGCGGCCGCGACCTTCTGCCCCCAGCGCTCGTCGTCGATACCGACGACCACGGCTTCGCGCACCGCCGGATGGCTCACCAGCACATCTTCCACCTCGCGTGGATAGACGTTGAAACCTCCGCTGATGATGACGTCGTGGCGACGGTCAAGAAGATAGAGGAAACCGGATTCATCGAGCTGTCCGATATCTCCGGTGCGTAACCATCCGTCGGCACTAAGAGTCTCGGCGGTGGCGTCGGGACGCTGCCAATAACCACTCATGATGTGCGGCCCGCGGGTGCAGACCTCGCCGGCGGTTCCGGCGGGAAGCGAATTACCCTGGGCATCTCGGATATCCACTTCAACAAAGGTGTAGGCCTTACCTGCCGAGGCGAGACGTTCGGGGGTGTGCTCGCCTGGCTGCAGGCAGGTAATCGCCAATGGTGCCTCCGCTTGCCCGTACAGCTGAGCAAATACCGGCCCCAGCACATCCAGTCCGCGGGCGAGCAGGGCGGGCGCTATGGGTGCACCGCCGTAGCATAAACGGTTAAGCGCCAGGCTTTCTCGGTCGATGACGGCGTCTTCGAGGATCATGGAGATCATGGTGGGCACCATGAATGTCGCGGTGGCCCGGTGCGTGCAGGCCGCATCGATGAATCCCTGCGGGGTGAACTTCTGCAGAATGACATTGCAGCCGCCCTTGATCAGGTGCGGCAGGAAGAAAGCACCGCTGCCGTGGGTAATGGGGGCGGCATGCAGCATCACCGATGAGGGGCCGAGGTCGGGCAGAAGATCGACGAGGAAGTTATCGATCTCGGCAAGCTCGCTGCGCGTGGTGAGCATTACGGCCTTCGGCCGGCCGGTGGTGCCGCCGGTATAGGCAAGCCGGAACAAGGCGTGCTGATCGCGCACCACCCGGCAGGGCTCCGGCGCGGCGGTGGCGATCATGGCGTCGACGTCGTCGGTAGTGATGACGATCTCGGTGGTATGCGGAATTCGGTCTGCGGTGATGAGTGCTCGGGCGTGGGAGTCGGTGATCTTGTAGGCCAGTTCGACATCCGTCTCCCGGGCGTTGAGCGATACCCGCACCAAGCCTGCTTTGGCGAGTGCGTAGTAGATCACGACGCCGTCGATACCATTGGGCACCAGGACGGCAACGTGATCACCCGGCTGCAGCCCCCGCCTCAGCAGTGCCGTACCGAGCCGGTCGGTGAGGTCGTCGAACTCGACGAAACTCAGTGTCCGGGAGCCCTCGACGAGTGCGGGCGCGTCACCATAGGTGCGAGCGGCGCGACTGATCAAATCACCTATTTGCAGGTGCTGGCCGGTCACTGCGATCCCTCCCGAGGTACTCCCGGCCGGCTCACGCGATAAAGTTCGTCGGCCAGGGCGGTGCCGTGATTCCACTTCACCCATTCGTCGTCGAGATAACGGAATCTCACATCGTGTGCGGTTGGCCGAAATTGCCGCGCGCGGGTGTTGTATTCATCGATGCCGATCCGGCCGGCACTCGTCGTCCACAGGGCGTTCTTCGCGTCAAGACTCGACCATCCGCTCAGCCCGCTGCCCACGGTGGGCGCGTAATCGTCGTCGACGAGCACCGAGTACGGCAGCGGTGTCATCATATTCTGGTTGAGTCCGGAGTAGCGCGCCATCGAGTACGGATTGCTCTTCTGATGTGGAAATCCGATGAATCCCACCATTTCTGCGAGATAGTCACGGGCATACTCATCATTCATCAGAACCTTGAACCGTTGGGCCCTGGTGTCGAGTTCGAACCAGTCGCTTTGCCGGTAGGTACCGGCCAGATGCGCGAAATCCTTACCGACCGAAGAATAGACCAGCGCGCCGGCATCGATCATCTGCTCCCGGCTCCAGGTGGCCATCCGTTTCCACAGATCAGCGGTCGCCTCGGTGAGGATCTCGCGGTAGTGCTCCATCGTCTCGGCGAGGATCTCCGCGCTCTCCATCCCCACCGGCACATAGCCGTCGGTAAGCGGATCGCTGGTGTACATACCGACCGCCGAGATCGCGGCTGCGTCATAACTCGGTTCGGCCTCGAACGAAGCCCAGTCATCCACAAGCCGGAAGTTGGTGTCCTTGAACACAATCGGAATCGTCAGATTGTTATGCGGCAGGCTGACCGCAATCCCATCGAGCCACGGATAATCACCTTCGGAAAGGTCGAAGAAGTCACGCACCAGCAGTTGCCGGTTATCCCCCCAGTTATACGGGCCGCTGTTGTGAATGCCGATCCGACATTCACAGTGGGCAAGGAAGGCGTACTGGGACAAGGTGGCAAGGAGTTTTACCGTCGCAGTGTGCAATCGGTCGTTGGCGGTGACCCCATGTAGCTGATCGCGTAACGCGTCGAGGGTGCGTTCAGGCAAGAACTGGGAACGATCACCGAACTCCTTATTAGTGATGTGGCCATCGTTGCGGTGATAGGAAAGGTTGAAACGTCGGCTGAATTCCAGGACATCGAGGACGTCGTCGACGGCGTCCTGCGGACGGACCAGCCCCCATGACATAAGCATCTCCCGGCCCAGCAGGTAGAACGCCGGCATACCCCAGGCCGCGTTAACGGTATTCACCTTGAAACTTGCCTCCCGCACCCGATCACCGAGTTCTTCTGCCGGTGTGACGGAATCAATCTCACGCAGCAACGTAGGCAGCCGGTAGAAGCTGTTGAGGTAGCTCAGCAACATGTAGGGATTCATCGGGAAGAGTTTGGACTCCTGCACCGTGCGGGTGATGCACAACCAGTACGTCGTATCACTGAGGTTGCGCAGGAATGAATTCGATTCGAGTAGGTCGGTGTAACGCAATTCGCGGGCCATATCGGGCCTTTCAGTTCTCGAGTTTCCAGATACGGGCGTGACCGGTATCGCCTGTCTCATAGGCGTCGGCGGCCGGAGGTGTTGTGGTGGTCTCGATCTCAACTCGATCACCATCCGCGAGGCCGTCGATACGGCAGTTCATCAGGGTCGGCACGCCGTATTCGCGGGCCAGGATGCCCAGATGGGAGCGCACGGTGCCGCCGAGGCAGATGACACCATGAAATCCTTCGAGAATCGGGGCCGTGAGGGTACCGCCGGAATCATCGATGACGGCGATCGTGTGTTCGGGGACGCCACCGACGAGCAGATCCATGACCTGCTCGATCTGCGAGATGTGCAGTACCGTGCCGACCGTGTTTGTAGTGGTGGCCAGCACGTTGTCGCCGCGCCCGGACAGCGGCTCGTCACCCGGCTGCGCATCGGCGAAGAAGCTCTTCTCGACGGCATCGGGGCGACGGTATTTATCCGGTTCGGAATCCAGAGATACCGTTGCCGAGAATTCAAACCGGTAGCCGTCGGCGAGCACCTCCTGCTCAAGCGCCCGCGCGTCGGCGGCATCGAACAGCTCTGCCGAACGAGTGAACACTTCCGAAGCCCAGCGCACGCCGAGATCTCCGGCCCGTCTCGCCACCAGGGTCCGGATGGCCGTGTTGTAGCGGTTGGGCAGGGGGAGAGTCTCGGCAGTCCCCCATTT
>JASGFW010000067.1:0-23128 GCA_047605305.1 Gordonia sp. (in: high G+C Gram-positive bacteria)
GCGTCGATCTGCCGACCACTCAGAATCAGATACGCCGTCCGCCACCGCCCAATGCGCCGGGTAATACTGACCGTCCCGCCCGCGCCCGGCAACAACCCCAACCCCAGTTCCGGCAGGCCGAACCGTGTGCGCGGGTGCGCGCATATCCGTCCGAAAAACGCCGCCATCTCCAGCCCGCTACCGAGTACGGCACCGTGTACGCGGGCCGCGGCATGATCACCGAGACGTCCGGTCAGCCGGTCGATCACCAGTGCGGGACTGTGCCGGGTGCGCGCCACATGCGCCGACGCGGGATCGTCGAGTAGCCCGAATTCACCGAGATCGCCACCGCTGCAAAATGATCGGCCAACTCCGCGTAGGGTCACGGCGGCGATCGTCACATCGAGTACAGCGACGGTCAGTGCGTCGATAAGCCCGGCCCGCAACGCATTAGAGAAAGCGTTATGCTGTGCCGGTCGATTGAAGGCAATATCAAGATGGTCGCCGTCGCGATGCGCCACGACCGGGTCATGCTGTTGATGCCACGCCGGTGCACGCCCGGCGAGCCACTGCCGGAAATCGGTGCCGGCCTGCAACGTCGAATACGCCAACGATTCGGTGACGAGTCCCGCGAAGATGCCGTGGGCGCCGGTGTCCGCGCGCAGCACGTCATCGGTGATCGCCGCGGCCACCGGATGTCGGCGCACATTGGCAGCGATCTGCGCCACCGCCGCATCCACGTCGTCGACATACACGCATCGCCGGTCGCTCGTCGGTCGCCCCATAATCGCCACACTCGACACTTCGACCCACCCCTGCGCCGCCGATCCGTCAGCGACATCGGCGGTGCGCGAATACACGAGTATCGGAGCGTCGGGCAACACCTGGCGAGGCGGGGTGCGCAGCGTTCGGTCATCGAGATCGACGATCGTAATATCCAGTGCTCCACTCCTTTCGGCGACGGCACGAGCGCACCCGGCAGGTCATCGCCACCCTACCCGGATCTACCGACTCCCCCCTGGCGCGCCGGACGACGCGCAGAAGGGCATAGGCTCGCAGTCGATGACTGAAGACCGCACGCCCGAACTGTACGAGCCGGGCGTTGGGCTAGCACCTCCGCACGGATCGACCGGCATGTTCGCATCGTTGGCCCTGGCCAACTACCGCCTCTACTTCACCGGTCAGGCAATCTCGCTGATCGGCACCTGGATGCAGGCCACGGCCCAGGCGTGGCTGGTCCTCACCATGAGCGGGTCATCGTCGGTACTCGGTGCGATCGTGGCCTTACAGGCCGTACCCACCCTGGTGTTCGGCCCCTATGCGGGTGTCATCGCCGACCGGGTGGACCGCCGACTCCTGATGATCGTGCTCCAGTGCGTGATGGGATTGCTCGCCCTGACGCTCGCGGTGCTGACGCTGGGCGGGTGGGTGCGGGTATGGCATATCGGGGTGCTCGCGCTGGCACTCGGACTCAATAGCGCGTTCGAGAATCCCGCTCGGCAGGCGTTCATCCATCAGATCGTCGGCGTATCCCTGATCCGCAACGCCGTCACCCTCAACTCGGTGATGGTCAACGCGGCGCGGGCCGTGGGTCCGGCGATCGCCGGCGTGCTGCTCACGGCCTTCGGGGCGGGATGGTGCTTTGCACTCAACGCCGCAAGCTTCGTGGCCGTGGTGGTGTCGCTGTCCACGATGGACACCGCCGAGATCGCCCGCGAGCAACCCGTCGCCCGAGCCACCGGCCAACTCCGCGAGGGGCTGCGTTACGTCGCCGACAAACCCATCCTCTGGATGCCGCTGGTGATGATGGGGCTCGTCGGCACGCTGGCGTACGAGTTCGGGGTATCGCTGCCCTCCGCAGCCAAAGACATCTTCAACGGTGACGCGCAGGCGTTCGGAGTGATGACCTCGTCGATGGGTGTCGGCGCGGTGGTTGGCGGCCTGATCGTGGCGGCGCGGGGCACCACCGGGCTGCGCCCGCTGGCTATCGCGGCGGCAGGTTTCGGAGCCACCATCGCCATCACCGCGGCCGCCCCGTCCCTGGTGACGGCGATCGTCGCGTTGTTCTTCGTCGGCTGGCTGAGCGTGTCCTTCATGGCGACGGGCAACGCCACCCTGCAACTCAACTCACAACCACAGATGCGAGGCCGGGTGATGTCACTCTGGTCGGTGGCATTCATGGGTACCACCCCCATCGGCGGGCCACTCATCGGATGGATCATCGAGCATTATGGCGCGCGTACCGGGCTCGCAGTGGGCGCCGCGGCGTGTGTGATCGCCGCAGTTCTCGCCGGTTCGGTCTGGTTTCGTGCGCGACGCACCGCGACCTGACAGGTTCGAAAGCGACGAGGCGGTGTAGCCTGCCTCACTACCGGCACGTGAAAATCCAGCGGATGGAGCAGATCGATCGTCACTCCGACAACCAATCGCGCATCGGAGCCTGAAGGGTCGCGCGAAAGCGAAAAATCAGATAAGCCAGGGCAGACGACTCCCGGGTCCGATGCCTCAACGGCATCCCCGGCGCGCCGTGACCGGCATCTCTATCAAGTCGATCTGGTGCGACTGGCGACCTTCGGCGGAGTCATCCTCGATCATGTGATGATCGGGCTGACCGCGGTCACCAGCGTCGGCTCAGGCGCGATCATGGAGTTCCTGCGCTACACGCGCTACGGATTCTTCGCACTGACGGGTTTCGTCCTCACCTATCAATATCGCAATCGCTCGCTTGACCCGGTCCCGTTCTGGCGCCGCCGATTCAAGCTGATCGGGCTGCCGTTCATCGTCTGGACATTGTTCTACTGGACGTACGGCAGATTCCGCATCAATGGGCTGGAGACTCTCAAGTCTGTTGTGGAAGATCAGCATTCGATCGCACTGGCAGCCAAGAGTATCGCCTACGACTTAGTTACCGGTCATGCGATGTATCACCTGTACTTCCTCTCGGTGAGCATGCAGATCTATGCGGTATTCCCACTGGTACTGGCGGTCCTCAAACGTAGCTGGGGTTTTCACAAGTATCTGCTGGCCGTGAGCTTCGCCATCCAGATGACGCTCGTGTTTTTCATGGTTCGTCCCGCACAGGGGTTCCTCACCCATGGCCCGGCACGCGAACTCTGGACACATCTGGTCATCACGATCTTCCCGTACCAATTCTTCGTTCTCGCCGGATGTATCGCCGCGATGCACTATGAGGCATTCCAGGCGTTCATGATCCGCCGTCGGGCCTGGGTATTCACGATCGCCGGAGCCACGGTGGCGGCCACGCTCGGCTACTTCTTCTACATGACCTCACACGGGGTGCCGGTATTACGCGCCACCAACGCGTTCCTGCCGCACCGGATGTTCACATTCATGGCGATCATCGTGATCCTCTACTGCCTCGGCACCATCTGGCAGGCGCGACGCACGCCAGGTTCGTTGCCGGATTCCCTGCTGCGCACCGCCTCAGATCGCTCGTTCGGCATCTATCTCGCGCATCCACTGGCGCTGAGCGCGCTGTACTCGTCGGTGCGGCTCCCCTCATGGCCGGAGTTCCCGCGGGTAGTGCTGGCGTATGCACTCACCGTGGCCGTCACCGTGTTCGTGGTGGAGGTGTTGCGCCGCAGCCCGATCAGCCTGATCACCACCGGACGGAATCGGATCGACTGGCGCGTGCAGAATCCGCGGCGGTCATTCACCGTCGCTATCGCCGTGATCATCCTCGGCACGATCCTGCATCAGGTGTGGCAGTTCTGGGTGGGCCATCTACTCGTCGGCACCGGAGCACTGCTCGCCGTCTCCGCGCTCATCGTTTTCTGGCATCAATGGCGGGACGCACAGCACCACGATCCGGTATCCGCCTAGCTCATCCCCTTCTGGTCCCGCCCCTCTGACGAGCCGCATCGGCGCGACGGAGGGGGCGGGCTCTCAGCTTTCAGGGAGCGTGCCCTCAGGGAGCGTGTGTGCCGAGGGCGTCGACGATGAGCCGCGCGACACCCGCCTTACCCGCCGGGTTGGGGTGATACGGAATCGGGCGGCGGAAGCCTCGCAACCACGGATCTGACGAGCACACGGAATGGCTGGCACCCGCTCGGGACGCCTGAATCAGCAGCGCACCGGTGTCGGCGGCGGCGCGCGCGGTTGCGGCCGCAAGCCCGTCGAAAATTCGTGAGGTCTCGGCAATCTGTTCCGGCGTCAACGGCAGCAGGGAACACGATTGGCCACCAGCGGCGACCACGGGCAGGTAATCGACGATCACGACCTTGGCGCGCGGTGCACGCAACCCCACCTCTAACACGGTCTGTGCGATTGTGAGTTCGGCTTTTTCGTAATCAGCGGGGGTGGGTTCCGGCGAAATGCGGCGCCGCAAAACACAACTATGCGGCAGCTCTGCGTGCAGATGCTCGTTGCGCGCCGTCTGACAACTCATCGCGACGAGGCGGCCGATGTAGTCGATATCGTTGCCGCCGGTCGTGATGGTGACGAGCGTCGCGTCGGAGGTAACGGCGTCAATCTGTGTCGTGGCCAGGCGACGTTGCGGCCGATCGAGGATATTGAGAGTCGTCGCACCCGAGCATGTCGCGTCGATCAATCGCATGTGCAGGGCCTTGGCCACCTGGTGCGGATAGTTATCCGCCGACCGCTGACAACGTTCGATCGGGCCATCGCTATTGGGTCCGGCCGCATATGAGCTGCCAAGCGCGACGTACACCTGTTCCGGTATCTCTGTGGTCGCCGACGCCATCGGCCGCACCGCCGAGCCGGATCGACCGGTACCGTAGTCGGCCACTACCACGATGACAGCGGCGAACAACGTAACCAGCACAACGGCCGACCGGCGCAAGAAACAACGAGACACGACAGACAGTCTCACACACCGCACCCGCGCCACCGCGACGACACCAGCAGTGGCTGGCGCGGGGACACCGCCGTTTCATCACCGCACACGGATCCGTGTGTTATCGCACACGGATCCGGACTCAACTGTTGATGAATCGTGGTTCGCGCTTCGCCACGAACGCGGCCATACCCTCGAATGCCCGGTTCACCGCTTCCTTGGCCAGTGACGCGGCGATCGACGATTTGCCGGCGATCGTCGCGGCCACCTGCTTGGCGATGGCCAGACACTCCTCGGTCGGCACCAGCCGCGATACCAGGCCACACTGATGCGCCTCGTCGGCCTTCATCTGGCGTCCGGTGAGGATGAGGTCCATAGCCTTGGCCTTACCCACGGCGCGGGTCAACCGCTGAAAGCCGCCGATACCCGGGATCACTCCGAGGTTGATCTCCGGCTGGCCGAAGACGGCGTTCTCACCGGCGATGAGGATGTCGCAGAGCATCGCGAGTTCACAGCCGCCGCCCAGCGCGAATCCGGTGACCGCGGCGATGAGCGGGGTGCGCAGCCGGGCGAGGTCATCCCACGCCCCGAAGAAGGATTCGGACACCACCTCGCTGTAGGTTTTCTCCGACATCTCCTTGATATCGGCACCGGCCGCGACAGAGTGATCACCACGACCCGCTCGTCGCGATCGACACTGATCGTCTCGTAATCCGACACCTGGTTCCTCCTGCATGCCGGTCATCACTAGTGGGTGGTGTTCAACACAATAAGGGCGGCGCCATCCCGATGGGGATGACACCGCCCGTATCGATTACCCGCTTACCGTGATCAGCTGGCCTCGCCCGTGCCGTCGCCGGCTTTGGTGAGCTCGACGGGAGCGTCGGGCACCTCACGCGGCTTCTCCGAACCGGCGAAGGTGAACCTAGCGCCGTCACCGTCGCCGTCACCATCCCAGTTCTCGACATCGACGAGCACGATCTGACCGGGAGTCAGCTCATTGAAGAGGATCTTCTCCGAGAGCTGGTCTTCGATCTCACGCTGGATGGTGCGACGCAGCGGCCGCGCACCGAGCACCGGATCGAATCCGCGCTTGGCGAGCAACGACTTCGCCTTGTCGGTGAGTTCAAGAGCCATATCTTTGTTCTTCAGCTGGTTCTCCACCCGGGCAATCATCAGGTCGACCATCTGGATGATCTCGTTCTGGCTGAGCTGATGGAACACGATGACGTCATCGATACGGTTGAGGAACTCCGGACGGAAGTGCTTCTTGAGTTCATCATTGACCTTGAGCTTCATCCGCTCATAATTCGACGTCGCGTCGGCGCCCTTCGAGAAGCCAAGACCCACCGCCTTCGAAATGTCGGAGGTGCCCAGGTTCGAGGTGAAGATCAGCACGGTGTTCTTGAAGTCGACCGTGCGGCCCTGACCGTCGGTCAGACGGCCGTCTTCGAGGACCTGCAACAGAGTGTTGTAGATCTCCGAGTGCGCCTTCTCGATCTCGTCGAACAGCACCACCGAGAACGGCTTGCGCCGCACCTTCTCGGTGAGCTGGCCGCCCTCTTCGTAGCCGACGTAGCCGGGAGGCGCACCGAAGAGCCGCGACGCGGTGAAGCGGTCGTGGAACTCGCCCATGTCGATCTGGATGAGCGCGTCGTCCTCGCCGAACAGGAAGTTCGCCAGCGCCTTGGACAGCTCGGTCTTACCGACGCCGGACGGGCCGGCGAAGATGAACGAGCCGGACGGGCGCTTGGGGTCCTTCAGACCGGCGCGAGTACGGCGGATGGCCTTCGAGACCGCCTTGACGGCGTCCTCCTGGCCGATGATCCGCTTGTGCAGCTCATCCTCCATGCGGAGCAGACGCGTGGTCTCCTCCTCGGTCAGCTTGAAGACCGGGATGCCGGTCCAATTGCCGAGGACCTCGGCGATCTGCTCGTCGTCGACCTCGGCCACGACGTCCATGTCGCCGCTGCGCCACTGCTTCTCGCGCTCGGCGCGCTGGGCGACCAGCTGCTTCTCCTTGTCGCGCAGGTTCGCGGCCTTCTCGAAGTCCTGGGCGTCGATCGCCGATTCCTTCTCCTTGCGCGCGTCGGCGATCTTCTCGTCGAACTCGCGCAGGTCTGGCGGCGCGGTCATCCGGCGGATGCGCATGCGCGCGCCCGCCTCGTCGATGAGGTCGATCGCCTTGTCCGGCAGGAAGCGGTCGTTGATGTAGCGGTCGGCCAGCGTGGCCGCCGCGACCAGCGCGGCGTCGGTGATCGACACCTTGTGGTGCTGCTCGTAGCGATCGCGCAGACCCTTGAGGATCTCGATGGTGTGCTCCACCGACGGCTCGCCGACCTGCACCGGCTGGAAGCGGCGTTCGAGGGCGGCATCCTTCTCGATGTACTTGCGGTACTCATCGAGCGTGGTGGCGCCGATGGTCTGCAGCTCGCCGCGCGCCAGCTTGGGTTTAAGGATGCTCGCGGCGTCGATGGCGCCCTCAGCGGCACCGGCACCGACGAGTGTGTGCAGCTCGTCGATGAACAGGATGATGTCACCGCGAGTATTGATCTCCTTGAGGACCTTCTTCAGGCGCTCCTCGAAATCACCGCGGTAGCGGCTGCCCGCCACCAGCGATCCCAGATCCAGGGTGTAGAGCTGCTTATCCTTGAGCGTCTCGGGCACATGGCCATTGACGATGGCCTGAGCCAGCCCTTCCACGACGGCGGTCTTACCGACACCGGGTTCGCCGATCAGCACCGGATTGTTCTTAGTGCGCCGGCTGAGCACCTGCATCACCCGCTCGATTTCCTTCTCCCGGCCGATGACCGGATCGAGCTTGCCCTCGGCCGCGGCGGCGGTCAGGTTCCTGCCGAACTGATCAAGGACCAGCGAGGTCGACGGGGTACCCGCCTCGCTGCTGCGGCCTCCGGTACCCGCCTCCTGCGGTTCCTTACCCTGATAACCCGACAGCAGCTGGATGACCTGCTGACGGACCCGGTTGAGGTCGGCACCGAGCTTGACCAGCACCTGAGCCGCGACGCCCTCGCCCTCGCGAATGAGGCCGAGCAAAATGTGCTCGGTGCCGATGTAGTTGTGGCCGAGCTGCAGCGCCTCACGCAGCGACAGCTCAAGTACCTTCTTGGCGCGCGGAGTGAATGGGATGTGCCCGGAGGGCGCCTGCTGCCCCTGGCCGATGATCTCCTCGACCTGGCTGCGAACGCCTTCCAGGGAGATACCGAGCGACTCAAGCGCCTTGGCGGCCACGCCCTCGCCCTCATGGATCAGTCCGAGCAGGATGTGCTCGGTGCCGATGTAGTTGTGATTGAGCATCCGCGCCTCTTCCTGGGCGAGGACCACAACCCGGCGTGCGCGGTCGGTGAACCGTTCGAACATTGTTCTCCCTCACATTGCTAGCGCCCCGGCCGTCGTATGAAACCTTCAGGTGGCGACAACTGCGGTGGTGTCGGATATACGACGACCAGTGTGTCTTCCACTGTAGTGGTCGCATCCAGTGCATCTGCAGTTAACGCCCGGTCAAGTTTCATCGGATTCGAATATCCCCGGGGTCTGATCGGTACAACTGCCCAGCACACGGGGGTGTTCCAGGTTCGCTACGCCGTAAGCGAACGGGCCCGATAGCGCTTGACTACACGCTGTCGTAGGCCCCGATCCGGCCGTGATTAACTTTTGCCCATGTCCGTCCGTACCGTCGCGCAACGCATCGCAGCGCGTGTGCCCTTCGGTATCGGTACCGTCACCCTGATCGCGATCGGCGCACTGGTTACCTCCGTCGGGATGGTGCTCGCGATCGGCACCACCGCCACCGTCTCCGACAACCCCGTCGACGGGGAGCTACGCGACTATTCCACGGCCCCGGCCATCGCGTGGACGGTATCGCAGATGCAGTTGCCCGGATACACCGCGAATACCGGGATAGCCGTCGCCGACAACCATCGCAACCGCTGGCTGCTGTCCTACCCGAGCGGAATCGGTAGGGCGTTCGTGCTCGTCGATCGCACCGACGGACGTCGGATCTGGCCGGAGCCGGTGCGCGTCGGCCTTGGTTCGTGCGCATTCACCGCGAGCGGCCAGGTGGGCTGCGCCATCAACCTCGGCTCCGCACCCGACGGCTTCTACCGGATCGACGACACAGGCCGCCTCGGCCTGCGCGCCCCGCTTGAGGACACCGCGCAGGTCATCGGTGTCGGCGATGATTTTCTACGGATCGACCAATCCGGCCATCACGTGTCGATGTACACACCCGACGGCCACCCGGCGTGGCAGCGCACGTTTGCGGCTGCGGCCACCGCATCGATCGAGCACGGCGTCCTTGAGATCGATACCGCCGACGGCAACCGTTTCATCGTTGACGCCGCCAACGGCACTAACGAGATCACCTGCGCACAGTGCGATATCACCCGGTACGCCACCGGAATCACCGTTGCGCACAACGCCTACGGCAAGGAGGCCGTGACCACCTACGCCGTCACAGACGGCGTAGTGCGCCCACGCCCCACGGGAAACTTCGCCGATCGCAGGATTGTCGGCGGCCCGTCCACTTTCCCCGTGCTCGGTGCCACCGGAAACATCCAGATCGAGAACACCCGGGACTCTTTCCAGGTCCTACACCCGGCGTGGGGTACGCAGCGCTGGGCGATCACCGATCCGCAACTGTCCAAAGCTAATCCGCGTCCCTGCGGATCGATGGTGGCATTCGCTCACCGGGATCGGTCGCGGGTCATCTACCGCTTATCCGACGGCCACCGGCTGGGCTCGCTCCCGCGCCCCTCGATCGACGATCCGGACACCAATATCGACCGCTTGCTGTGTGTCGGGTCGTCGGGAAACCTCATCGTCTTTGCCGACCCCAATCAGCTCACCGCCTTCGATCCGGTGGAGCACCGCGTGGCCTGGCGGCGCGCGATCTTCGGTCAGACGAGCGTCGTCGACGGCTACCTGGTACTCACCGAGGGCACCTCGCTGACGGTGTTGCGGCCAGCGCAGGCCGAATCACCCGGCCGCTAGTTCGCGTTCAAGAATGCTTGCAACGCAGCGGAATACATCGGCACATCGTCGGCCCCCATCAGCTCACGGGCACTGTGCATCGCCAGCTGCGGCGCACCGACATCCACGGTGAGCAGCCCGGAGCGGGTGGCGGTGATCGGACCGATCGTCGACCCGCAGGGCAAATCGGCGCGGTGCACATAGCGCTGCATAGGCACCCCCGCGGCATCGCAGGCGAGCGCGAAGACCGCTTCGCCCACCGCGTCCGAGGCGTATCGCAGATTCTGGTTCACCTTAAGCACCGGCCCGCCGTTGATCGCGATGCGATGCGACGGTTCGTGGCGTTCGGGATAGTTGGGGTGAGTCGCATGCGCCATATCACCCGAGACACAGACACTCGCCGCTATCGCGCGCAGATAGTCGGCACGAGAACCGCCGCGCGCCAACACGATCCGCTCCAGGACGGTAACCAGGAAGTCCGATGCGGCGCCGCGCTGCGAGCCACTGCCAACCTCCTCGTGGTCGAAAAGCGCCACTACCCGGGTGTGTGTCGCCGACGCGCCGTCGAGTAACGCTCGCAGACCCGCATAACAGGTGCCCTGATTATCCAGTCGCGGGGCGCTGAGCAGTTCGTCATCAGCGCCGATCAGCGCGGCGGGTGCAACGTCGTGGGTCATCAGTTCCCAGCCGAGGACGCTCTGCGGGTCGATTCCGGCGTATTCGGCGACCCAGCGCAGAATCGACGTACCTTCGCCGAGTCCGACGATCGCGTCCACATGCCGTTGCGGGTCGAGCGAGACCCCCTTGCGGTCGTCGGAAAGATGAATCGCCAGCTGCGGCACCCGCAGGATCGGTTCGGTGACATGCACCAGCACATGCTCGACCCGATCGGCCGACCGATAGGCCAGCCGTCCCGATACGCCAAGATCGCGGTCGAGCCACGAGTTCAACCACGCCCCGCCGTAGGGTTCGAGCGCCACCGTGGCCAGGCCCGCCGAGCGTCGATCCGGATTCTGCTTCACCCGCAGATTGGGGCTATCGGTGTGACCGCCGACGATACGGAACCCATCACCGGCCCCGGTATCCCACGCGATCAGCGATCCGCCGCGAATGACGTAGCACCGAGTCCGCGGCGACAAACCCGCCGACCAGTCATCCTCTTCGTACAGCCGGCGGAATCCGGCTGATTCGAGTTCCGCCGCAACCGTCGCGCACACGTGGAACGGTGATGGCGATGCGTCGATGAAATCACCGAGCCCGGCGGCCGTCGCGGTGGTGGCGAGCGTGGGAGCAGGCATCGTCTCAGGCGTTGGCGAGCACCGAGTCGATGACGGAGTAGAACAGCCCGAGGCCGTCGTCGCTGGGCCCGGTCAGCGCTTCGGTCGCATGCTCAGGATGCGGCATGAGTCCGACGATGCGCCCGTTGGCGCTGCTGATTCCGGCGATATCGAGCGTCGATCCGTTGGGATTATCTCCGGCGTAGCTGAAGGCGATGCGCCCTTCACCCTTGAGTTCCTCAAGTGTCCGTTCGGGAGCGACGTAGCGGCCCTCCCCGGATTTCAATGGGATGAGGATTTCAGCGGAGGGCTCGAAACGGGTCGTCCACGCCGTCGTGGTGGACTCCACCCGCAGCCACTGATCCCGGCAGATGAAGTGCAGACCCGCGTTGCGGATCAGTGCCCCGGGCAGCAACCCCGCCTCGCACAGGATTTGGAATCCGTTGCAGATACCCAGAACCGGCAGGCCTTTACCCGCGGCCTCGACGACCGCGCCCATGACAGGTGCGAACTTGGCGATCGCGCCGGCCCGCAGATAATCGCCGTAGGAGAAACCACCCGGCACGATCACCGCGTCGACCCCCTTGAGGTCGGCGTCACCGTGCCAGAGTTCCACCGCCTCGGCACCGGCCGTACGGGCCGCGCGCGCGGCATCCACGTCGTCGAGGGTGCCCGGAAAAGTGATGACACCGATGCGTGCAGTCATGGAATCCGATCTCCCCTACTCTGCGACGCGCGAGACGCTGAAGTTCTCGATCACGGTATTGGTGAGCAATTCCTCGGCGATGCGCTCCAGGGTCGAGTCATCGACGGAGTCATCGACCTCAAGTTCGAATCGCTTACCTTGGCGCACGTCACCGATCCCGCTGAAGCCGAGTCGGCCAAGGGCGCCGACAATGGCTTGTCCCTGCGGATCGAGAATCTCGGCTTTCGGCATCACGTCGACCACCACTCGTGCCATCGGTAAGCGCTCCCATCTCCAAATCCTCCCGTCACGGCGACCCCGTGACGGGAGGATGCTGATCATCGGATACCTTACCGGGGCCTCGCCGCGCGCTCACGCGCGCACGACCGAACGGTTTTAGAGCGCAGCCTCGATGGCCGCAATCACCTCGGGCGCGGTGGGTTCGGTACGCGGCCGAAACCGGTTGACCACCGTGCCGTCGGCGGCGACGACGAACTTTTCGAAATTCCACTGGACATCGCCAGCCTCGCCATCGGCGTCGGGCGCCTTGACCAGTTCCGCGTAGAGCGGATGCTGCTGCTCGCCTTTGACATCAGCCTTTTCCAGCAGGGGGAAGGTCACGCCGTAGGTTGCCGAGCAGAACGTGGCGATCTCCTCGGCGGTGCCGGGTTCCTGTCCGAGAAACTGGTTACAGGGCACTCCGACGACGGTCAGCCCGCGCTCGGCGTAGCGTTCCGCGATCTCCTCCAGGCCCGCGTACTGCGGGGTGAGCCCACATTTACTCGCCACGTTGACGACGAGAAGCGGACCCGTGAAATCGGCCAGATTCAGCTCGGAACCGTCGAGGGCGTTCACCGGGATGTTTTTGATGCTCGTGGACATAGCGTCGAGGGTAGTCATCATCGGACACAGCTACATAGTTGTGTCGCACATCACTTATAAAGTGTGCAGTGGTCGGCTTCACCATTAATTGCGAGGGCGATATATTTGCGTGAGCGCTACTATTTTGTTGTGCCGTCCACCCCCTCGCCCCTTCGACCTGCCATCCCCACGCCGGCCGATGCCGCCGAGACGCTGAGCCTGTTCCTCGAACGGCTCCATTGCGTCGCACAGGAAACCGCCATGGAGGCACTTGCCGCATCCGATCTGACCTTCACCCAACATCGGGCATTGTTCGTCATATGCACGAATGACGGCCCGCTGCCCGTGCACGAGATCGCCAAGGCCGTCGGACTCTCCTTCGCAGCGGCCGGACGCGCCGTCGACCGGCTCGTCCAGGCCGGCCTGGTGGATCGACGCGAAGATCACGCCGACCGGCGAATCAAGCGAGTAACACCGACACCTCAGGGACGGGCGGTGATCGAAAAACAACTCGACATCAAAGAAGAGCTCGTCGCCCGCTTCGTCTCGGGGCTACCCACCGAACTCCGGACGGCCCTCACCTACGCACTCGACAGCATCGTCGACGCCGACATCAACTATTTCGACCCAGACCATTTCGACCCAGACCCAACCCCCACCGAACCGAAAGATCCCTCATGAGTGAGTCATCCACCGCACGCGGTGGCCACACCGACACCGGAGCACCGGATACCGGACTCGACCGTAAAGTATTGATCGTCGCCGGCGTGGTCGTGCTCGGCGCGATCATGTCGATTCTCGACGTCACCGTGGTCTCGGTCGCCCAGAACACATTCCAGAACACGTTCAACACCAATGCCGCCGGCGCCGCCTGGACGATGACCGGGTACACCCTGGCACTGGCCGCGGTGATCCCGCTATCAAGTTGGGCCGCAGCGAGATTCGGCACGAAAAACGTCTACATCGCCTCGCTGGTGCTGTTCACCGTCGGCTCCGCACTGTGCGCACTGGCCTGGAATATCGGTTCACTCGTCGCCTTCCGCGTCGTGCAGGGCCTCGGCGGCGGTCTGCTGATGCCCATCGGCATGATGATCATGACCAAGGCCGCCGGACCCGAACGGGTCGGCTCGGTGATGGCCGTGCTCGGCATCCCTATGCTGCTCGGACCGATCGCCGGCCCCATCCTCGGCGGCCTGCTCATCGAAAAGGCAAGCTGGCACTGGGTCTTCCTGATCAATGTGCCGATCGGCGTCATCGCCCTGGTGTATTCGTGGTTCGCCCTGAGTAGCGATGAGGAAACCTCACGTCCGAAGATCGATATCATCGGGTTACTACTTCTCTCACCAGGTTTGGCGCTATTCCTGTACGGAATCTCCTCAAGCACCGACTCCGGCACCTTCATCACCACCAAGGTGCTCGTCCCCTCGATCGTCGGCGCGGTGCTCATCATCGTCTTCATCTGGCACGCCCTGCGCGCCCACAACCCGCTGCTGGATCTGCGCCTGTTCCGCAACCACACACTGCGCACCGCGGTGATCACCGCGACATTCTTCATGACCGCGTTCTTCGGGGCCTCCCTGCTGTATCCGCAGTACTTCATCGGCGTGCGTGGCGAATCCACCCTCGCCGCCGGGTTGCTCCTAGCACCGCAGGGTCTCGGCGCCATGCTCACCATGCCGATCTCCGGCCGGATGACCGACAAGATCGGGCCGGGCAAGTTTGTCCTCGTGGGTATCGTGCTGCTCTTCTTCGGCATGGGCGCGTTCATATTCCTCGGCGCCGACACCTCCTACTGGCTACTGGGCGGCGCGCTGTTCGTACAGGGACTCGGTATGGGTATGACGATGATGCCGATCATGTCGGCCGCGCTGGCCACCCTGAGCAGCAGGCAGGTGCCCGACGGTTCCACCCTGGTGAACGTGGTGCAGCAGACATCGTCGTCGATCGGCACCGCAGTGATCTCGGTGATCCTGGCGACGGGCCTCAAGGCGCATCCCGAAACACTGCTCGGCATCGCGTCCAATGCGGCCCCGGAAAAGTACGCCGCCGCCGTCCAGGCGTCGCACGCACCTGGAGTTCCCCCGGCAATGCAACTGCCGAGCACTCCGCCGGATCAGTGGTTCACCTGGGCCGCAAACGCTTTCGGCACCCCTTTCATCGTTGCGGTGGTGCTTGTCGCACTGACCTTCATTCCGGCGCTCTTCCTCCCGCGCACCCGGATCGCGGCACACCCGTCCCATGCCGGCGCCGATGGCACGGCGCCGACCCCCACGATCATGCACTGATCAACCGTCAGCACCTACCGGGGCGCCCTGGCCGCATGGCCGGGGCGCCTTTGTCGTTGCTGTTGGAACACAGTGTCTTACGAATTATGGGCCTTACGAATTATGAGCCTTACGAATTATGGATCACGGTGAGAAATAGCCTGGCGGCTAACCCGGCCATACGGTTCGGTGAGTCTTAGCCCGCCACGTGCCAGAGGTTGGTCCCCGTACCCGTTCGTCTCGACCCCCACTCATCGCTCCCACCCCAGCTATCACTTGACCAAGGACGCCACCGATGCCCCTCGCCACCGCTGCAGCAGACACGATCACCATCACCAAACTTGGCGAGCACATCGGCGCCCGTATCGAGGGAGTGCGTCTCGGTGCGGACCTGACACCCGCCCAGGTGTCGACCATCCATCGTGCGATCCTTGAGCACAAGGCCGTCTTCTTCCCGAATCAACATCACCTCGATGACGCCGCACAGTATGGCTTTGCCCAGTTACTCGGCACGCCGACCGCACCTCATCCCACGGTGAAATCGCGTGGTTCCAAGCTGCTCGAAGTGAATTCGGAATACGGTAAGGCCAACAGCTGGCATTCCGATGTCACCTTCGTCGATCGCATCCCCAAGATCTCGCTGCTGCGCGCGGTGACCCTGCCGCCGTATGGCGGAACAACGACCTTCGCCTCGACGGTCGCCGCCTACGAGCAGCTTCCCGAACCGCTGCGCCTGCTCGCAGAGAACCTACGGGCCATCCACACCAACACCTATGATTACGCCGCCAACTTCGTCGAACGCCACGGCGATGCCGACGAAGACCAGGTCAAGGCATATCGCAACGAGTTCGTGTCCAGCACATTCGAGACCGAGCACCCCGTCGTGCGGGTGCACCCGGAAACCGGGGAAAAGCTACTCCTACTCGGCCACTTCGTGAAAAGCTTCGTCGGCCTGCCCACCCGCGAATTCACCGCCCTGTTCAACCTGTTTCAGGACCGAATCACCCGACTGGAAAACACCATCCGCTGGAACTGGGCACCCGGCGATATCGCCGTGTGGGATAACCGCGCCACCCAGCACTACGCGGTCGATGACTACGACGACGCACCCCGCTCGCTGCAGCGCGTCACGCTCGCCGGCGACGTACCGATCGACGTGCACGGCAACCCCAGCCGCATCATCACCGGTGACGCATCCGACTACTCGGTGCTCGATCAGCCGACCGCGCTGGCCGGGTGATGAGCGGCGCCCCCCGTCAGGCGCTCAACGCGCCGGTCTGACGCACAATCCAGGCAAGCTCGAAAGCAGCTTCCTCCCACTGCTTATAGCGTCCGCTGACGCCGCCATGGCCGGCCGACATCTCGGTTTTGAGTAGGATCGGATTATCCGAAGTGCTCAAATCTTGAAGTTTGGCAACCCATTTCGCGGCCTCGGTGAAGAGGACCCTGGTGTCGTTGAGTGATGTCTGCGCCAGGATCGGCGGATATGGCTGCGCCGTAACATTCTCATAGGGCGAGTACGACTTCATATACTCGTACACCGCCGGATCATGCAGCGGATCGCCCCATTCATCCCATTCGATCACCGTCAGCGGCAACGAAGGGTCGAGGATGGAAGTGAGCGCGTCCACAAACGGTACCGACGCGAGGATACCGTTGAACAGCTCGGGTGCGAGGTTGGCGACAGCACCCATCAACAGTCCACCCGCCGAGCCGCCTTCGGCGACCAGCTGATTCGGTGTCGTCCAGCCTCGCTCGATCAGATACCGGGCCGAATCAACGAAATCGGTGAAGGTGTTCTTCTTGGTGAGAGTTTTACCGTTTTCATACCAGTGCCGGCCAAGCTCACCGCCGCCGCGCACATGCGCGAGGACGAAAACCACACCCCGATCGAGCAGGGACAGCCGCGCCACTGAAAATCCCGGGTCGAAACTCGATTCGTAAGAACCGTATCCGTAGATCAGCAGCGGAGCCGGTCGCTGCCCGTCCGTACCGGGGGCCGCAACGTTGCGGTGCCGCACAATCGACAACGGAATCCGGGTGCCGTCCGCGGCGGTGGCCCACTCGCGTGACTGCACGTAGTCGGCCGGATCGTAACCGCCGAGTACCGGCGCCCGCTTGAGCAGGATACGCTCCCCCGTTGCCACATCGAGTTCAAACAGTTCGGCTGGTTCGATGAAGCTTCCATAGCCGAAACGCAGTCGCGGCGTGTTCCATTCACGGTTACCGCCCAGGCCCAGGGAGAACAGTTCCTGCTCGACAGCGACCTCGATGAAGTCCTCGGCGACCGGGATACCGTCGATGCGGCGGAGGTCGGCGATCGACACGCGCGGCAGCGCCCCGGCCCGGTAGGAGAGCACCAGATAATCACGGAAGGCATCGATATCCTCGATCCGGACACCGCTGCGGTGTCCGATCAATTCGGTGCGCTCCGTGGGGTCGGCGACCGGCGCGATATCGATCGCGAAATCTTCGGCCTTGCGCCCACCCCGAATATCGTTGTGCACGATCAGGAAGTAGTCCGCTCCCCCGATCTGCGCATGCTCGACAGAATATTCGACCCCGTCGACTCGCGGTGCGACGCTGCGGAACTCGCCAGTCGGATCGTCGGCGGAGAGCACATAGCACTCCGCGGTGATCTTCGATCCGGCCGCGATCATCAGATACTTATCGCTGCGGGTGACACCCAAACCGACCCAGAAACGCTCATCGGGTTCGTGGAATACCTTCACATCCTTACCATCGGATCCGAAGTCGTGGCGCCACACCGTATCCGGGCGCCATGCCGCATCAACGGTCTGATAGAAGACATGCCTGGCATCATGCGACCACACCGCGCCACCTGCGGTATCCGCAATGGCGTCGGCAAGAAGTTCACCGGTGTCAAGATTTTTAAAACGCAGGGTATAGCGCTCATCCCCGACAACGTCGGTACTGTAGGCAAGCCAGCGCCCGTCCTGGCTTACCGAAAGCGTGCCGAGACTGAAGAAGTCGTGCCCCTGCGCCTGCTCATTCACATCGAGCAGAATTTCTTCTCCGGGAAGCGCCTCATCGTCGGAGATCTCCGGCGGGGTGAAGTCGTCCGCACCACGGATCGGGCAACGACAATGCGTCGCATACTGTTTGCCCTCGCTGGTGCGACTGTAATACCAGTAGCCGCCACGACGACCGGGCACCGACATATCGGTTTCCTTGACTCGGCTCTTGATCTCTCCGAAGATCGTCGCACGCAGATCCGCCAGGTCGGCGGTGTTGGCGTCGGTGTAGGCATTCTGTGCCTCCAGAAAGGCGATCACCTCGGGATCGTCCTTGTCGCGCAACCACTCGTAGTCATCGACGAAGGTGTCGCCGTGGTGCACGCGTTCGGTGGGCACCTTCTTGGCGGCGGGTGCGTCGGTCACAGGCTTCCTTCCTCCATAGGCTCGCGGTGCGTACTCAGCCCCGTGGCCAGTCGTCGAACGACTTCTGCGAAATCCATTCGTATGCCTCGATATAGCGGGCCCTGGTGCGTTCGACGATGTCGGCAGGCAGCGCGGGCGGCGGCTGGTCGGCGGAACGATCCCAGCCAGAGTCGGCCGACGTCAGCCAGTTCCGCACGATCTGTTTATCGAAACTCGGCTGCACCCGGCCGGGCGTGTACACCGCAGCATCCCAGTATCGTGACGAGTCCGGGGTGAGCACCTCGTCGGCGAGGACGAGCGATCCGTCCGCGGCCTGCCCGAATTCAAACTTGGTGTCGGCGAGGATGATTCCTCGATCGGCGGCGAGTGCGGCTCCCCGCCGGTAAATATCGAGGGTCGCATCGCGCAACGCTGCGGCCAGATCCGCGCCGATCACCTCGGCGGCCTGCTCAAAGCTGATGTTCTCGTCGTGATCACCCTGCTCGGCCTTCGTCGCCGGGGTGAAGATCGGCTCCGGAAGTCGGTCCGCCTCGTCGAGCCCCGCCGGCAGCGGCACCCCGCACACCGCACCGGTGGTCCGGTAGTCGACGAGCCCGGAACCGGTGAGATAGCCGCGTGCAACGCATTCGATGGGAAGCATCGGTAGCTTATGCACCACCATCGACCGCCCAACCAATCCCGCCGGGATGCGGTCGTCGTCGGGACCGCCGGCGAGGTGATTGGGCACCCCGAGGGTCTCGAACCAGAAAAAACTCATCGCGGTGAGGACGCGGCCCTTGTCTGCGACCGCGGGTGTCAGCACGAAGTCATAGGCGGAGATGCGATCGCTGGCGACCATCAGCAAGGTCGCGTCATCGATCTCATATACGTCGCGCACCTTGCCCGAGGCCACGAATGTGTACGACTCCAGTTCAGGACGCATGCCTATGACCCTAGGACATGCGGATGCGGGTAAGCATCCGCCCCGCCGTCAGGCGCGAGCGTCTGGCATCGTGAACACATGGCCGCACCGCAGATCACCATCACCTACTGCACGCAATGCAACTGGTTGCTGCGCGCCAACTGGATGGCCGCCGAATTACTCAACACCTTCGGCACCGATCTCGCGGCGCTCACCCTGGTCCCCGGTACCGGCGGCATCTTCACGATCGACGTCGACGGAACCCGGATCTGGGACCGCAAGAGCGACGGCGGTTTCCCCGGCGCCGCCGAACTCAAACGTCGGGTACGTGACACCGCCCTACCGGACTGGCAACTCGGGCACTCCGACACCCCGTCGGCGCACTGAGACCTCAGCCCACCCGACGACAAACACACCACTTTTGCACAGAAACACCACCTCCGGGCCGGTGTGTATGCGCAAAAGTGGTGTGTTTGCGTACGCCCCCGCTCAGAGCCCGGCCACTCAGAGGATCGGGGCGGGCGAATAGGCGGCGGCGTCGGGGTATTGCGCTATCAGCTTCTCGGCGGCCGCGATCACGTCGGCGATCTGCCTGCCCGCGGCACCGACGAACACCTCCTTGTCATCGAGTAGCGCGTCGAGCTGAGCACGGTCCAGCGGGATGCGCTCGTCTGCGGCAAGGCGGTCGAGCAGGTCGGGTTCGCGGCCGTCCTCACGCATCGCCAGCGCCACCGCCACGGCGTTTTCCTTGATCGCCTCGTGTGCGCTCTCGCGTCCGACGCCCGCACGCACCGAGGCCATCAGCACCTTCGTGGTGGCCAGGAACGGCAGGTAGCGGTCGAGTTCGTTGGCGATGACCGCCGGGTAGGCACCGAATTCGGCGAGCACCGTCAGGAAGGTCTCCAGCATGCCGTCGATGGCGAAAAATGCGTCGGGCAGCGCGACCCGACGCACCACCGAACAGAACACGTCGCCCTCATTCCACTGGGCACCTGCCAGTTCGGCGGCCATCGAGCCATAGCCCCGCAGCACCACCTGGAGTCCGTTGACCCGTTCGCAACTGCGCGTGTTCATTTTGTGCGGCATAGCCGAGCTGCCGACCTGGCCGGGCTGGAAGCCCTCGGTGACCAGCTCGTGGCCGGCCATCAACCGGATGGTGTGGGCCAGCGACGACGGAGCCGAACCCAACTCGACTAACGCGGACACCACGTCATGATCGAGCGAACGGGGATAGACCTGCCCGACGGAGAGCAACGATCGCGCGAAGCCAAGGTGATCGGCGATCCGCGTCTCAAGATCGGCGAGTTTCGCCGCGTCGCCGCCGAGAAGGTCGAGCATGTCCTGCGAGGTGCCCATCGGCCCCTTGATACCGCGCAACGGGTAGCGGTCGATGAGTTCAGACAGCCGCGTCAGCCCGATGATCAGTTCGTCGGCGGCGGAGGCGAATCGTTTACCGAGCGTGGTGGCCTGTGCGGCCACGTTATGGCTGCGGCCCGCCATCACCACGCTCGCATACTGCGCGGCACGCTCGGTCAGGCGCGCGAGCACCGCGATCCCATGTGCGTGTACATGCTGGCACGATTGCAGAATCTGGAGCTGTTCGACGTTCTCGGTGAGATCGCGACTCGTCATCCCCTTGTGGATCTGCTCATGCCCCGCCAGGGCATTGAACTCCTCGATGCGCGCCTTCACATCGTGGCGGGTCACGCGTTCACGCTCGGCGATCGAGGCGAGGTCGATCTGGTCGATCACGCGCTCGTACGCGGCGATGGCATCGGCGGGCACGTCGATACCGAGGTCGCGCTGGGCCTTGAGGACCGCCAACCAGAGTCGGCGTTCGAGCGCGATCTTGTTGGTGGCCGACCAGATCCCGGCGAGTTCCGCGGAGGCGTAGCGACTGGCCAGGACATTAGAGATGGCGGGTTTGGACACCCCAACAGTGTAGTGACGGGCCAACCCGCACGTACCGCGGCTAGTGCGCGACGGTAGCGGCCACCGGAGCCAACACCTCGACGACCTCCCGCAAGGCCTGCCGCGCGGCTGCCGCCGACGGTACCCCGCGGCCCAGCGCGCCCACGACGGCGCCGTCCTCGATCGCGATCAGAGTGGCGATATGTGCTGGGTGGGCGACCCTGCCGGACTTTTCAAGCACCTCTGTGTGCACCGTGGTGAGCACCGCATGCCTGGCCACCGCCACCTCATGCAGTCGCGGATAACGGGCAGCCAGCGCGATCATCTCGTATCGGGCCGCCAGCTCCTGCGGCGACGTATCAGCTCCGACGAACACGTCCGAGAGCGTGTCGGCGGTTGCATGACCGCCACGACGGCGTCTGGCGACCGCTGACGCACGCGCGGAGATCACCTGCTCGCTGGTGCGCGATACGAACCCGGCAGCCTGCGCCATGAGGTCTTCGAGTGACCCGAAGTAGTAGGTCGTCGACGCGAGCGGCAAGGCGGCCCGGTCGGCGACCGCACGGTGGCGCACCGCGTCGAAGCCGCCTTCGAGCAACAGTTCACCGGCAGCCTCGATCAGTCGAGACCGTCTCCGTTCGCCCTTGGGAGTGGTGGTCGAGGTCATGGGTGACATGCTGCCAAGGGAACCGGGTGCCCGGTTGCGTTTTGCGGATTCAGATACTTTTGCGGATTTAGATACTGATGCGTCCCTGCAGAGCGGCCTGCCCGATGTCGGTCCGATAGTGCGAACCGGCGAGTTTGATGGTCGCGATCCGTTCATAGGCCTCGGCCCGGGCGGCGGCCAGATCACCACCGACACCCACCACGCCCAGTACCCGCCCGCCCGCGGACACCACACGGGCGTCGGCGTCGAAGGCGGTACCCGCATGGAGCACACCTGGGCCGTCGGCGCCGACGATGGCATCGCCCGTACGCGGGGTACCCGGATAATTTTCGGCCGCCACAACCACGACGACAGCGGCTCCGTCGGTCCATTCCAACGGCGGCAAATCAGCGAGGCGCCCCGTCGCGGTGGCGTTAAGTGCTTGCCCCAGTGGAGATTTCAGTAATGCGAGCACCGCCTGAGTTTCCGGGTCACCGAATCGGCAGTTGAATTCCACCACTGCGGGGCCCGCCGCACCGATCGCCAATCCGGCATAGAGCAGCCCGGAGAACGGCGTGCCACGCTTGGCGAGTTCGGCCGCGACGGGCCGCACCACGTCGTCGACGATCTCGCGGGTCACCTCCTCGGGCAACCAGGGCAGCGGTGCGTAGGCACCCATCCCGCCGGTGTTGGGTCCGGTGTCGTTATCGCCGACACGTTTGTGGTCCTGAGCGGGAATCAAGGGGACCACCGTCTCGCCGTCGACGAGACAGAACAGCGAGACTTCCGGACCGTCGAGGAAGCTTTCCAGCAGCACCGGATGACCGACCTCCAGGCATTCGGCGGCGTGTGCGCGGGCCGCCGCACGGTCGGTGGTTACCACCACGCCCTTTCCGGCGGCCAATCCGTCATCCTTGACCACCCACGTCGGGCCGAAACGATCCAGTGCGGCGTCGAGGTTGGCCGGATTATCGACAACCTCGCTGTGCGCGGTACGCACTCCCGCCGAGGCCATCACCTCCTTGGCGAACGCCTTGGAACCCTCGATCGCGGCGGCGGCGGCGCTCGGACCGAAGGTGGCGAAACCCGCGTGGCGCAACGCATCAGCCACTCCCAGGACCAGCGGAACCTCCGGCCCGATCACGACGAGATCGACCTCCAGGCGCCGCGCCAGGGCGACCACATCCTCCGCCGAGGAAGCGTCGACATCATGGGTGGCGGCCAGCGCCGCCGTGCCGGCATTGCCGGGCGCCACATGCAGGTCGGTGACCGATGGATCTTGGGACAATCCGAGTAACAAGGCGTGTTCGCGGCCGCCCGAACCGATGACTAGTACGCGCACCCAGACGACTCTAGTGGTTGGCCGCGCGACCCCGATCCCCGACGTCAGCAACCGGG
>JASGFW010000068.1:0-23031 GCA_047605305.1 Gordonia sp. (in: high G+C Gram-positive bacteria)
CCGTGCGGATCCCATCCGTTGCCGAGCCGGCCGGTCGGTACGGTGCCCGGGGTGGGCCGCAGGCCGACGATGTTGCAGAACGAGGCGGGGTAGCGGATGCTGCCGCCGCTGTCGGAGCCGTCAGCGATCGGCAACATACCCGCCGCCAGGGCCGCGCCCGCACCGCCGGACGACCCGCCGGCATGGCGCGAAAGATCCCACGGATTGCGGCACACCCCGCGCACCGGGTTGAAGGTCAAGGTGCCCAGCCCGACCTCCGGCGTGTTGGTCTTACCGATGATGAGGGCACCCGCGGCGCGCAGCCGCTCGGCGAGCACGCTGTCGCGGGTTGCCGGCACCGCGTCGAGATAGGCGGCTGAGCCATGCGAGGTCGCCAGGCCAGCGACATCGATCAGATCCTTCACGCCGGTGGGCAGGCCGTGCAGGGGGCCGAGGTGCTCACCGGCGGCGACGGCGCGATCGGCGGCCCGGGCCATATCCATCGCCTGCGCTCGCGGCAGCATGGAGACGAACGCCGCCACGTCGGGCTCGACCTCGGCGATACGGTCGAGATGGGCCGTCATCACCTCGACCGCGGAGATCTCGCGTGCCGCGATGCCGGCGGCCAGCGCGCGTGCACTCCAGCGGTATAGCGGCAGCGGGCGCGTGGTCATTGGAGATGCTCCTTCTGATAGACCGTGCGTCCGCCGACATCGGTGCGTAGGACGGTCAGACCGCGCACGTCGTCGACGGGTACGGATGTCGGATCGGCGCTCCACAGCGCCCAGTCGGCCCGATATCCCGGCCGTAACGCGCCGCGCTCATGCTCGGCGAAGGCGGCATAGGCGGATCCGGTGGTGTAGGCGGCCAACGCCTCCCCGATGCTGATCGCCTCACGTGCGGCCAGCGGACGCTCGGCGCCCTCGACGCGACGCGTCACCGCCTGCCACATCAGGTGGCGCGGGTCGAAAGCGAAAAAGGGGCCGTCGGAACCGAAGGCGACACGCACTCCGGCATCGAGCCAACTACGTACCGGATTCGCGGTCTCAACGCGCTCACCGAGTACACGACGCAACCCGGCACCGTTGTGCCAGATGATCGAAGGCTGTAGCGACGCGATGACGCCCGCCGCCGCGGCCCGCCGCATGACCTCGGCAGACGGTTCCAAATAGGCGTGGATCACCTGGAACCGCAAGTCGCGCGCAGCCGGGCCGGCTCGCTGCGCGGCCCCGACCACCAGATCCACCGCCGCCCCGCCGACCGCATGGGTGCCCACCCCCCAGCCGTGGCCCGCGCACCAGGTGGCCAGCCGGTCGTACTCGTCGGTCCCGATGCGCTGGCGGCCCCGATAGCCGGTGTCGTCCCACGGGGCGTTGAGCAGCGCCTGACCGGCAAGCGCCTCACCGTCGGCGTACACCTTGATCGGCCCGAGCCGCAGCATCTCGTCACCAAACCCGGTGGCGATCCCGACGCCGTCGAGGCGGTCGATGATCGCATCCACCGACGGCGTCGCGGACGAGCCGAGCTCAAGATAGGGCATGGCGAGGGTACGCATGGTGAGTAGTCCGCGGTCGTGCGCGGTGCGGTAGCCGCGCAGCTCATCCGGGGTGACGGCGGGATCGATGATGCCGGTGATACCGAGGGCGTGCAGCAGCGGCTGCACCCGCTCGATCGCCCGAATCCGATCAGCGAAGGGCGGATCGGCGGGGCCGTCATCGTCGAAACTATCGTGCATCGCGACGATGAACGCCTCGACATCGTCGTCGGGGGCGAGATAATCGAGTGCCTTGAGCCCGCCGCGTTGCAGATGCATGTGTGCGTCGATGAGGCCGGGCATAACGACGCCGTCGAGTTCGGTCACCGCGGTGCCCTCCGGGACGGCCGCCGCCACCGCGGCCAGTTCTCCGACAGCGACGACGCGCCCGTGGTGCACCGCGAATGCGTGCGCATGCGGGGCGTCGGGGTTGCCGGTGATGACCCGTCGGGGATGAAAAATGCTCGGCTGGTGCTGGGCCGTGCGGGGGTGTGCGATGTCCATGGTGTGTCCAGTCTCAGTGGAGGGAGAAGTACTCGCGCTGCTCCCAGTCGGAGACGTGGCGCAGATAACGGGAAAATTCGGCCCGTTTGATCGTCGCGTACCACTCCACCAACGCATCGCCGAATGCCGCCCGGAAGACGGTGTCGGCGGTGAAGGCGTCGACGGCGGCACCCAGCGACGCGGGCATTGCCGGCGCATCGACCCGGTACGGATCGTCGGTGGGCGCGGGCGGGACGAGGCCGCGCGCGATACCGTCCATGCCGCTGACCAGCGAAGTGGCGATATAGAAGTACGGATTCGCGGCCGGCTCGCCCGAACGGTTCTCCAGGCGGGTGGCCCGGTCGCCGGCGCCGCCCACCGCGCGGATCAGCGCACCCTTGTTATCGATCCCCCACGCGATGCGATCGGGGGCGAGTGAGAACGGCTGAAACCTCTTGTAACCGTTGACCGTTGGTGTTGTCATCGCCGCCGCGCCGGCCGCGTGGGTAAGTAGCCCGGCGAGATAGGCGCGGCCCAGCGGGGAGAGCGTGGAGCCGGTGTCATGCGGGATGAAGACACCGGCTCCGCTCGTACGGTCATAGAGCGACTGGTGCAGATGCCAGCCCGTGGAGGCGCCCTCGGTGCCCTGCGGCCGAGACATGAAGGTCGCGTGGTAGCCCAGCCGCCGCGCAATGCTGCGCACCGCCATCCGGCACAGCACGACCGCATCGGCGATCTCGGCCGCATCGGCGGCCTCCATGGTCAGCTCGAACTGGCTCGGCCCGAACTCAAGCTCAACCGAGCGCAGGGGCAGATCGAGCAGGGTAAGCCCGCGGTACAGTGCGTCGACAAGCGGCTGCACACCGTCGAGGGATTCCTCATGCAGTAGTTGCGCCCCGTGTGTCGTGGGTGAAACCTCCACCGCGTAACCCGGGCGCCCGGGCGCATTGACATGGGCCGAGCTCAGCTCGTCGCCGTTGCGGCGGAAAACGTGGAACTCCAGTTCGGCGCCGACGGTCATCCCCAGGCCCGAGCCGGCGAGCGCATCGAGCCGCCCGCGCAGCAGGCTGCGCGCACAGAACGGCACTGGGGAGCCGTCGGGGAAATACAGGTCGCACAGGATCCACGCGGTGCGCTCGGTCCACGGCAGCACCCGGAATGTCTGCGGATCGCCGACGAGCACGATATCGCCGGCTCCGCGTAATCCGGCCACACCCACTCCGGGGTCGGCGGTGAACACCGAGAACACCGACTGTCCCGAGGTGTCCTTGAGCAGCAGTGAACTCGGCACGGTCACACCGTTGTGCAGGGCCGTATCCACACTCGCCCGGGTGATGGTTTTGCCGCGCAGGATGCCGTGCTGATCGGCGAACGAAAACCGCACCATCTCGATGCCGAGTTCATCCATCACCCGGCGCGCCTGGGCCGCCGCGGCGTACTGCTCCTGCGTCCAGAGCCCATGTCGGTCGATGAAGCCGTCGCGGTGCTGGGCCGGCATCGGCCGGGCCGAGACGCCGCCCCCGTTGTCGGCGACGCGGCGTTCGTCGACGTTCCGTTCATGCATCGGTGGGCGTTCACGCATCGCTGGCCGCGCGGTGCGTCGTCATGAGTGGGCCCGCCCACGGGGAGGCGGCGCGGCGGGAAGCTTCACGGGCTATCCATTGGCTTTGCCAGGCGTCGCTGGTGGCGATGGTGTCCATCGCGATCGGCCCGGTCAGCCGCTCGGCCTGAGCCTCACTGACCGGATGCGACGGCGTCGTCGCGCCGGCAGCGAAGGCGTCGATGGCCCGCAGGAGCAGTCGCCGGTTGGCGCTGACCGCGCGGTCGGAGACGCCCAACCGCTCGACGGTGCGGTCTTGGATGGCGCCCATGCTCTCCACGGCCCACTGGTCATGGACATTGATATCCAGGCCCATCCCCGTGTAGGTGAGTTCGCGCTGTTCGCGCGGGTCGAAGCCCCAATTGTTTGAGCGGTTGCGCAGCGGTCGGTAGTCGGGCAGGCTCACGCCCTCCAGTCGCTGCCGGAGCAGGGTGTCGCGGTCGGTGGTCTCGGCGTAGTCGTACCAGATCATGTACCAGTAGTGATGGGTGTCGTCGATCGGAACATGCCACTGGGTGAATACCTTGGTGGTGCCGAAGGGGACGACGAATGCGTTCGGGAACAGCAGATTCGTCACGCGCACATGCGTGGTGTCCTCGGTGAGTCGGCGCAGCGCGTACACGCGTAAGCCGTGCTCGGCGTTCTCGACGTCGATATCGGGGCGGTAGCTCTCGCCGACGAGCGTGGAGAGCCTTTTGCCGGTGCCCTCGACCTCCTCGGCGAATTGCTGCCCGTAGGTGTCGCGCGGATCTTCGCGGATGAAGCGATGCAGGAATGAGACGTGGCTCGGGTCGATGCCGCCTTCGAGTCCCTGTAACCAGTTGCACTCCCAGAGCCCTTTGAATGCGAAGGTGTACTCCTCGGGGGCGACGAAACAGTCGTAGTGGGGCAACGGTGGCGGCTCGCCGGCGCCCATGTAGGTGAAGATGATGCCGTTGCGCTCCACGCACGGGTAGCTGGCGATGCGGATCTTGTGCAGGAATCGGCTGTGTTCGGGCTCGGCGGGTTGGTCGATACAGCGTCCCTGCCCGTCGTAGAGCCAGCCGTGGTAGAGGCAGCGAATGCCGTCATCCTCAAGTCGGCCGTAGGAGAGGTCGACGCCGCGGTGCGCGCAATAGCGGCTGATGAGTCCCCAGCCCGCCGGTTTCTTGAAGAGCACCAGATCTTCGCCCAGGATGCGTACCTGTTTCACGGGACGCTCGTCGGGCATTTCCGAGACGAGACCCGCGGGCTGCCAGTAGGAGCGCAGCAGGTTGCCCAGCGGCGTGCCCGGGCCGCTGCGGGTGATCTTTTCGTTGTCTTCCCGCTTCAGCATGGGGTGTGATTCCTTCCGCGCTCGACCGGGGGTCGCCCGCGTCACGATATATTGGATACTAGTAGTGCAAGAATGTATCCAATACTACTCACGGTGGACCCGATGATGCGCGGTCGAATCCATCTGAAGTCCGGTTCTGCTACGTTTTCTCACTACGACGATTTCTCACTGCGACGTTTTCTCACTACGACGGGGTGCTCCGTGCACCGCCATGGTTCCGGAGAGGAAAGTCCCGGACAGGAAAGAAGGCCATGCCCGTGACGGATTCCCTGTTGCAGACCACGGGCCACGCACTCGTCGACGAGATCGCGGGCAAAATCCGCGACCGGATTATGAGCGGCGACATCGCGATCGGCGCCCAGCTGCGCCAGGCCGAACTGGCTAGCGATTTCGGGGTCAGCCGCACCCCCGTCCGCGAGGCGCTGCGGCAACTACAGGCCGGCGGCCTTATCGAGGTGGTGCCCAACCGGGGTGCGGTGGTGCGGGTACCGGCCCCCTGGGAGGTGCGTGAAGCCTACGAGGTGCGTGCCGAACTCGAAGCCCTGGCCGCGGCGCGCGCCGTCAGCCGCATCTCACGGCAGGACGCCGAGCGGCTGCGCATGGCGAATCAGCAGATGTACGAACGCTCCCAGGGCGGCGACAGCGCGCGTGATCTGCCGCCGGCCAGCCGCAATGAAAACGACGTGTTCCACACCGTCATCGCCGAAATCGCCGCGAACACCCGGCTCGCCCGGGCAATCGAAGAGATCAATGAAACCTTTCCGCGCAACGTATCCGCGCAGCTCCTCATCGGTGACGAACGCCACCGCGAGGAGAACTATCAGGAGCATCTGCGCATCCTCGAAGCCATTGAGCGCGGTGATGTGGAGGCTGCGCGCACCGAGATGCGGGCCCACGTCGTGAGCGCAGGCGAACAGCTCGCCCGCTGGTACGAGCGGCGCAGCTCCACCGTATTCACCGGCTGAGCAGTATTCACCGGCTGAGCAGTGGCGGGCGCGCTCAGCAGCACCGGGGGCCGTGCGCGGGCGCGGTCGGCGGCACATCCAGGGCGGGATTGCGGTCGAAGAATCCGTCGGGTTCCAGGCGCAAGCCGATGCGCTGCACCGGCATCACCGGCCAGTCCTCGGGGCGCACGTAATGGTGTGCGCCCAGTATCGGCCACACCACCAGCCGGGCGCCGTCAAGCGGACGGTCGGCCTGCTGCCACGCGGTGATGCCCTCCTCGCCGAGCGGAGCCTGGTTGGGGTAATCGCCGGCGATGAATCGTTCCGCCGGATCGTAGGCGCTCGCCCACAGATGTTTGGCGACGAACGGGGCCTTGCGCTCGACCACGCTGCCCGGCAGCGCGAACAGACGCGTCGTATCCGGTATCGCCAGACGAAAAGCGGTGGGGTCTCCGTAGCGATTGGTTCGTTCGGTGCTTTCGATGCGCCAGTGCACCGCCCGCGACGGGTCAGTGGATCGAGCGGCGCTGCGTTCGGAGGCGATGGTCGTCGCCACCATCCGCACCGCGTTGCCGTACGGGTTACGGGTGGGCTCCTCGGCCTCGGCGTGTACCTCCACCAGGCGGTTGCGTGGACCGTCGACGGCGGTATCCAGGCGCACCGCGAAGTAGTGCTGATGTGTCGGAGCCTGCACATTCGGGGCGACCATGCGGCCGTACGCGGGCTGGGTATCGTCGGCGATACCGGAGACCGAGAGGATGCCGGTGAGTTTGATCTCAAGTTCGATGGCGCCGTCCTGGTATAGCGACCAGTAGAAGCCGTAATCGTAGTTCGCGACAGTGGCGAAGAACGAGATCACCAGCCGCCGCTGACGGCGCACCTGTGCATCACCGGTCCGGGTGTTGACGTGTTTCCAGAGGATCGAGTCGTCCTCCTCATGCATGCAGATGGCATTGCCGATCGTGCGTGCGGTGCCGTAACCGTCGATGTAGTGCGCATCGAAATATGTGATCTCGCCGAGGCAATCGCAGCCGAGCGCCAGGGAGGTGGTCAGCGGGCCCGCGCCGTATTCGCCCCAGTCGAAGAAGTTCTTGCGGTACGCCGTCGGATCGGAGTCGAGATAGGGCACATACATCTCGTTGATCGCGGCGCGATCGAGCACCGGGCGCACTGCGGCGCCGTCGTGATAGGCCACATCGTGCAGGATGAGACCTTCGCGATGAGTGAAGCCGATTCGCAGCGACCAGTTCTGCCAGCGCACCTCGTGGCCGTCAACGGTGAAGCCGGGGCCCTGAGGTTGGGTGATTTCCAGTGGGGCGACGGCGCGATCGGGCCCCCAGGTACCCGAAGCGTATGTGCCGGTCTCGCTCGCCATCGCAATGACGCCGTGGTCTTCGAGCCGCACGATCTCAAGGGTTTCCAGGTCGATGATCGGCACGAGGCCTGCGACCGGGCGGGCATAGCCGTTATCCTCGGCTGACTCGCGATGCCACACAGTGCCCCAGGACAGCCGTCGTCCGGCGAGATCGTCGGGTTCGAATCCGGTGATGGACTCCGGATCGACCCAGATGAGTGAGGTGTCGGTGATACCGCGTCGAGCGAGGGCCGCGATCAGCACCGGGCTGTTGCGCGCGGCCTGGGCCACCATACGTGCTTCATCGGAGGAGACGCCGGGACGCGTGGGGGCCATCGGTGCCCAGCCCGACAGCGTTGCGGGGCGATCGGTCCCCGACGTCCAGCCGGTGACCTCCCACGCGGCGTGGGCGGCGGGGTTCATCACGACCAGCCGGATCGGCCGGCCCTGCCCGTCAGCGAGGGAACGTGCCAGCGACTCCTCGACGGCGATGCCCCAGAAACGTGGCCGGTCGCCGATCCGGTCGTCGGCGAGGACGAGCCCGGCGACCTCGGTGATCTCCGCGGGCGTGATCGGGTCGCTCCAGTGACGTGCGCTCACGGCTGCTCCTGACGATTCTGGGTGGGGATGGCGGGGGTGGGGATGATGATGCCCGCGCCATCGGCGCGCGGATCGCTGGCCGCGCGGATGCGGCCGTCGCTCTCCCGGCGGACAAGCTGCACGTGACCGGCCTCGTCGGCGGGTCCGTCGAAAGAGGCGACGTCGACTCCGGCTGTCCGTGCTGCTGCGGCGGCGGCCGGATCTGAGCCGGGCTCGCCGACGAATGTCAGCCGCTCGAAACCCAGGTCGGCGTCTCCGACCACCCAGCGGGGTCGGGTGAGCAGATCGTCGAGGGAGCCGTGCAGCGCATCGGGGGCCGCCAGCAGCTGAGCGAGGATCCAGGGCTGGGCGCGCCCGCCCTGGCAGCCGGCGACAAGCACCGTCTCACCGTCGTCGACGATCAGCGGGGAGAGGGTGTGCGGTGGGCGGGCGCCCGGGGCTGCCCGACCGGGCGCGGCCGGGTCGAGGGAGAAGGCGCTGCCCCGGTTATGCAGCAGCACACCCGATGCCGGATCGAGCAGCCCCGCGCCGAAACTGTGGTACACGCTCTGCACGATCGAGACCGCCCAGCCGTCGTCGTCGATGGCCACGACAGCCGCGGTGTCGCCGCTCGCCCGGGATTCGCCGCCCCGGGGTGCGAACGGCGCTGGATCGAGCGCGAGCAGGGCTTCGAGGTCGACCGGGGTCACGCGCGGATCACCCAGCAGGGCGTTTCGTGTCGCGACGCCGCGCAGACTCGCCGCGACGAGTGTCTCGGCCGTGGCGGCGGCGCGCACCACGGCGGGCACGAGCACGCCCGCCGATGGCGGAGGTGCGACGGAGAAGGCCAGGCCGGCGGCCGACACGGTCAGGGCGGGTACCACCTCGGGTGTGAAACCGGCGAAATCATCCTCGACATGGGTGCCGCCCGCGGCGCGCAGCGCGGCCACCAGCGTGCGTGCGGTGGCACCGGTGTACATGTCGGCGGGATCGGCGGCGAGCCGGTCGAAGGTGTCGGCGAGGGAGGGCTGCCGGAAGGTTTCACCCTCGGTCAGCGGGCGTCCGTCGGCGAGGAATACCGACGACAATCCTGGGTCGGCGGCCAGCGCCGCGTGGTCGCCGATGATCGCGCGAGCCAGCCCTCTGCTCACCGGCGCCCCGTCGCGGGCGACCCGCGCCGCCTCGCCGAAGGCGCCGGCGAGGGGGGCGGATGCACCGAGTCCGGCGATGGCCGTCCAGCCCCCGACAATGCCCGGCACGGTGACGGCGTGCGCTCCCCGCCGCGGCATCCGGGACCAGTGCGCGGCGGCGCCGACAATGGCTGCGGGTGCGGTGCCTGCGGCGATCACCGCCTGCGTGGTGGCATCCGGTGCGCGTACGACGGCGATCAGGTCGCCGCCGACGGCGCATTGGTGCGGATAGACCACCGTGAGCATGATTGCGGCGGCCAGCGCGGCATCGAGGGCGTTGCCGCCGTCTTCGACGGCCCGCCGGCCGGCGGCAACCGCGTCCCGATGTGGTGCGGCGAGTGCGATGACCACCCGGTTCAGAGCCCCCTTCGTCGGGTCGAGATGAAATCGAGGTCGTCGCGCGGCACACCCTCGTGCAGGTCGGCGACGGCCTCGCCGATCGCCGGCCCGAATTTGAATCCGTGTCCCGAGCAGGCCGCGGCGAGGATTACCTGTGGGGCGTCGGCGAGTGTGCCCACCGTGAAACGCTTATCTTCGGTCATCGTGTACAGGCAGGCCGCGGACTCGTAGGGGGTCGCGTCGATGCCGGGCACATAGCGTTCGGCGAGTTCGACGAGGTCGGCGATGTCATCGTCTGTCGGTGGGGCAACCGGGCGTTCCGGATCCCAGCTCTGGCGTGCGTCCACGCCGATCTTGAGGCCGTTTCCCGCCGCATCCGGGATGCCGAACACCAGCCCGTCGGGCCGATCGATCGAGAATGCTCCGAGATTCGGCGGCTCGGCCACCGCCTGGCCGGGGTGCAGCGTCAGCGTGAGGATGCGCCAGACCTGTAGGGCGGGGGCCAGCGCGGGCAGCAGATCACCGGCGTAGGCGCCTGCGGCCACGACGAGCCGGCCCGCATACACGACATCGCGGTCGGTGCGGACCCGCACGCCGTCGGTGATCGGCTCCCAGCCCAGTACGCGTTCGTCGAATCGCAGTTGCGCGCCGTGAGCGACGGCCGTGGTGCGCAGCGCGGTGAGCGCGTCGGCGGCTTCGATCACGCCGGCATCGGGATCGTAGACGGCGCTGTGCGTATCGGGGATGCGTAGCCCCGACATATGCGCTGCCACCTCCCGCGGTCCGGCGAGCGTGACACAACGGGGTCCGTGCAGGTCGGGCCGCCCGCGGTGGGCGTAGACGCCGCCGGTGCGGCGAATAAGGACGGTGCCGCTCTCGCGTTCGAGATCCGCCCAGGCCCGGTAGGCCGCGCCGACCAACCCGGTCCACGCGGTGCCGGGGTAGGCGCGCCGGATCATCCGGGTGCGGCCGTGTGAGGAGCCGCGCGAATGCCTGCTGCCGAACCGTTCGATCGCGATCACGCGGTGGCCGCGGCGGGCGATGCTCGCGGTGGCGGCGCTGCCGTGGATACCGAGGCCAAGCACGACGACATCCGCGTGTCGTGTCCCGCTCATAGCGGTGCCCCCCGCCCGGCTGCTACCGCGGCCACGGCGTCCAGGAGCGAGTCGATGTCGGCGTCGTCGTTGTAGACGTGGGCCGAGGCGCGCACGACCGCCGTGATGGCGCGGTCGCCCAGATCCCATTGACCGTGGGTGGCGGGGACCGACACGACGCGCACCTGCAGTTCGGCGAGCCGGGTGACGACGTCGGCGGCAGCGACACCGTCGACGATGAAGGTCACGATCGCCGACGCGGTGTCGATCGGGTCGGTGACGGTGACGCCGGGGATGGCGGTGAGGCCGCGCCGGATCGTGCGGCCGGTGTGTGCGAGCCAGCGTGCCGTCGGCTCGGATCCGCGGGCCAGCGCCTCATCGATGGCGGTGCCCAGTCCCAGCCGGGCCGCGACGCCCGATTCCCAGGTTTCGAATCTGCGTGCGGACGTATCGACGTCGAAGTCGCGGGCGCCCGTCCACGTCGTGGCGCGCACGTCCGGCGCCGTCGGCACGAAGTGCCGGGCGAGGCCGGTGCGTACGTAGGCGAAGCCGGTGCCGCGGGGGGCGCGCAGATACTTGCGGCCGGTGGTGACCAGGGCGTCGCAGCCGATCGCTGCGACATCGAGGGCCAGGTGTCCGGCCGATTGGGTGGCGTCGAGGAGGAATAGGCCGCCATGCGATTTGACGAGTGCCCCGAGTTCCGCCGCAGGCTCGACGATTCCCGACGACGTGGGGATGTGGGCCGCGGTGACAACTGCGGGCGGTCCGTCGGCGAGGAGTGCGCCGATCGCGTCGAGATCGACCAGCCGGTCAGATGTTGTTGGTGCGACGAGAAGTTCGATGCCCTGTTCGTCGGCGAAGGTGAGCAGATGAAGCGCGTGGCTCACGTAGGTGCCGCTGGTCGCGATGATGCGGCGCGGATGTGCGGGCCGTAACGCGTCGAGGAGGACGCGCAGACCGGTGGTAGCGCTGTCGAGTAGTGCGATCTCCTCGCGTCGGGCGTTGATGAGGCGGGCGGCCGAATCGTAGACCGCCTCGATGCGCGGCCGTTCCTGTGCGGCGGCCTCATATCCGCCGATGGATTCCTCCAGCCGCAGGTGGTCGATGACGGTGCCGACGACCGATCGCGACGGCAGCGCCGATCCCGCCGCGTTGAAGTGTGTGGAGACGGTGACGCCGGCGGTGCGGACACGTTCTGCGGCGACATCGATCCCTGCTGCGACACTGATCCCCGGCGTCAATTCCTGCGTCGACCCTGAGTACCGCCCTGATTCGGGCAGCGAATTGGCACCACCGGGCAGTGAGTTCATAGCACCTATCTTTCGATTAGTATCCAAAGATAGCACTAATGGATACAATCTAGCGGTAGGTGTGATGGAGGGTCAGAGATCGTTAGTGGAGAACGTGTCACATTGGCGGGGCTGACCGTTGCGGTAGCCGGTGGAAAACCAGCGCATACGCTGTTTGGCCGACCCGTGGGTCCATCCCTCCGGATTGGAATTGCTGCCCTGGATGGTGTCGTCGCCGATAGCCCGGGCGGTCTGGATCACGGTGGCGATCTGATCGGAGGTCAGCGGCGCCAGCATCGCATCGGAGCCCTTGTCGGCGTGATAGGCCCACACGCCCGCATAGCAGTCGGCCTGCAACTCCAGTCGCACCGAACCCGACAGCGGCCCCTGGGAACCGAGGCGTTGGCTCTTCTGCATCGCGCCGGTCAGATTCTGCACGTGGTGGCCGTATTCGTGGGCGACGACGTATTCCTGGGCGAGCGGCCCGTCGCTGCCGCCCATCTGGGTGAGCTGCGCGAAAAATGACGGATCGAAATAGGCGGTTTTATCGGCCGGGCAGTAGAACGGGCCGGTAGCCGACGTCGCGGCGCCGCAGCCGGTGTCGACCGAACCGCTGAAGATCGTGGTCTTCGGCGGCGTATAGCCCTTGACCAGGTCCGCCCACACCCGGTTGAGGCTGATGGTGGTCGCCTTGATGCGGCAGATGTCATCGGAGTTGGCCTTCTCGATCGTGCACTGCGCCAGATGCTGATCGATCTCCGTCGCCGACGATGACGAACTGCTACTCGACGTGGTCGCCGACGATCCGAGAATGTCTCCGGGGTTGATTCCGAATAGCAACGCGACGATCGTGACGATGAGTCCCGCGCCGCCGCCCAGCGCGATCCGTCCGCCTCCGCCGCCACCGCCGCCGCCGGACACATTGCTGTTATCCAGGGGCCCACTGCCTTGGAATGTCATGCAGGTCAGGCTACCGCCCAGCGGCCACGGATTGCGGTGAACGCGCTCCGGTGTCGAGCGGTTATGCCCGTCGTGGCGCACCCGGAGCCGGGACGTGCCGCCCGCTACGTAGGATTAACCGCGACATTTGTCCTCCTTCAGGAAGGAACCCAGTGCTCCGCACGCATTTCGCCGGATCGCTGCGTCGCGACGACGCGACGCAGACCGTCACTGTCGCCGGATGGGTGGCCCGGCGCCGCGATCACGGTGGCGTGGTGTTCATCGACCTGCGCGACAGCTCCGGCCTGGTGCAGGTGGTCTTCCGGGAGGAATCGGTCGCCGAGCAGGCGCACCGGCTGCGCGCCGAATACTGCGTCGCGGTGACCGGTGTGGTCGAGGTGCGGCCCGAGGGCAGTGAGAATCCCGCGTTGAGTTCGGGTGCCATCGAGATCAACGCGGTGAGCCTTGAGGTGCTCAACGAGGCTGCGCCGCTGCCGTTCCAGCTCGACGAGGCGCCCGGCGAGGAAACCCGGCTCAAATACCGCTATCTCGACCTGCGCCGCGCCCAACCGAATGCGGCATTGCGGCTGCGGTCCAAGGTCAACGCCGCCGCCCGGGGCGTGCTCGCGGCCCATGACTTCGTCGAGATCGAGACCCCCACACTGACCCGGTCCACCCCGGAGGGGGCCCGCGACTTCCTGGTGCCCGCGCGACTGCAGCCGGGAAGCTTCTATGCGCTGCCGCAGAGTCCGCAGCTGTTCAAGCAATTGCTGATGGTGGCGGGTATGGAACGCTACTACCAGATCGCCCGCTGTTACCGCGACGAAGATTTTCGCGCCGACCGTCAGCCCGAATTCACCCAGCTCGACGTCGAGGTGAGCTTCGTCGACGAGGACGACATCATCGCCCTCGCCGAGGAGATCCTGGTGGCATTGTGGCGCACCATCGGCGTGGAGATCACCACCCCGATCCCGCGGATCACCTATGCCGAGGCGATGCGTCGCTATGGCTCGGATAAACCCGACCTGCGCTTCGGGATCGAACTCGTCGAATGCACCGACTACTTCGCCAATACCCCGTTCCGCGTGTTCCAGGCACCCTATGTGGGAGCCGTCGTCATGCCTGGCGGGGCGTCGCAGCCGCGCCGCACCCTCGACGCCTGGCAGGAATGGGCCAAACAACGCGGCGCGAAGGGGCTGGCCTACGTCCTCATCGGTGCGGACGGCACCCTTGGCGGTCCGGTCGCCAAGAATCTGTCCGACGCCGAGCGTGCCGGCCTGGCTGCCCATGTCGGGGCCAACCCCGGCGATTGCGTGTTCTTCGCCGCCGGTCCCGTTAAGGCCCAGCGCGCGCTGCTGGGTGCGGCTCGCGGCGAGATCGCCACCCGCCTGGGACTCATCCCGGCACCGGGTGACCGGGTCGATCCAGCGAGTGCCGCATGGGCGTTCACCTGGGTTGTCGACGCCCCGCTGTTCGAGCCGGCCGACGACGCCACCGCCTCGGGCGATGTGGCGGTGGGCTCGGGTGTGTGGACCGCGGTGCACCACGCCTTTACCTCGCCCAAGCCGGAATCGCTGCCCACGCTGGAAGCCGATCCCGGTGCCGCGCTGGCCTACGCCTATGACATCGTCTGCAACGGCAATGAGATCGGCGGCGGTTCGATCCGTATCCATCGCCGTGACGTGCAGGAGCGGGTGTTCGCGATCATGGGTATCGATCATGAGCAGGCTCAGGAGAAATTCGGCTTCCTGCTCGACGCGTTCTCCTACGGCGCCCCGCCGCACGGCGGTATCGCCTTCGGCTGGGACCGGATCACCTCCCTGCTGGCGGGGGAGAGTTCGATCCGCGAAGTGATCGCATTCCCGAAATCCGGTGGCGGAGTGGATCCGTTGACGGATGCGCCGGCGCCCATTACTCCGGCGCAACGCGCGGAATCCGGGATCGACGCAGCTCCCAAGGCTGCATCGAAGGCGGATACGACCACCTAGGTGCGGCCGGTGAGGTGACCGGTATCGCACGGCGGGCGGCGCGCACATATCTGTGCTGAGATCTCTACTCAGGGGAATCTCTATTCATGGGGGATCGCCGTTTCGCCGACCTTTGGGAGGGTGACAGGTGACTATCAAGGTCGCGCTGGAACACCGGATGAGCTACGCCTTCGATCGGGCCGTGAAGATTTTCCCGCACGTGGTGCGGTTGCGGCCGGCGCCGCATTCGCGCACCCCGATCGAGGCGTACTCGCTCAAGGTCGAGCCCGGTGAGCATTTCCTCAACTGGCAGCAGGATGCGTTCAGCAATTATCTGGCGCGCCTGGTCTTTCCGGACCCGGCGACCTCGCTGTCGATCACCGTCAGCCTGGTCGCCGACATGACCGCGATCAACCCGTTCAACTTCTTCATCGAGGACTGGGCCGAGGAGTACGGCTTCGCCTATCCGGAGGATTTACGCCACGATCTGGAGCTCTACCTGCGTCCGGTCGGGGTGACCGACGGCGAGTTCGCCGGCGCGCCGGTGCATCCGGCGGTCGCTGAATTCGCGGCCGCGCATAAACCCACCGCGCCGATCCGCACCATCGACTTCCTCGTTGGGCTCAATCAGGCCGTGCGCGACGCCGTCGGCTACACCGTTCGCCTCGAACAGGGGGTGCAGACGCCGGAGTACACGCTCTCCAGCGCGATCGGATCCTGCCGGGATTCGGCCTGGCTGCTGGTGGCGCTGCTGCGTGAGCTGGGGCTGGCCGCACGTTTCGTATCCGGGTATCTGGTGCAGCTGACCTCTGATGTGAAGTCGCTGGACGGCCCGTCGGGCCCCGACGCTGATTTCACCGACCTGCATGCCTGGACCGAGGTGTATCTACCCGGTGCCGGCTGGGTGGGCATGGATCCGACGTCGGGATTGTTCGCGGGGGAGGGGCATATTCCGCTGGCGGCCACCCCCAGCCCGGGTGGTGCCGCCCCGGTCACCGGTGCCACCGGCCCATGCCACGCCACCCTGGACTTTTCGAACACCGTCACGCGGTTCCATGAGGACCCGCGAGTTACCCTGCCGTACACCGATTCCCAGTGGGAGCGAGTGCAGGTACTCGGCAAAAAGCTCGACGAGAAGATGGCGGCCGGCGATGTGCGGTTGACGATGGGCGGCGAGCCGACGTTCGTCTCGATCGACAATCAGTCCGCCCCGGAATGGACCACCGCCGCCGACGGGCCGCATAAGCGTGAACTGGCGTCGGCGCTGGCCGACCGGATCAAACAGGACTACGCGCCGGGCGGTGTGGTGCAGCGCAGCCAGGGTAAATGGTATCCGGGAGAGCCGTTGCCGCGCTGGCAGATCGCCGTCATGTGGCGTGCCGACGGAGAACCGGTGTGGCGTCGGCCCGAACTGCTCGCCGACCCGTGGGCGACGAGCGCGGACGCGGCCGCGAGCATCGAGCGTGAGACGACCGGAGCGTCCGCAGATACCACCGGCAGTGGTCTCGCCGAGAAATTGCTGCTGTCATTCGCCGGCAGGCTCGGATTACCCGATAGCCAGGTGATGGCGGCCTTCGAGGATCCGCTGGCGAGGATGCGCGAATTGTCGGCGCTGCCACCGGGCGATCCGATCGACGATCTGACCCTACCGGCGGCCCGTGCCGCGGCGTGGGCGTCGGCCGCCGTCGAGGTCGATGACCCGGACGCCGATATCGAACCGGCCGCCGATTCGAGCGCGGCGCGCCAGAAACTCATCGATCATCTCGACGCCGCGATCACCGAACCGAGTGCTTTCGTGTTGCCGTTGAGCCGCTCCGAGGATGACACGGCCTGGCAGAGCGCGGTGTGGACGACCCGCCGGGGGCGGCTGGTGCTGACCGCGGGCACCTCACCCGCCGGGCTGCGGCTGCCGCTGAATTCGTTGTCGTGGGGGCCGGCGCCGGTCGTGTACGAGTCGGATCCGTCGGTGCCGAAAGCGGATCTTCCCGCGAAACCTGCATCGGCCCTTGGTTATTCGGTGCGTGAGCTGGAGCCGGGTACCTTCGTGCCGCGCACCGCGATCGTCGCCGAGAAACGCGGCGATGTGCTTTACGCCTTCCTGCCGCCGACAAGCACCCTCGAAGAATTCCTGGCGATCATCGAGATGTTGGAGGAGGCCGCCGCCGACGTCGCGACGCCGATCGTGATCGAGGGTTACGGCCCGCCCGCTGATCCCCGGCTGACGACGCTGACGGTGACCCCCGACCCGGGTGTGATCGAGGTCAATATCCAGCCGACGCATAGTTTCACCGAGCAGTCGGCGCTACTCGAATCGCTCTACGAACATGCCCGTCGGGTGCGGCTGGGCACCGAGACCTTCGACCTCGACGGCAGTCACGGCGGCACCGGCGGTGGCAACCACATCACCCTCGGTGGTGTCACGCCCGCCGATTCGCCGTTGCTGCGCCGGCCGGATCTGCTGGTGTCGATGCTCACCTACTGGCAGCGGCATCCGTCGCTCTCCTATCTGTTTTCCGGCAAATTCATCGGCACCACCTCCCAGGCGCCGCGCGTCGATGAAGGCCGCGAATCGGCGCTCTATGAACTTGAGATCGCCTTCCGCGAGATCGATCGGCTCGCCGCGAAGACGTCCACGGCGGCCGGTAAACATGCCAAAACGGTTGCCGCGCCGCCGAATCCGTGGGTCACCGACCGTGCGTTACGGCATCTGCTGACCGATATCACCGGCAACACCCACCGCGCCGAATTCTGCATCGATAAGCTCTACAACCCGGATTCACCGCGCGGGCGGCTCGGGCTACTCGAACTGCGGGCATTCGAGATGCCGCCGCACCACCAGATGGCCATGGTGCAGTCGCTCTTAGTGCGTTCGCTCGTCGCCTGGTTCTGGGAGCGGCCCCATCGTGCCCCGCTGATCCGGCACGGTGCCGATCTGCACGGTAAACATCTGCTGCCGCATTATGTGATCGCCGATATTTCGGAGGTAGCCCAGGAGCTTCGGGTGGCCGGCTACCCATTCGACACGGCCTGGCTCAATCCGTTCACCGAGTTCCGATTCCCGCGGCTGGGTACCGTGGCGATCGGGGCGTATGAGGTGGAACTGCGCGGGGCGATCGAGCCGTGGAACACCCTCGGCGAGGAATCGACGGGCACCGGAACCGCGCGTTACGTCGACTCCTCCATCGAGCGGGTGCAGATCCGGGTGCAGGGCACCGTCGATGACCGTTTCGTCTTGACCTGCAACGGATATCCGATTCCGCTGACCGCCACCGGCCGGGCCGGTGAACGTGTCGCCGGTATCCGGTTCCGGGCGTGGCAGCCGCCGAGCGCGCTGCATCCGACGATCACGATCGACACCCCGCTGACCTTCGATTTGGTGGATACGCAGGTGGGCCGGTCGGTGGGTGGCGCCACCTATCATGTGGTGCATCCCGGTGGGCGTTCCTATGACACGCCGCCGGTCAATGCCGTCGAAGCCGAATCCCGCCGCAACGGCCGGTTCGAGGCATCCGGGCATACCAGCGGCAGCGTCGATATCGGCGAACTCCGGGAACGCCAGGCCAGGCTCATCACCGACAGCGGGGTCCCGACGATCCTCGATCTCCGGCGGGCACGTACAGTTCTCCGGTGACTGTTTCTGCGGGCGGCGGACTGCCCGCGGTGTTCGACCGTTACCGTTCCGACGGCTACACGCTGTGTGATCTCGAATATGTCGAGGCGGGCGGTGCCGGGCGCGCCGCCGGATCCGCCCATTACGACGAGATGGTCGACGCATCCGGTGTTGCGCGGCCCGCGTGGGATCAGCTGATCGCCGGTTACGGTTCGCGCGGGGATGGCCGGTTGCAGGCCGCGGCGGCCCGGCTGGCCAGTGCCGTGCGTGATGACGGTGTCGTCTACAACCAGATCGATGAGACCTCCTCGGTCGCGGTGGACTGGCAGATGGATGCGGTGCCGCTCATCGTCGACGGCGTCGAGTGGGCGGATTTAGAGAAGGCCATCACCCAGCGGTCCATGCTGCTCGACCTCATCCTGCGTGACCTCTATCGCGACCAGAAGACGATCAGTGCCGGGCTCATCGCACCGGAAATGGTGTTCGGGCATCCCGGCTACATCCGCAAGTCCGCGCGGCTGGAGGTGGCCGGCCCGCATGCGTTATTCCTGCATGCGCTCGACCTCGGCAGGCTCCCCGACGGCAGCTTCGCCGTATACGGCGACCGCACCCAGGCTCCGTCGGGGATCGGTTTCGCGATCGTCGACCGGCGGCTGCTGTCGCGGACGTTCCCGCAGCTGTTCCAGGCGTGTGCGCCGCGTCCGATGACGACCTTCGCCGGTACGTTGCGGCTGGCGTTATTCGATTACGCCCCGCCCGGGGTCGACGATCCGACGGTGGCCGTGTTCAGTCCCGGCTCGATGTCGGAGACGGCGTTCGATCAGGCGTATTTGGCGTCGGTTCTCGGATTTCCGCTGGTGGAGGGTGCCGACCTCACCGTGCGGGACGGCGCGGTCTATATGCGTTCGCTCGGCAAGTTCAAACGGGTCGATGTGCTGCTGCGCCGGGTCGATTCCGCCTACTGCGATCCGCTCGACTTACGTACCGACTCGCGGCTGGGGGTGGCCGGATTGGTCGAGGCCATCTCGCGCGGGAACGTCACGGTGGTGAATACCCTGGGCAGCGGCGTGCTGGAGAATCCGGCGCTGCATACGGTGCTTGAGCGGGTGGCGCCGATGCTGCTCGACGAGGAGTTGGCGCTGGGGTCGGTGCCGACCTACTGGGCCGGTGAGAGACTCGACGCCACCAAGATCCTCGCCGACCTCGACTCCTTGGTGCATACCAACATTCGCACCGGCGAGGAGTTTATCGGCGCCGAACTCGATGCGAGTCAACGTGAGACGCTGGCGGCACGGATCTCCGCGCAGACCTGGCAGTGGGTGGGGCGGCGCCTGGAGCGGTATTCGGTGGCGCCGACGCTGGTGCCGGGCACGAGGGTGCCGCCGGCGGGAACTGCCCAGGGCGCGTTGCGGGCCGCGCCGGTCTCGATACGTGCCTTCAGTGTTGCCCAGGGACCCACCTACACGGTGATGCCGGGCGGGCTCGGCTCGGTACTCGCCGACGGGACCGGCGGCACCGCGCTGCATTCGGTCGCGGCCAAGGATGTGTGGGTCACCAATCCCGATGTCGGCGGCCACGTGTCGCGGCGGTCGGAGTCACGGTCGGAACCCAATGAGGTGGTGACGATCAGGTCGGGACGTCCCGCCTCGACCAACTACCTCGATGTCGCGGCGGCCGGCAGTCCCCGCGTGCTGTCGGATATGTTCTGGTTCGGCCGCTACGGGGAACGCACCGAGCTGGTCACCCGGCTGGCCAAGGTGGCGCGGGAGCGTTACGAGGATTTCCAGTACCGGCCCTGGATGTCGGGGACGCCCGCGGTGCCGCTACTCCTGCATGCGGTGGCGCAGGTGACCGGTACCGCCGAACATCTGGACACCGCGTCCCTGCTCATCGCCGACACTTCGCCGCCGCTACCCGAACAGGTCAACGAGGCGATCGCCACAATCATCGAGCTGACGGTGAATCGGCATGTCGAGGGCACTATCGCGCATTCGGTTGACCGGTTGATCGCGACGACGCGCGCGGTCCGCGACCAGATGTCGACGAGTACCTGGATGGTGCTGACGCCGGTCGAACGGGTCGTTGAATCATTGATCCGGCAGGTGGAACGCACCCGCGCCGACGGTGACACGGGCACCAGCACCGGGATCTTCACCCACGCGGTTCTCGACGTCGGGCCCGATCTGGCCCGGACCCACGAGAACGTCCTGCATGGCGTGCTCGCGTTGGCGGGGTTGCAGGCCGAGTCGATGGTGCATGACCCGGCGTGGCTGTTGATGGATGTGGGTCGGCGTATCGAACGGGTGGTGACGCTGGCCGACCTGACCATCGCGATGTTCGCCGAGCGCCGCAGTGTCGACGTCGAACAAAGACTGCTGGAGTCGTATCTGAGTGCCAATGAATCGTCGGTGATCTACCGGCGCCGCAATCGTGGACGGTATCAGCTCGATACCGTCGCCGAACTGTTGTTCTTCGATGAGACCAATCCGCGGGCAATGGTGTACCAACTCAGTCGGATGCGCCGCTCGCTTGCCGCGTTGCCCGAGGCGTTGCGTTCGGCGGCCGCCGAACGCACCGTCGAGGAGATGACCGCCGAACTGCGCCGGTCCGATACCGCCGATCTGGCGTATGTTGGCGCGAGCGGGCGCCGCACCCAGCTGGTCGAATTACTCACCGCGTTGCGGGAGGGAGCACGTGAACTCTCCGATGTGCTGACCCGCACCCGGTTCGCGCCGCCACCGATGGGTCAACCGATCTGGGGTGCCGGGTCCGTGGGAGATTTGCGGGGAGGTGGCGACGGATGAACGCCTCCGACCATTCGCCGTTGCCGGGGCGGCGTCGTTATCGGGTGATCCACCGGACCCGCTACACCTACGACGACGAGGTGTCGTCGTCATACGGCCGGTGCTATCTGACTCCGCGCGAACTGCCCCATCAGCGGGTACTGGAGACGGCGACGGTGATCGAACCCGAACCCGCCGACCGTTCGATCGGTATCGACGTGTATGGCAACATCGACGCCTATTTTCACGTGCGCACCCCGCATCGGATGCTGGAGGTGACGGCGACCTCGGTGGTTGACGTCGACCCGCTCGATCAGGGTCTGCTGCTCTCGCCGGCTGCGCAGGGCCCGTGGGAGGATGCCAGGCCCGACGGCGGTGCGGGTGCGCTCGTGCACGAGTTCGTGCTCGATCTCAATCCGCCAGAGATCACCCCGGCGGTCCGTGACTACGCCGCCGAGGTCTTCACGCCGCGCCGGCCGCTGATCGAGGCGATCACCGATCTGACCGCCCGCATCTTCCATGACTTCGACTACCGGTCCGGGTCGACGGCCATCAGCACGCGCGTCGACACCGTAATGGCGCGGCGCATGGGTGTCTGCCAGGATTTCGCCCGGGTGGCGATCGCTTGCCTGCGGTCCGTCGGGCTTGGCGCGCGCTACGAATCCGGGTATCTGGCCACCGACCCGCCACCGGGCACCGAACGGATCTTCGGCGCCGACGCCAGCCACGCGTGGGCGGCCGTCTGGCTACCCGATGACCGGTGGCTGGCATTCGATCCGACGAACAATAAACTCGTCGACGAACGCCATGTGCGGGTGGCCTGGGGCCGCGATTACGACGATGTGCCGCCGCTGCGCGGGGTGATCTACACCAATGCGCGCAAGAGCGAAATCGAGGTGTCGGTGGATGTGAGCCCACTGGACCCCGCCGCATGCGCCGATCGTCTTGCGGCGGACGGATGATCGCCGCCGACACGTCTCGCGCGCGTTCGGTAGGTTGGTAGTTGTCATGACCGTCATCACAGAGAGTCGCATCGCCAGCGTGCTGCGTGCCGCAGAGGTGCTGTTATCCCGGCGGGCCGGGTCCGCGGTGGTCCTGGCCGATCCCGAGGATCTCGGCGGCGGCGGGCGCACGGCGGTGATCCGGGTGCGGGTGGCGCAGAATCCGCTGTCGATGGATCGCACCCTGGTGATCAAGGCACTGCCCGAGCATGAGGATCCGCACGCCTTCCACCGGGAGATCGCGTCGTATAAATTCGCGACCGCCCTGCCCACCGAATCGAGGCCGGGCCCGCAGCTGATTGCCTCCGATCCCGAGGTACGGCTGATGGTGCTCTCCGATCTGGGCCGGGGACATCCGATGACGACGCTCCTGGGGGGCGGTGACGTCGTCGAGATCACCCGTGCCGTGAGTGCGTGGGGGCAGGCGCTCGGGCGGATGCATGCCGCCACCGTCGGCGGCGAAGGCGATTTCCGTGCGTTGGTGCGGCGCGGTGCGGCGGGTACCGCGGGTCGCGACATCCTGCGTGATGAGGCGGCGCGGGCAGTGGCGGAACTTCCGGCACGGATGGCCGACCTCGGTGTGGTTCTGCCCGCGGACGTCGGGGACGCACTCGATGGTGCATGTGCACTGTTCGACGAGGGGGAGTACCGGGCGTTCAGTCCGTCGGATGTGGGGCCGGAGAATATTCTGCTCAATGACGACGGCGTGCAGTTCATGGACTACGAGTGGGGTGGCTTCCGGGACGCCACCCTCGACATCGCGTATGCGCTGGTGACCTTCTCCGCCCAGTTGGGCCGCACCGGGGTGGAGCATCGGCCCGACCTTGAGGTGTCGATGGTGGACGCGTGGCGGTCGGAGGTGGTGTCGATCTGGCCCGCCCTTGAACGCGACCGGGTGATGTACCGGTCGGTGCTGACCGCGCGCCTGCTGTGGGCGTGGCTGGCCACGGTGTGGATGCTGCCCGCCGTCCCGAGCGGGATCGGCGCCCTGGAACTCGATTCCCGGCAGCATCTCGCCACAACCGAATATG
>JASGFW010000069.1:0-22149 GCA_047605305.1 Gordonia sp. (in: high G+C Gram-positive bacteria)
CCGCCTTGAAAGGGCGGCGTCCTAGGCCGCTAGACGAAGGGGGCCGGTTCTCCGTTGGGAGCTCGATTAGCTTAAGACACGTCTCACGCAAACCACAAATCGCCTGGACAACCCGGCTAAAGCCCGTCATCTGCCGTATTTTGGGTCACCTGGCGACCCAAAAATACGGCACCACCCGATCGTTGAGTATCGTGGCGCGGGATGTAAGCTCTCATGCGTCCCTCACGGGAATGCCCCTATAGCTCAGTTGGTAGAGCTACGGACTTTTAATCCGCAGGTCGTAGGTTCGAGCCCTACTGGGGGCACACTCGGCGCCGGGCGGGGGCGGTCGCTATCACCGCGACCCCCGCCCGTCCGCATCCACCCACATCAGTCCGAACGCACCCCTGGCGCGACGACGATCCGCCCGGCCGGTGACATTTCCCACAAACGTTCAGAGTGTGCCCTTGGCGGCATCGCCCGCGGCGACCGCGGTGAAAGTGCGGACATCGAGCGGAGCGGCGAGCAGGTCACCGATCGCCGCCCCCAACTCGGCGAGTGCGGGGGCCTTGCCATGCACCGCGAGCGCCTGCGCCGACTCCCAGCGTTCGATCATCACCAGATCGGTGCCGTCGCCCGTCGCCTCATGCAACGCATACAGCTCACACCCCGGTTCAGCGTGCACCTGCGGGATCGCGCGCAGCAGCGCCGCACGCACGGCGGCCTCCTGCCCGGGCTTAGGTGAGATGGTGGCAACAACGATCACCGACGACATGCGGACTCTTCTCCTGCCTCCCGGCACGGGTTGCCGGAATGGGTCAACCCTACGGCGTAACCGGTTGCTGCGCCGTGGAATCCGCGATCGTCGAGGGCGTGCTGACACCGCCGTCGCCGCCGGCGGTAACCCACCGCACGGCCGCGGTGAACGGCCCGATGAACTGCTGTGCGCCAAGGACGCAACACGCGTGACCGCCATCAACATCGAAGCGCCGGGCACCGGCAATACCGTCGACGAGCAGTTGCTGGCGCGCCGGCTCCACGACCCGATCGCGGGTGGAGACCACCACCGCCGTCGGCACATCGATGTCGGCGAGCCAGGGACGCGAATCGAACGGCGCAAGACCATCCCCCAGGTCTCCGGCATGATCGAGCGAGGTGGAGAGAAACTGTCGCATCGCCCACACTGACGTGTGTACGGCGCTGCGATCGAGACTGCGCTCCGATGGCCGCGGACTCAACCGGTATCCCCGCCGTAACACCGCACCGATCCGCCGGTCCCGCTCACGCCGGATACGGTGGCGTTCACTGAAGAACGGGCCTGTCGAACACAACACCAGACCCCCCACCCGGTCGCGGTGACGCAACCAGGCGAGTTGCGCGATCCCGCCGCCCATCGAGAAACCAGCGGCGGTGAAACGGTCGATGCCGAGTACGTCGGCCAGCGCGGCGACATCGTCGGCACAGTCACGCAGATCGAAGCTCGCCGAGCGGATTCCGCGGCCATGCCAACGCTGGTCGAGGGTCACCACCCGGTAGTGGCGATTGAGCTCGGGCACCACCGGATACCAGCACAGCAGGCCGGTGGTCAGCACCGAATGCAACAGAAAGACGGCAGGCGCGTCACGCGGACCAGAGTCGGTGACGAACGTCTCGCCTCGACCCGCGATCTCGACCATCGATCCCGACGGCAGGTTCCGCACCGGATAGGGCCGCAACACATGCCCGAACGCGCGGGCGATCCGACTGCCACTCACCCGATCAACGGTACGGGAGATCGCCACCGGAGGACGGAAGAATCTCCTCGCTCAGTGCCGTAGTTCCGGGCCGCCCGCAGGCCCAGAACTACGGCACGAATAGGGTGATAGACACGCCGTGATTGACATCACTACATATCGACGCTGTGCGGCAGCCGACGTCAAGCTGCCGACGACAGCGAGAAGGGCACACCATGAAACGCACCGTATTCACCGAAGACCACGAAGCCTTCCGCGCAACCATCCGTGACTTCATCGCCAAAGAGGTAGCGCCGGTGCATCACGAGTGGGAGAAACAAGGTCATCCGCCGCGCGACTTCTACCGTCGGCTCGGCGAGCTGGGGGTGCTGGGCATCGAGGTGCCCGAACAATACGGCGGCGGTGGCGTCCACGACTTCACTTATTCGTTGGTGATCGCCGAGGAAACCGCACTGGCCGGGGTCACCTTCGGTAGCGAGTCGGTACACACCAATCTGATCCTGCCGTATCTGCTGACATACGCCACCGAGGAACAGAAGCAACGCTGGCTGCCCGGATTCGCCTCCGGCGACCTCATGTTCGCCATCGCCATGACCGAACCGGGCACCGGCTCCGATCTGGCGAACATCTCCACCACCGCAAAGCTCGACGCCGATGGAAGCCATTACATCCTCGACGGCGCGAAGACCTTCATCACCGGCGGCGCACTGGCCGATCGCGTGCTGGTGGTATGCCGCACCGCACCATTCGATGCCGCCAATCGCCGTGCCGGACTATCGATCCTGGTGGTCGACACGAGCTCGGAGGGTTTCGCCGTCGGCCGTAAATTGGAGAAGATCGGCCTCAAAGCATCCGATACCGCCGAGCTTTCCTTCTCCTCGGTGCGGGTACCTGTCGAAGATCGCCTCGGAGACGAGGGGCACGCCTTCGCCTATCTGACCCATAATCTCGCCCAGGAACGTCTCTCGATCGCAATCGGCGCGTCGGCCACCGCGAACGCCGCCCTGCAGCACGCACTCGCCTACACCCGCGAACGCGACGTATTCGGCCGCCCGGTGGCATCCTTCCAGAACACCAAATTCGTTCTTGCCGAATGTTCTACGGAAGTCGAGGTGGTGCAGCAGTTCGTCGACCGCGCACTGGCACTGCATAACGAGGGCGAATTGAGCGTCGCCGACGCGGCCCGGGCGAAGCTGTTCGCGACCGAAGTCGCCGGCCGTGTCATCGACAAATGTCTGCAATTACACGGCGGCTACGGCTATATCACCGAATTCCCGATCGCCCGGCTCTACGCCGACACCCGCGTATCCCGAATCTACGGTGGTACCAACGAGGTGATGAAGACGATCATCGCCAAGGATCTGGCGCTCTAGCCCGCCCTCACCGCCGCACATCTGGCCCGATCAGTCGCCGGTGAGCTGATCGAGCCAGGTGCGCGCCGACGCGTCCGACGGCGAGCGCCAATCACCGCGCGGCGATAGCGAACCGCCCGAACCGATCTTGGGACCGTTGGGCATCGCGGTGCGTTTGAACTGATTACCCATGAAGCGGCGGAGAAACACTGCGAGCCAATGTTCAATAGTTTCGTCGTCGTATTCGTTACGCCGATCGGCGGCAATGAGATCCGACCACCGGCCCCGATCCCGATCGCCCCAGGCATGGCCCGCCAGGAATGCGATCTTGGTGGGCAGATACCCGAATCGGGTCAGGTAGTAGAGGAAGAAGTCGTGCAGTTCATAGGGTCCGACGATGTCCTCGGTGGATTGGATCGCGCCATCGGCGCCCGGTGGCACCAATTCCGGTGAGATGACGTCATCGAGGATCTCCGCCAGCGTCCCGGTAGTCTCCGATGAGTACTCACCGACCGTGATCATCCATCGGATCAAATGCTGGATAAGGGTTTTCGGTACGGATGTGTTCACGTTGTAATGCGACATCTGGTCACCGACACCATAGGTGCACCAGCCGAGGGCGAGTTCGGAAAGGTCACCGGTGCCGAGCACGATACCGCCGTGGTGATTGGCGAGCCGGAATAGGTGGGACGTGCGCTCACCTGCCTGCACATTTTCGAAGGTTGTATCGAAAACCTTCTCCCCCTTGGCATATGGGTGTCCGATGTCGGCGAGCATCTGCGTACACGACGGCCGGATGTCGAGTTCGGTCCCGCTGACCCCGAGCGAGTCCATCAGCACGTGTGCGCGTGCCAGACTGGCTCCGCCGGTCGCGAAACCGGGCATCGTGTAGGCACGAATATTGCTGCGCGGCAATCCGAGTCGGTCAAACGTATCGACCGCGACGAGCAGCGCCAGGGTGGAATCCAGACCACCGGACACCCCGATGACCACCGTATCGAGACCGGTCGCACGCAGCCGCGCCGCCAAACCCTGTACCTGGATATTGCGAACCTCGCGGCAGCGTTCGTCTCGATCGGCGGCGGCATCGGGCACGAACGGGAACCGGGCCACCGTCCGACGCAATTGGCCAGCAGCCGGCCAGCCGGCGATATCGCCGAAATCGAAATCTATCCGCCGCAACGTCTTCAGCCGATCGGCATGGTCACCGATCTGATCGCGGAAACTGCTCAACCGGATACGTTCCTGACGCAGCCGGTCGAGGTCGATATCGGCATACACCACCTGCGGCCCGGTGCGAAACGTTTCACTGCGCGCCAACAACGTTCCGTTCTCGGTAATCAGCGCGTCACCATCCCAGGCAAGGTCGGTGGTGGATTCACCATAGCCCGCCGACACATAGACGTATGCCGCCATCAGCCGCGCAGAAATACCGGTGCACAACGACTTTCGATAGGATTCCTTACCTATGGTGACCGGACTACCCGACAGATTCACCAGTACCGTCGCCCCGCCCAGCGCCGCCCAGGTACTCGGTGGGATAGGCACCCACCCGTCCTCGCAGATCTCGATATGCAGTGCGAAGCCGGGCAGATCGGTTGCGGTGAAGACAAGATCGGTACCGAAGGGCACCTGCGCACCGAAAAGCCGGATGCTGTCACGGATGGCGTCGCGGGCGGCGCTGAAATACCGCTTGTCATAGAATTCGCGGTAGTTGGGCAGATATGCCTTGGGAATCACCCCGAGTACGGCGCCATCGTGAATCAGCGCGCCACAGTTGAACAGTCCATCCCCCACAACCAGCGGCAACCCCACCGCGAACAGTGGACGTAATCCGACGCTGGCCGCCACCACCTCGCCCAACGCCCGCAGCGAGGCATCGATGATCGCATCCTGCTGCACGAGGTCGTCGATGCTGTAGCCGCACAAGCCCATTTCGGGGAAGGCGACCACCGCCGCCCCCTCATCGGCGGCCTGCCGCATCAACTCGATGGTGGCCGCCGCATTGGCGGCTGGGTCGGCGATGCGCAGCACGGGCACCGCACCGGCCACCCGCGCAAATCCGTGCTGGTAGATGGACACACACTCAGCCTAGTCGGCGAGGTGACGCGCAGGGTTTCCGACGCATCGGCCATCCTCAGTCTCCGCACGCCTCAAGCAGCATTTTGAGTTGGTCGTCGAACGCGGCGGTGATGGCGGTGACGTCGGGCACCTGTTCGGGGCAGGCCAGGACACCCACATTGAGCAGGCCATCGGAAGAGAACACGGTGATGTTGAGGCCGAGTCCGTGGAAGATCGGGCCGAGCGGATACACCGCGGTGACCCGTGCGCCACCGAAGTACATCGGGGTATCGGCCCCCGCCACATTCGAGACGGTGACGTTGAAGATCGGCGGATGTTTATGCGACAGCTTGCGGTCACCGTAGAACTTCATCAGGGCCGACATCACGGTACCCGGCGCGAACTGCGCCCACGCTCGTAGGAAGTTCGCGTCGATCCCGGCATGGTGTTCCTTGGCTCGCCGAGATGATTCGGCCGCGCGGCGCAGCCGACTGATCGGATCGGCCACATCTGAGGGTAGCCGCATGAACATGCCCGACACCTTGTTCGTGCCCTCCACCAGCAGCACATTCCCGGCAGCGTCGTGGACAGACACCGGCACCATCGCGATCAGCGGCTGCTCGGGCAATTCGTCGTGTCCGTGCAGGTAGTCGCGGAGCGCACCGGCGGTGATCGCCAGCACCACATCGTTGACGGTGACCCCGAATCTGTTCTTCACCCGCTTGACGTCGTCGAGGGAGAGCTGGGTGAGCGCGATCGAACGATCCGAGGTGATCGGAGAGTTGAAACGGGTCCGCGGGGCGACGAACGGGGCGGGCATCGCCGAGTGGGACCGGGCGCGCCACGCCCAGGTCACCGGCACCACCACCGTCGCCGGCAGGAGTTTGGCGAGCGCGATCGGCCGTTGCAGAAAGAATTGCACCGCTCCTGCCGCGGCGAGCGCGGCGTGCGACGATCCGCCGGCGGTCTGGTTGACCAGTTCCGGGTCGAGTTCTGCGCCCTGCGGACTCGACGAACACAATTGGGCGAGCACCTCGGCACCGCCAACCCCGTCGACTCCGGCATGATGCATCCGCAGCATGACCATGATCCGGCCGTTGGCCAGGCCTTCGATCACCCACAGTTCCCATAGCGGCTTATCGCGGTCGAGGGGGCGTCCGGCGAAGTGACCACACAGCTGGGTGACCTCGCCGACGCCGCCGGGGGCGGGTACCGCCACCCGGTGCACGTGCCGATCGATATCGAAATGCTCGTCCTCCACCCACACCGGGTGATCGACGTTGAATAACGAATCGTCGAGTTTGCGCCGGAATTTCGGTGTCGCGAGTACCGCTCGACGCACCGCCGCACGCAACCTCGCGAAGGAATAACCATGAGCAATGGTGCTCGGATCGAGTTCAATGAGGGCGATCACGTGCATCAGTTGCGATGGCGTCTCCGCGTATAAAAACGAGGCGTCCAATCCGCTCAGTCGCTCCATCGCCAACCTCTCACATCGCCGACTCTCACATCCCCTGGGACCCCGCGCGAGCACCCTCAATCATGCTCCAGCGGCCTCGTCCACACAGCTGTTATCACCGCGCTACTTACCGTCAACGACGGCACGCGGCCGAGGAGTTCCGCCGTGATCGACGGCATTGCCGCCGGAATAACGACGTTGCGAATACCTCGACGAGTGAAAAAAATTCGGTACCCTCAATGAAAGCGCAGGAATGCGCAGGAAATACCGGTTGGGCCTGAGCACGACACACGCCGGGCGCAACACCCCTGAGCACAACATCCTAGTAACGAGCACCACAAACGGTAACGATCCGAACCCAAGGTTACGACTCCGTAAGTACGGGCTTGGGGTTACCTAACAAGTGCCGTAACCTAGAGCACTGATTCAGACCAGTCGGGCTGTGCCCCGGACTGGGCATGCGAGCAGTTCGGAGGAAGTCTAATGGCACGTGAGCTTACTCAACTCGAGATCCTCAAGGAGCTTGCCCCGGTCGCCGAAGAAAATGTGAACCGGCATTTGAAGGTCGCCAAAGACTGGAATCCCCACGATTACATCCCGTGGGACGAGGGTCGCAACTACGCCGCACTCGGCGGAGTCGACTACGACCCCGAGCAGTCACGACTCAGCGAGGTCGCCAAGGCCGCGATGATCACCAATCTGCTCACCGAGGACAACCTGCCCTCCTATCACCGCGTCATCGCCGACAATTTCTCGATGGATTCGGCCTGGGGCCACTGGGTTGGCCGCTGGACCGCCGAGGAGAATCGGCACGGCATCGTGATGCGCGATTACCTCGTCGTCACCCGTGGTGTCGACGCCGCGGCGCTGGAGGCCGACCGCATGGTCCATATGACCAACGGCTACTCCCCCGAGTTGGCGGCGGGTGACCGGGTCGAGGAATTGATGTCGCACGGCGAGGATATGGGCATCTTGCATTCCGTCGCCTATGTGACCTTCCAAGAACTCGCGACCCGCGTGAGTCACCGCAATACCGGTAAGGTCTGCAACGATCCGATCGCCGACCGCATGCTGCAGCGTATCGCCGCCGACGAGAACCTGCACATGCTCTTCTATCGCAACATCTGCGGCGCCGGCATGGATATCTCACCCGACCAGACGCTGCGCGCGGTGACCGATATCGTCACCAACTTCCAGATGCCGGGTGCAGGTATGCCGAACTTCCGTCGGCATGGCGTGCTGATGGCCAAGTACGGAATCTATGACCTGCGTCAGCACCTCGAAGAGGTCGTGATGCCCGTCCTGCGTAAGTGGAATGTGTTCACCCGCGACGATTTCGGTCCCGAGGGCGAGCAGACCCGCGAGGAGCTGGCCGCATTCCTTGAGCAGCTTGAGAAAGACACCGTCCGCTTCGAGGAGATGCGTGACCGCGCACTCGCCCGCGACGCCAAGAAGCGGGAGCAGCGGGCATCCTGACTACCATCTCGACCGGCCGACCGGCACCTCCCGATACGCACGGAGGTGCCGGTTCCCTGCCTGTATCCACCCCGCCGGTATCCACCCCGCCGGTATCCACCCTGCCGGTATCCACCCCGCGTGTACCGCTGCGGATCGGCTCGATCGAGCTCGCCAGCCCGGTGGTACTGGCCCCGATGGCGGGCGTCACCAATGTGGCGTTCCGCACGCTGTGCCGCGAGCTGGAACTCGCTCGCACCGGCACGGTGTCGGGTTTGTACGTCTGCGAAATGGTGACCGCGCGCGCCCTCGTCGAACGCCATCCGGTCACGATGCACATGACTACCTTCGGACCCGACGAGAATCCGCGGTCCATGCAGCTTTACACGGTCGATCCGCGCTACACCTATGAGGCCGCGAAGATGATCGTCGACGAGAACCTCGCCGATCACATCGACATGAACTTCGGCTGCCCCGTACCCAAGGTGACGCGTAAAGGCGGCGGGTCAGCTATTCCCTATAAGCGCACGCTCTTCCGGCGCATCGTCGCCGCGGCTGTCCGCGCCACCGAGGGCACCAGTATCCCGGTGACGGTCAAGTTCCGCATCGGCATCGACGACGAGCATCGCACCCATCTCGACGCGGGCCGGATAGCGGCCGAAGAAGGCGCCAAAGCCGTTGCCCTGCATGCGCGTACCGCCTCACAACGGTATTCGGGCGCGGCCGATTGGAGTGAGATCGCGCGGCTGAAAGAACACGTCACCCAGGTTCCGGTGCTCGGTAACGGCGATATCTTCGAGCCGCGCGACGCAGTGGCGATGATGGCACAAACCGGCTGCGACGGCGTGGTGATCGGCCGTGGCTGCCTCGGGCGCCCATGGTTGTTCGCCGAACTCGCCGCCGAACTCGGCGGCCTGCCGACGCCCCCGGCCCCCAACCTTGGCGAGGTGGCGCAGATCGTCATGCGGCACGGTGAACTGCTCGCCGCACACCACGGCGAAGATAAGGGTATGCGCGAGATCCGTAAACATGTCGCCTGGTATCTTCGCGGATTCCCGGCGGGTTCGGATCTGCGCCAACGGCTTTCACTCGTCAGCACCCTCGATGAGCTCCGTGATCTGCTCACCGGGCTGCCCGCCGATACCGCTTTCCCGCAGGACGGGCACGGCCCTCGCGGCCGGCAGGGCTCACCGGCCAAGGTGGCGCTACCCGACGGCTGGCTCGACGACCCCGACGAGGACATCGTTCCCGAGGGCGCCGAGGTCATGCACTCCGGCGGCTGAACGCGAGCGATCGAGCCGCCGTCATCACGCCGATGTTTACGTGATCGACGGCCGTCGTCCACGGTGCGGATGCGCTCTCAGGTGCGATCAGTACTATGTCCCAATGGTCCTGCGACGCCGGGGTCAATGTAGTCGTGCGCGCCGCAGCGTTGAGCCCCGACGGGCGGTAGCGAAGTCTCCGGGGTATGAGGAATGACACGTGAGTCGTTGGACGCCGAAGCCGCGCGGGGAGAAGCCGGGCGACGGAGACGACGATTCCGCCACGCCCCCGCCCGCCGGCGGCGGATCGTTGCGCGGCACCCGCCGACCGCGTCGCGCCGGCCGCGACAGCGCCCCGACCGACTTCACCTCCATGTTCGGTGCGCCCCCCGTCAACGAGGTACCCGCGCACGGCAGCCTGCGCGAACCGTCGTCGCCCGACCGCTACATCCGTGGCCGCAGCAGGATGACCGTGCGCGAGCTGATGGAACAGATGAATGCCGGCACCGACGTCACTCAGAAAATCCCCGCTATCGGCTCCGAGCCGAACGTCGATCTCAGCGATCGGACCACCGCCGAGCGAGTACGCCAGGAGTCGCGGGCGCAGGAGAACCCCACCGCCGCGACAGACGCCGACGAATCGATCACTGACGGCCCCCCAGCCGACGAACTCCCCGCTGACGAACTCCCAGCCGCCGATTCCTCAACCGCTAATCCTCCAGACAACCAACCGTCAGGCACCGAACCGTCAGTTCCCACCACCTCGGTAGCGCCACCGCTGGAACCGACTCCCGACCTCTCGCACCGACTCGCCGCACGCACACAGCCACAGCGGGTGGGCGTCAGCGCCGATACCCGGTCGCTGCGCCGCAACATCACGGTCACCGGCCGGGCACTGGTCGCGATCGCCTGCATCACCGCGCTGGTGGGCACCGGATTCGTGTGGGGCTACCTCAAATCCGTGAACGGCAACTGGCGCACGATCCACGCCGTCAACCCCGAAGACCACAACATCCGTAATAAAGACGCGCAGTACGGCGACGAGAATTACCTGATCGTCGGCACCGACACCCGCAGCGGTAAGAACAGCACGGTCGGTGCGGGCACCACCGCCGACGCCGGCGGCGCCCGCTCCGACACCATCATCCTGGTCAATATCCCGGCAAGCCGCAGCCGGGTGGTCGCGGTGTCCTTCCCCCGCGATCTGGCCGTCGACCGACCCGAGTGCGAGGAGTGGGATAACTCATCGGGCACCTACAGCGGAAATCTCCCGGCCGCCCAGGGCGTCAAACTCAATAGCGTCTACGCCGATGGCGGCCCGAAGTGCCTGGTCAAGGTCATCACCGAGATGAGTGGCCTCAACATCAACCACTTCATCGGGATGGACTTCTACGGCTTCGAGAAGGTGGTGCGCGCGGTCGGCGGGGTCGAGGTGTGCTCGACCACCCCGCTCTACGACTACGAACTCGGCCAGATCCTGCGTAAACCGGGTAAGCAGAAACTCAACGGCCGCCGCGCGCTCAATTATGTGCGCGCCCGCACGATCTCCACCGAGGGCAACGGTGACTACGGCCGCATCAAGCGACAACAGTTATTCATGTCCTCACTGCTGCGGTCCACGTTGTCGGGCAATGTGCTGTCCAACCCGGTCAAACTCAACCGCATCGTGCACACGTTCATCCAGTACAGCTACGTCGACGGCGTCGACACCGCCTCGCTCCTGCAACTGGCCGACTCCATGCAGGGTATCGAGGCGGGACGAGTCACCTTCCTAACCATTCCGACATCCGGTACCACCACCGACGGCGCCAATAACGAAATCCCACGCACCGACGACATCAACACGATCTTCAACGCGATCATCAACGATGACCCGCTACCCGGAGAGGCCGCGAAGAAAACCCGCGCCACACGCTCCGGAAAGAAGTCCACATCGACCCAGTCGTCCGAGATGGCCGACACGTCGCCGACGACTGTGCACACCGTGACGGCCACCGCGCAAGATCCCGGCAATGTGGGTGTGCGGGTGCTCAACGGCACCGGACGCACGGGCGTGGCCACCGAAGTATCCGATCAGCTCACCGCACAGGGATTCGATGTTCGTGGTGTCGCCGATGCATCGCAGAATCAGGACAACACCACTGTGCGGTACGGTCCGGGAGAAAAAAATTCGGCGGCAACGCTGGCCACGATGATTCCCGGTGCCAGCATTCAATCCGACCGCGCGGTCCGCTCGGGTGTCGAAATCATCCTCGGCAACAGCTTCACCGGAACCGTGGAGTCGGCCCCGACAAGCGGCACAAGGCTCTCCGCCGAACAGCTACCCGCGGCGGTGAACCTCGGCAACCTGCCCAACGATCTGGCGGTCACCAACGCCGGAGACACCACCTGCACCTGACACCTGCCGCACATGACGCCGCCCGGAACCCGTCGATGCCGCTCGTTCACAGTGTGTTCACCGCGTGGGCAAGGGTGACATCCCGCACGCACAGTACCCTTGGGGTATGCGTACCGCGTACCAAGATCAGCTTCATGCGCTCAATTCCGTTCTCGGAGAAATGTGCGATCTCGCTGGATCGGCGATGGAACGCGCCACCCGTGCACTCCTGCAGGCCGATCTGGCGATCGCCGAGGAAGTGTTATCGGAGAACGACCGCCTCTCCGAACTCTCGGTTCACGCCGAGGAACAGGCATTCGCATTGCTGGCCCTGCAGGCGCCCGTCGCCGGCGATCTGCGTGGCGTGGTGAGCGGTTTCCAGATCGTCGCCGACGTCGACCGGATGGGTGCGCTGGCACTGCATGTGGCTAAGGTGGCGCGCCGACGTCACCCCGCCAAGGCACTCCCCGAAGAGGTCAACGGCTATTTCGCCGAAATGGGGCGGCTGGCCGTGCAACTCGCCACCAATGCACGCGAAGTGCTCGACAGTCAGGATCCGGAGGCCGCGGTGCGGCTGCAGGAAGATGACGACGCCATGGACGACCTACATCGGCACCTATTCACCGTGCTGATGGATCGCGACTGGCGGCACGGGGTGGCCGCCGCGGTGGATGTGACGCTGCTCGGCCGTTACTACGAGCGGTTCGCCGACCATGCCGTGTTGATCGGTCGGCGCGTGGTGTTCCAGGCGACCGGACAAACCCCCGAACAGTTTCAGGACGCCTCCTGAGGCGTCCTGAACACCGGGAGATAGAGTCGTCGGTCATGGGCGGATACCATCCGGCGGAAGCGGATTTCGGCACGGTGACCGGGGACAAACTTCACGAGGATGGACGCCGCGGCGAGTCCCGACGCCACTATCTCGTCTATGCCCGATATTTAGCGTATGCCGGGGTCACACTGGCGTTGATCGTACTTCTCATCGTGCTGCTGTTCACCGCATGAATTCGCACTAACCGAAACGGCCCGAGATGTAATCCTCGGTCTCCCGCTTTGCGGGGTGTGTGAAGATGGCTTCCGTGTAGCCGATCTCAACGAGCTGGCCGGGCTTGCCGACACCCTCAAGGTTGAAAAACGCCGTCTGATCGGAGACACGGGCGGCCTGCTGCATGTTGTGGGTCACGATAACGATCGTGTATTCCTTCTTGAGCTCACCCATCAGATCCTCGATCGCCAACGTCGAGATCGGATCGAGGGCCGAGCACGGCTCATCCATCAACAGCACATCCGGGGACACCGCGATGGCCCGCGCGATGCACAGCCGCTGCTGCTGTCCGCCGGAGAGTCCACCGCCGGGCTTGTCGAGCCGATCCTTGACCTCTTCCCACAGGTTGGCGCCCCGCAGACTGCGCTCGCACACCTCGGCCAGCTGTGCCTTGTTACGCACTCCCTGAAGTTTCAGCCCGGCGACCACGTTGTCCCGGATCGACATCGTCGGGAACGGATTCGGCCGCTGAAACACCATCCCGATCGTCGTGCGCACGCTCGTCGGGTTGACGTCGCGGCCGTAGATGTCCTCACCGTCGAGCAAGACGCTGCCCTGCGCGTAGGCCCCGGGGACCTCCTCGTGCATGCGGTTGAGGGTACGTAGCACCGTCGATTTTCCGCAGCCCGACGGCCCGATGAAAGCCGTGATGCTGTGCGGCGGCACCGCGAGCGTCACATCCTTCACCGCATGGAACTTGCCGTAGTAGACGTTGAGATCTTTGACGTCGAGGCGCTTGGCCATTGCATACCTTCGCTTGTGCTGGGTGGGAGATTGATCCCCGGGGCGCAGTGCGGCGCTCGCCGGGAGTGGCTATCGGGTCTTGGGGGCCAAAACCTTCGACGCGACCGCAGCGATCAGATTGAGCGCCGCAATGATGATGATGAGGGTCAGCGCCGCACCCCAGTAGTAGAACGACGACGCCGGCTGGCTCGCCGACCACATGTCCTTGATGAACAGCGGTAGCGAATTCATTCCGCCCTCGAACGGGTTGGTTTTGATCATCGAACTGGCCGGTCCGGCGAGAATCAGCACCGGTGCGGTCTCGCCCATGATGCGCGCGATCGCAAGGAAAATACCGGACAGCATGCCCGACAATGCCGTTGGGATCACAATCCGCATGATCGTCTTCCACTTGGGAATACCCAGCGCATACGACGCTTCCCGAAGCTCATCGGGAACCAACTTCAGCATCTCCTCGGTGGAGCGCACCACGATCGGGATCATCAGCAGGATCAGCGCGAGAGCGACCATGAATCCGCTCTGGCCCAGCGACAAGCCGATCACGAAGACAGTGAAAATGAACAGCGTCGCGACGATCGACGGCACTCCGGCGAGGATGTCCACCATGAAACTCACCGGTTTGGCCAGCCTCGATGTCGGATACTCGACCAGCAGGATGGCGACGAGCACCGCGATGGGGACGGAGATGATCGCCGCGATCAGTGCCTGGACGATTGAACCGACGATCGCCGGCGCCAGACCGGCCCCGTAATCGGTTGTGGTGTCGATACCGTAGCCGTCACCGAACCACCAGTGCGGGTCGGTGATAGCGCCCACCCCATTGGCGATCACCGTGTACAGCAGCCACACCAGTGGGATGACTCCCACCACGAAACACAGGATGAAAATCGTGCGGGCGGCCTGGTTGCGGATGCGTCGACTCAGCGAGATCTGCCGGAATGCGCTCGGAGACTGTTTGACGGGTCTGTCGGCGGTGACGTCGTCGACTGCGCGGGTCATCCGTTCACCTTTCCGCCGGCAATGACACGGGCGATGGCGTTGACCAGGAAGGTCAGTACGAACAACACCAGCCCGGCCGCGATATAGCTACTTTGCGTGTCGATACTGCCGACGAATTCACCGACGTCACGGGCGATCTTGGAGGCAAAGGTATCGCCACCCTCGAACAGCGACCATTTCAGCCGGCCGACGGCGGTACTCAGGATGATCATCACCGCGATGGTTTCACCGAGGGCACGGCCGAGCGCGAGCATCGCGGCGGCGATCATGCCCGAACGCCCATACGGCAGAGAGGTCATCCGAATGACCTCCCATTTGGTGGCGCCGAGCGCGAGCGCGGCCTCCTTCTGTCCACCCGGTGTTTGACGCAATACCTCGCGGGTGATGGAGGTGATGATCGGCAGCATCATAATCGCCAGCACGATGCCCGCCGTGAAGACGGTGCCGCCCCCGGAGACCGACGTGCTGCCCGAACTGAACAGGAAAAACCATCCGAGGCCGTGATTGAGCCATTCGACGAACGGAGCGATGAACGGCGCCAGGATGTAGATGCCCCACAGACCGAAGATGATCGACGGCACCGCGGCGAGCAGGTCGATAAGCGCACCCAGCGGACGTGAGATCTGTCGCGGCGCATATTCGACGAGGAACACCGCGATGCCGATCGCGATCGGGGTGGCCAGGAACAACGCGAAAAATGAACTCAGCACCGTGGCTCGAAATAGCTCCCACACCCCGAAAGCGACGGTGTGACCATCGAAGTTGTTCTGCGCCACCTTCCAGTACGAGGAGAACAGGAAGTTGGCGTTGTTCGCGGTGATCGCCGGTACCGCGTCCCAGATCAACGAGACGCCGATACCGGCGATCAGCACGATGACGAGGAATCCGGTACCCCGCGCCAGATAGGAGAAAACCTGGTCTCCGAGCGCGCCCCGGCGGTCATGTAAACCGCCGGGATCCACGGTGACACCGTCCTCCCCCGCTGGGGCAGGAGTCGGCAGATCGAGGGTTTCAGGGCGCTGCGGACCACGCTCCGGCGGATGCTCCGCCGAAGCCTGGTCCACGGTGGTGTCATCCACGGACATAATCTTTCATCGTGCCTAGCTAGTTGTGACGTGGATCCGATGCCGACCGGCTACTTGATGGCGTCCACCGCGGCATGCAACTTCGTCTGGAAGTCACTCGGCAGCGGGATATAGCCGGCGTTGATCAGATCCTGGCCCTGGTTCTGCGGCGCAGAAGCGACCGACAGGAAGGTCTTCACACCCTGCCCCACCGCGGTATCCGAGTACTTCGAGCACACAATCGAGTATGTTGCCAGAATGATCGGGTACGCGCCCGATGCGGCCGGCTTGTAGAAGGATGCGGTGTCGATCACCAGATCGTGACTGTCCGAACCATTCTTCAGCGTGGCCGACGCGATCGTCTTGGCGCCGGTTTCCGCGGTCAGCGCAACTCCCTGCTTGTCCTGATCGGTGATGATCTTGGCCGTCGACAGGTTGTTGGACTCCGCGAATGCCCATTCCACGTAAGCGATCGAACCGGGCGTCGGCTTGACGGCCGCACCCACCCCGGGATTGCCCTGCTTACCCTCGCCGACACCTCCGTTGAAGGTCTTACCCGCGCCCTTCGTCCAGCCGCCGGCCGCGGTCAGGTACTTCTGGAAGTTGTCGGTGGTACCCGACTGATCGGCACGGTAGATCACGCTGATCGGAGTCGACGGCAGGGTCTTACCCGGGTTGTCGGCGGCGATGGCCGGATCGTTCCACGTCTTGGCGCCACCGCTGAAGATCTTCGCCAGCGTCGTGCCCGACAGCGCTAAGTCACTGACACCATCGAGGTTGTAGACCACCGCGATCGGACCGAAGACCAGCGGCAGCTGCCATGCCGGGGCCCCGTCGCAGCGCTGTGCGGCCTTGCCGATCTCCGCATCTTTCAGCGGTGAATCGGATCCGCCGAAGTCGGTGAGTCCCTGAGTGAAGTCGGAGACGCCCTGGCCCGAGCCGCCGCCGCCATAGGCGAGTTCAAAGCCCGGGCAGGTCTTGGCGAAGGAGGTGGAGAAGATCTTCATCGCGTTCGCCTGCGCGGTGGAACCACTCGCTCGCAGCGACTGCTTACCTTCACACTTGATGTCAGACACCTTCGATGCGGGTGCCGCGCTCGTGCTCCCCTTATCCGCGTTGCTACTACACGCCCCGAACACAAGGGTGGAGCTGGCCACCAGCGTGGCGACAACGGCTCCGGTTCGACTCAAAGTCACTTTCAGGTTCCTCCCGCATCAACAAACACGGCGGGTCGCGCCTGCGACCACGCCCGGTCGCACTGACAGTAAGGTCCGCTGGTAGACGCTTCGCGCCGCAAAAGTGAACGAGAGATGAATTGGGTGTCGCCGATGCTGAGCCCGTACTTGTGGGAGCCCCCGCCTGTGGGAGCCCCGGCTCAGCCGTAGGCGACGTCCACCGCGTATCGGGTGAACCCGAGCCTGTCGTAGGTGCGCAGCGCGGACGAGTTATCGCCCTCCACGTAGAGCATGACGGTGCCAACGCCGCGCTCGGCGAAGTAATGCAGGCCGGCGAGGGTGAGCGTATGACCCAAGCCACGTCCCTGAGCCGCGGGATCAACTCCCACGATGTACACCTCACCCAGGTCGGCGGAATGCCGCTTAGTCCAGTGGAATCCCAGAAGCCGCGTCGGATCGGCGGCGTCGAAGGCCAGGAACAGCCCGGCCGGGTCGAACCAGTCGCTCTCGACTCGTTCGCGGATCTGCGCCAGATCCCAGCCGCCCTGTTCGGGATGCCAGGCGAAGGCAGCATTATTGACCCGCAGAATCTCCGCATCATCGCTCGCACTTGCGTAGGTGCGCACCACGGCTCCAGGGGCGGTGTCATCGAGTGGGGCGAGATCTGCGCCGTCGGCACCCACCTCACGCCGCAACTGCAACAGTTCGCGGCGCGGCCGCACTCCGATCGCCGACGCCAACGCGCGGGCGGCCGGCAGATCCCCGTGGGCCCAGGCCCGCGGCGGATTCTCAACCGCCCCAGGCAAAGCCCGGGCCGCCGTGAACGCCGATTCAAGCAGGGCGCGGCCATATCCGCGGCGGCGCGCAGCCGGATCCACGACAGCCTCAATCATCGCCGGCTCACCGTCGCGACCACGCAGGATGTTGGCGTATCCGGCCGGCGAAACCACATGCAGCACCGCATCCGGGTCGTCGGCGGAGTCGGCGATCGCGCGCACCGACTGTTCCGACAATGGGGCCACCCCATCGGCCGCACTCGCCGCCGCGATCAACCGCCGGGCATGGTCGATCCCCGACGTGTCCAGGTGCGCGGTGACCACCGGAGCCGGCGAAACAAGATCAGCTTCCGCTGGCACTGAATTCCTCGCCGATTTCTGCACGGCCGATTCCTGAAGGATCGAAAGAGTCCTCGGGTCCGCCGCCGCCGACGATCTCATCGTCGGCATCGTCGGCGTCCGGGAAATCGTCGAACGACGTGTCTATCGGACCGCTACGGCCGCGGGTCGGACGAACCGCCTTGTACCCGACGTTGCGCACCGTCCCGATCAGCGCCTCATGCTCGCTACCGAGTTTGGCGCGCAGCCGCCGCACATGCACATCGACGGTGCGCGTGCCACCGAAGAAGTCGTAACCCCATACCTCCTGCAGCAGCTGCGCGCGGGTGAATACCCGGCCGGCGTTCTGCGAGAGGTATTTGAGTAATTCGAACTCCTTGTAGGTGAGATCGAGCGGACGGCCCCGCAGCCGGGCGGTATAGGTGCCCTCGTCGATGATGAGCTCACCGAGGGTGACCTTGCCCGACGATTCCTCGGCGGTCACCCCTCGGGTCCGCACCACCAACAGCCGCAGGCGCGCATCAAGTTCAGCCGGTCCCGTGGCCGGCAACAAGAATTCGTCGAGCCCCCAGTCTGCGTTGACCGCCACCAACCCGCCCTCGGTGAGCACCGCCGCCACCGGCACCGACGAACCGGTGCTGCCGAGCAGTCGGCACAGCCCACGGGCCGCCGCGAGATCGGTCCGGGCGTCGACGATCGCAACGTCGGCGTTACCGGCCTCCATCAAGGAGGACACTTCGGTCGGCGCTACTCGCACGGTATGTGCGAGTAGCGACAGAGAAGGAAGAACCGACTCCGGGCTAGGGTCAGCCGTCAACAATAAGAGATCCACGTACCACTCCGATCTCGTCGTACCGCCCCCGACACAGCCAGCCGGATGTGTGGTGACCGTGTCCGCCTGTCATCACGCTCGACGACGAACCTCTTTGTTTACGTCGGCTTACCTTTATGTGCGCGATAGGTGACAGAATAGACCCAATGTGGCGTTTCGCTGTTAACAAGGCGGCGTCGGAGGCTGTGAAAATCGCCAAGGGTACCGATTCGGCCCCGCTGCGGCGACGGCGACGTGGTGTTTTGATCACCCTGGCTGCACTATTGATCATCGCCGTGACGGCAGTGTTAGCCGATACCGCCGCCGCGATCACCGGTGAGTACCGTCTCTCCCGGGCATTGCTCGCCGCGCCCCGGGTGAGTTTCGATCCGGAAGTTACGATCGGCGGCTTCCCCTACGCCGCGCATGCCGCAGGCGGAACCTTTCCCGGCGCGGTGATCACCGCCCGCGGCGTGGCGGTGGCCGGTTGCGGCATCCACGGCGGCTGCCGGGCCGAACTGGGTGCGAGGCTGGGCCGGTTCCGGGTCGGCGACGGTTGGCGGATCGACAGAGACGACACCATGCATGTCTCCGCCATCCACGCATATACGCGACTCGACTCGGTCAATCTCGGGCGCTTCCTGAATATTCTCGACCTCACCGTGAACACACCGGCCCCGGCGGGCACAGTCGGCGGTGGCGGACCGCAGGACGGTCTGCTGCAGCGCACCAGCGGGATTGCGCTCACCGGCACCGTCGCGCTACCGCCGACGAACGTGCCGGTCACCGGGTATCCGACACCTGTCGGCGTGCCGTCGTCGTCGAAGTATCCCGGACGCAAGGCCAAGGTATGCGTCACGGTGGATGTCTCGGTACATGATCGGCGACTTCACCTGCAGGCCACCGGCTTATGTACCGGTCCGGAAAATCATGTCACCGCCGACGCCGTGTCGGGACCGGGTAATGCCGCGGTGCGCACGGCGGTGCTCGCGCGCTTCTCCACCACCCTGCCGCCGCTACCGCTGCCGTGGGGGCTGGCCCCGACAGGGGCGCACAGCGAAGGCAGCGACGTGCTACTCGTCGCCGATTCCGGTCCGCGCGATCTGCGTCCAGACAAATTCTGAGCGGCAAATCCTGACCGACGCCTTCCCACTAGCGCCTTCCCTCCAGCGCCTTCCGTCCGATAGATCCGTGCCGGCAGTTTGACGCCGACGCGGCGAAACCGAGACCCATATTGGTCGGTAACCGCCGTGGCTGTACCCTCGTGGGCATGCAACTGCGCCGTGAGTTCATGCTCACCCGCCGTCGGGCGATCGACTTCTGTCGAGTCGTCGACTGTTGCTGTCTCTAGATCGGTGATCGTAGCGCCTGAGCGGGCACGGTCACCTCGATGACGGCCCTCAGGTTGCGTTCGCAATGTTGCTGCACCGGGGATTGACCTGGTGGTCTGCCGTCGTCACCCGCCGAAGTGTTCGGCCGCGAAGTGCCGCACCTTCATCCTCAATCCCCAGATATGAGTTCCGGAAGGGAATCGAAAAATGGCACGTTCCGACGTCCTGGTCAGCGCCGATTGGGCTGAGCAGAATCTGCACACCGACAAAGTTGTCCTCGTTGAGGTCGACGAGGACACCACCTCCTACGACGGCGGCCACATCGAGGGCGCCGTCAAGCTCGACTGGAAAACCGATCTACAGGATCCGGTTCGTCGCGACTTCGTCGACGCCGAGCAGTTCTCTGCGCTGCTCTCCGAGCGCGGTATCGCCAACGATGACACCGTGGTCCTCTACGGCGGCAACAACAACTGGTTCGCCGCATACGCCTACTGGTACTTCAAGCTCTACGGCCACAACGATGTGAAGCTGCTCGATGGCGGCCGCAAGAAGTGGGAGCTCGACGGGCGCCCGCTGTCCGCGGAACCGGTCACCCGCCCGGCCACCACCTACAAGGCCGCCGATCCGGATCTGTCGATCCGCGCCTTCCGCGACGAGGTCGTCAACGCGATCGGCACCAAGAATCTCGTCGACGTGCGCAGCCCGGATGAGTTCTCCGGCAAGATCCTCGCGCCCGCTCACCTGCCACAGGAGCAGAGCCAGCGTCCCGGCCACATCCCCGGTGCCATCAATGTGCCGTGGAGCAAGGCCGCCAACGAGGACGGCACCTTCCGCAGCGACGACGAACTGGCCGAAATCTACGGCGAGGCCGGGCTCGACAAGTCCAAGCCCACCATTGCCTACTGCCGCATCGGCGAGCGCTCAAGCCACACCTGGTTCGTGCTTCATGAGCTGCTCGGCGAGTCCGATGTGAAGAATTACGATGGCAGCTGGACTGAATACGGCTCGCTGGTCGGCGTGCCGGTCGAGTTGGGAGAAGGAAAGTAACTATGTGCGCCGCACCCAAACAGGGGCAGAAGTTGCCCGCAGGAGTGGACGTGGAGAAGGAGACTGTCCTCACCGGGCAGGTCACCGACGCGTCGGGCAACCCGGTCGCGGGTGCATTCGTGCGTCTACTCGATGCCAGTGGCGAATTCACCGCCGAGGTTGTTGCCAGCCCCACCGGTGATTTCCGTTTCTTTGCCGCACCGGGCACCTGGACGCTGCGCGCGCTCAGCTCGGTCGGCAACGGCGATGTGACCGTGCATCCGGATGGACCGGGTGTGCACGATCACGACATCACCGTGTCGAAGTAGTTCCCGGCATCGTCCTCGGCGAGGGCCCGATCACCACGGGTGGTCGGGCCCTCAGTCGCTCCCCCTACGTTAAGCGAGGTAAACTCCAGCCGTGGTCCTCTTCTTCGAAATCCTGCTGGTCCTGGCGGCCATTTTGATCACCTGGTTCGGCCTGTACGTGCTCTACCGCCTGGTCACCGACGAATCGTGACCTCTCCGGAGGAGGATCGTCCTCGCCGTTCCGGCGACGCGGCGATCAATGATGCCGACACGCGGGCCGCCGAGTCCGGAAGCCGTGAACGCAACCTGCCGACCTGGGACGATCTCCCGTTATCTGCCGACACCGCCAATCTGCGGTACGGCGCCGATCTGCACCCGGGAGTTCTCGCGTTGCTGCCGATGGTCGGCGTCTGGCGCGGTGAGGGTGAGGCAAACGATCCGGAAACCGGCGAGGATTACCCCTTCGCACAGCAGATCGTCGTCAGCCACGACGGCCGGAACTTCCTGAACTGGGAGGCCCGGTCGTGGAAGATCGACCCTGATGCGAACTATCTCGCCCCCGACCTGCGTGAGACCGGTTTCTGGCGTATCGGTGCCGACGACACCATCGAACTCCTACTGGCCCACGCCGAGGGATCTATCGAACTTTTCTACGGCAAACCGCTGAATCAGACGTCGTGGGAGCTGGCCACCGATGTGGTCATCAAGGCCGAGTCGGGCGTTCGCACCGGCGGCGCCAAACGACTCTACGGTCTCGTCGAGGACGGCGATCTCGCCTACGTCGAGGAGCGTGTCGACCGCGACGGCGACCTCATCCCCCGGTTCTCGGCCAAACTCCGTCGGCATGTCGGCT
>JASGFW010000070.1:0-21979 GCA_047605305.1 Gordonia sp. (in: high G+C Gram-positive bacteria)
GTTGGCGGCGTTGATGGGGGTGCGTGCGGTGTCTCCGGCTGAGTACGGCAACTGATCTCCAGATGACGGCAACGACTGGGCTGACAGCAACTGACTGGGATGATGAAGAGGAACGTGAGTGATTCGCCTGTTCTCAGGTCCGATCGTTATGGTGGCGCCCGATGATCACGACTGAGCCCCCCGCCGACACCGGCATCGAACGATCCCGCGGCGAACGATCCCGCGGCGTCGCGGTGGCCGCCGTGATCGCGATCCTGGCGATCGCGGCTGCCCTAGCGGGTGTTGCGTTTTACGGCTACCGGGCGTACGAGGTGTATGCGGTGCATGAACCCACCCAAACGGCACGTGATGAGGCGGTCGCCGGAGCCGAACAGGCCATCTTGAACGTGACCACGGTTGATCCGAAGAACACCGCTGCCTGGAAGCGTCGGGTGGACGCCTCCCTGACCGGTAAGGCGCGGGAACAGATTACCGCCCAAGACGTCTCGACCCTCAACCAGCAGATCACTCAGGCGGGTTCGCAGGCCGCCGCACTGACGTCACGATTGAAGCGTTCGGCACCTACCGAGGTGGACGCCGACGCCGGCACCGCAAAGGTTCTCGTCTACGTGGATGCGACCGCGAAACGCGACGGGCAGGCGGGAGTAACCCAGACGATGGGATTTTCGGTCACCATGACCAAAGTCGGCGGTCAGTGGAAGGCATCCGATATTTCCCCGCTCGACGGGATCAGTGTCGATAGCTCGGGCCAGACGGCACAGAACTCGAGCCAGACGAGCGGGGGTAACTGATGGGGCGAACCACGGGTCGTAAGCCCGGTTACCGACCCCGCGTCGCCGGCTACCCCCGGCCCGCCGCCCGCCCGGCCGTGGCCGAGGACGCCGTAGTGACCACCGCCCAGGACGCTGCCGTCGTGCAGGATCGGGAGATCACCGAGAGCCCCCGGCCAGCTGCCACAACCAGGCCCGTGTCTCGGGTGTCGACGCTTAAACCTGCGGTCGATGCTCCTGATACCGATGTCCCTGATACCGGCATCCCTGCCGCTGACGCTCCTGCTGCTGATGTCGGCACCGAACGCACAGTGTCGCCGAACGCATTGCCGACGCCGTCGGCCGCGTTACGTGTGCGGCCTCGCACGGTGGGGGTCCTCGCCGGCGTCGCTGCCGTACTGGCCGCCATCGCGGTGGTCCTCGCCATCCATCCGGGTGCCTCGATCGGGTCGAATAAGGCATTCGTCGATCAGGCTGCCACCGCCGAACTGATCTCGCAGGCCCAGACGAAGATCTGCACCGCGAATTCGGCCAGCGGCGTCAAATTCGACGAGTGGGCGAAAAAGGCGCGCGCCGGGCTGACCGGCGAAGCGTTAGCGCAGTTCAACAAGCAGGTCGCGCCGCTCAAACAGGTGATGGAACAGGCGCGGGCGACAACCGACTGCCAGATCGACGCGATCGGCGTGCGCGATCTCTCCGGTGATGGCGACGGGGCCCGTGCCGTCATCGTGGTGAACATGGTGTTGTCGGGGACGCAGAACGGGGTGCCCACCCAGAGCGTCACCCCGCGCTATCAAGTGCAGATGGATAAGCACGGCGATTCGTGGCTCATCGCCCAGGTCGAAGATATCTGAACCCGCGTGTGGACGGGCTGGCGCTCTTTCCGCTCCGCGGGTTGATTAACCCGCCAGTAGCGGGGCCCTGACCGCGCCTTTGCAGGTGAGGCAGTAGTTTTCTTCCACAATTTCGCGCGTAGCGCTTGACGTGAGGGCGATGTCAGGTCAATCTGTGTCCAGCGATGACAGTGTGGGCAGCCACCGGCGCTCAATCGCTTCGAGACGTTACTTGACAAAGTGCGTCTATTTTTTGCTACAGTTGGACGTTGCGCTGGCTGCCTCCTGTCCATCTTTCGATCCTTTTGGCCACTGTGTTCCGTGTGGTGTGTGATCGCTGGTTTCAGGTGTCACCAGCGAACGGCCCCCAAAGCCACGCCAACCTAGGCAGGCAGAAACACAGTGTTGGAAGGACGCACCTTGGCAGTCGACCGCCAGTCCACCTCAACAATCCCCGGCGCGCCGCATCGCGCATCGTTCGCGAAGATTAGCGAGCCTCTGGAGGTACCGAACCTCCTCGACGTACAACTCGAATCATTCGATTGGCTCGTCGGGTCCCCCGAATGGCGGGCGAAGGCCATCTCGCGCGGCGACGATAATCCGGTCGGAGGTCTGGAGGATATCCTCCACGAACTTTCGCCGATCGAGGATTTTTCCGGTTCGATGTCCCTGTCGTTCTCCGACCCACACTTCGACGAGGTCAAGGCCTCGATCGAGGAGTGCAAGGACAAGGACATGACCTACGCGGCGCCCCTGTTCGTCACCGCGGAGTTCATCAACAACAACACCGGTGAGATCAAGTCGCAGACCGTCTTCATGGGCGACTTCCCGATCATGACCGATAAGGGCAGCTTCATCATCAACGGCACCGAGCGTGTCGTCGTGAGCCAGTTGGTGCGCAGCCCCGGTGTGTATTTCGATGCCACCATCGACAAGGGCACCGAGAAGACCCTGCACACCGTGAAGGTCATCCCTGGCCGTGGCGCGTGGCTTGAGTTCGACGTCGACAAGCGCGACACCGTCGGGGTGCGTATCGATCGCAAGCGTCGCCAGCCGGTCACCGTGCTGCTGAAGGCTTTGGGCCTGACCACCGAGGAGATCACGCAGCGTTTCGGCTTCTCCGAGATCATGATGTCCACCCTGGAGAAGGACAACACCGCCAACCAGGATGAGGCGCTGCTGGAGGTCTACCGCAAGCTGCGTCCGGGCGAGCCGCCGACCCGCGAGTCCGCTGAGAACCTGCTGGAGAATCTGTTCTTCAAGGAGAAGCGTTACGATCTGGCGCGCGTTGGCCGCTACAAGGTCAACAAGAAGCTCGGTCTCGCGGGCAACGCGACTACGGGCCCGTCGGTGCTGCGCCGCGAAGATATCGTCGCCATCGTCGAGTACCTCGTGCGCCTGCATGACGCCGATCCGCACCAGCTCACCCTCGCTAAGGTGGCTGGCCCGGAGGGTGTTGAGGTGCCGATCGAGGTCGATGACATCGACCACTTCGGTAATCGCCGCATCCGTACCGTCGGTGAACTGATCCAGAACCAGATCCGCGTCGGCCTCTCGCGTATGGAGCGCGTCGTGCGTGAGCGCATGACCACCCAGGACGTCGAGGCGATCACCCCGCAGACCCTGATCAACATCCGTCCCGTGGTGGCGGCGATCAAGGAGTTCTTCGGCACCAGCCAGCTGTCGCAGTTCATGGATCAGAACAACCCGCTGGCCGGGCTCGGGCATAAGCGCCGGCTCAACGCTCTCGGCCCCGGTGGTCTGTCCCGTGAGCGCGCCGGACTTGAGGTCCGTGACGTGCACCCGAGCCATTACGGGCGCATGTGTCCGATCGAGACCCCTGAAGGTCCGAATATCGGTCTCATCGGCAACCTCGCGGTGTACGCGCGGGTCAATCCGTTCGGATTCATCGAGACCCCGTACCGCAAGGTCGTCGACGGTGTGGTCACCGACCAGATCGATTACCTGACCGCAGACGAGGAGGACCGTTTCCTCGTCGGCCAGGCCAACACCTCCTATGACGCGCAGGGTCGTATCACCGACGATCGCGTGCTGGTCCGTAAGAAGGGCTCGGAGGTCGAGTTCGTGGGCGCCACCGACGTCGAGTACCTCGACGTCTCGCCGCGCCAGATGGTGTCGGTCGCGACCGCGATGATCCCGTTCCTCGAGCATGACGACGCCAACCGCGCCCTGATGGGTGCGAACATGCAGCGTCAGGCCGTGCCGCTGGTGCGCAGTGAGTCTCCGCTGGTGGGCACCGGTATGGAACTGCGTGCCGCTGTCGACGGCGGTGAGGTCATCGTCTCGGCGAAGACCGGTGTGGTCGAGGAAGTATCGGCCGACTACATCACGGTGATGAGCGATGAGGGCACTCGCAACACGTACCGGATGCGTAAGTTCGCCCGCTCCAACCACGGAACCTGCACCAACCAGCGTCCGATCGTGGACGAGGGCCAGCGCGTGGAGGCCGGCCAGGTGCTGGCCGACGGTCCGTGTACCGAGAACGGTGAAATGGCGCTGGGCAAGAACCTGCTCGTCGCGATCATGCCGTGGGAAGGTCACAACTACGAGGACGCGATCATCCTGAGCCAGCGGCTCGTGGAGGAGGACGTGCTCACCTCGATCCATATCGAGGAGCACGAGATCGACGCGCGTGACACCAAGCTTGGTGCCGAGGAGATCACCCGGGATATCCCGAATGTCTCCGATGAGGTGCTCGCCGATCTCGACGAGCGCGGCATCGTGCGCATCGGTGCCGAGGTCCGTGACGGCGACATCCTGGTCGGCAAGGTCACCCCGAAGGGCGAGACCGAGTTGACTCCGGAAGAGCGCCTGCTGCGTGCCATCTTCGGCGAGAAGGCCCGCGAGGTCCGCGACACGTCGCTGAAGGTGCCGCACGGCGAGACCGGCAAGGTCATCGGTGTGCGCGTGTTCAGCCGCGACGACGACGATGATCTCGCCCCCGGCGTCAACGAGCTGGTTCGTGTCTATGTGGCGCAGAAGCGCAAGATCCAGGACGGCGATAAGCTTGCCGGCCGCCACGGCAACAAGGGTGTCATCGGCAAGATCCTCCCCGCCGAGGACATGCCGTTCCTGCCTGACGGCACCCCGGTCGATATCATCCTGAACACCCACGGTGTGCCGCGTCGTATGAACATCGGTCAGATCCTTGAGACCCACCTGGGCTGGATCGCCAAGACCGGTTGGAATATCGACGTCGCCAACGGCGTGCCCGAATGGGCGTCCAAGCTACCCGAGGATATGTACTCGGCGGCACCGGACACCAACACCGCCACCCCGGTGTTCGACGGAGCCCGCGAGGAGGAACTGACCGGGCTGCTGTCGTCGACGCTGCCCAACCGTGACGGCGAGGTGATGGTCAACAGCGATGGTAAGGCCACGCTGTTCGATGGCCGTTCCGGCGAGCCGTTCCCGTATCCGGTGTCGGTTGGCTACATGTACATCATCAAGCTGCACCACTTGGTCGACGACAAGATTCACGCGCGTTCGACAGGTCCGTACTCGATGATCACCCAGCAGCCGCTCGGCGGTAAGGCACAGTTCGGTGGTCAGCGCTTCGGTGAAATGGAGTGCTGGGCCATGCAGGCATACGGTGCCGCCTACACCCTGCAGGAACTGCTCACGATCAAGTCGGACGACGTGGTCGGCCGCGTGAAGGTGTACGAGGCGATCGTCAAGGGCGAGAACATCCCCGAACCCGGTATCCCCGAGTCGTTCAAGGTGTTGCTCAAGGAGTTGCAGTCGCTGTGCCTCAACGTCGAGGTGCTCAGCTCCGACGGTGCCGCGATCGCGATGCACGACACCGACGACGAGGATTTGGAACGCGCCGCGGCCAACCTCGGCATCAACCTGTCGCGCAATGAGTCGGCAACAGTCGACGATCTCGCGAACTAGTCCGCACCGCGGTCGGCGGGGCGGGGTTCGTCCCGCCCCCGCCGACACCGACCGACACTTATTTGACAGAGCTCTGGAAAGGTAACAAGTGCTCGACGTCAACTTTTTCGACGAACTCAAGATCGGCCTGGCCACGGCCGACGATATCCACAATTGGTCGTACGGTGAGGTTAAGAAGCCGGAGACCATCAATTACCGCACACTCAAGCCGGAGAAGGACGGCCTGTTCTGCGAGAAGATCTTCGGACCGACTCGCGACTGGGAGTGCTACTGCGGCAAGTACAAGCGGGTGCGCTTCAAGGGCATCATCTGCGAACGCTGCGGCGTAGAGGTCACCAAGGCCAAGGTGCGTCGTGAACGCATGGGCCACATCGAGTTGGCTGCTCCGGTCACCCACATCTGGTACTTCAAGGGTGTGCCGAGCCGGTTGGGCTACCTGCTTGACCTGGCGCCGAAGGATCTCGAAAAGATCATCTACTTCGCCGCCTATGTGATCACCTCTGTCGACGACGAACTCCGGCACAACGAGCTCTCCACGTTGGAAGCCGAGATGGAGGTCGAGAAGAAGGGTGTCGCCGACGCGCGGGACGCCGATCTCGCCGAGCGGCAGAGCAAGCTTGAGGCCGACCTGGCCGAGCTCGAGGCCGAGGGCGCCAAGGCCGACGTGCGCCGCAAGGTGCGTGACGGTGCCGAGCGTGAGATGCGGCGGATGCGTGACGCCTCGCAGCGTGAACTCGACGGACTCGCGGAACTGTGGGACAAGTTCATCAAGTTGTCTCCCGGCGATCTGATCATCGACGAGAAGCTCTACCACCAGCTGCAGGACCGCTACGGCGAGTACTTCACCGGTGCGATGGGCGCCGAGGCGATCAAGAAGCTCCTGGAGACCTTCGACATCGATGCCGAGGCAGAGTCGCTGCGCGAAACGATCCGCAGCGGCAAGGGTCAGAAGAAGCTGCGCGCGCTCAAGCGACTCAAGGTCGTCGCGGCGTTCCAACAGTCCGGTAATTCGCCGCTGGGCATGGTGCTCGACGCGGTGCCGGTGATCCCGCCGGAGCTGCGCCCGATGGTGCAGCTCGACGGTGGTCGCTTTGCCACATCTGACCTCAACGATCTGTACCGCCGCGTGATCAACCGCAACAACCGCCTCAAGCGACTGATCGATCTCGGCGCGCCCGAGATCATCGTCAACAACGAGAAGCGGATGCTGCAGGAGTCGGTGGACGCGCTCTTCGACAACGGCCGTCGTGGTCGTCCGGTCACCGGACCGGGTAACCGTCCGCTGAAGTCGCTGAGTGATCTACTCAAGGGCAAGCAGGGCCGATTCCGGCAGAACCTGCTCGGTAAGCGCGTGGATTACTCGGGCCGTTCGGTCATCGTCGTCGGCCCGCAGCTCAAGTTGCACCAGTGCGGTCTGCCGAAGCTGATGGCTCTTGAGCTGTTCAAGCCGTTCGTGATGAAGCGACTCGTCGACCTGAACCAGGCGCAGAACATCAAGTCCGCGAAGCGGATGGTTGAGCGGCAGCGTGCGGCTGTGTGGGACGTCCTCGAAGAGGTCATCGCTGAACATCCGGTCTTGCTGAACCGTGCGCCGACCCTGCACCGTCTCGGTATTCAGGCTTTCGAGCCGCAGCTGGTTGAAGGTAAGGCCATTCAGCTGCATCCGCTGGTGTGTGAGGCGTTCAACGCCGACTTCGACGGTGACCAGATGGCCGTGCACCTGCCGCTGAGTGCAGAGGCACAGGCCGAGGCACGCATCCTGATGCTGTCGAGTAACAACATCCTCTCGCCCGCATCGGGTCGTCCGTTGGCCATGCCGCGTCTGGACATGGTGACCGGTTTGTTCTACCTGACCACCCTCACCGAAGGTGCTGTCGGCGAATACACCCCGGCCACCGGCGACGACATCGAGCGCGGCGTCTATTCGAGCCCGGCGGAGGCCATCATGGCCGTCGACCGCGGCGTGCTCAGTGTGCAGTCGCGGATCAAGGTGCGGTTGACCGATCAGCGTCCGCCGGCCGATATCGAGGCCGAGCGGTTCCCGGATGGGTGGCGTCAGGGCCGGCCGTGGGAGCTGGAGACGACGCTGGGTCGGGTGCTCTTCAACGAGCTGCTGCCGATTGACTACCCGTTTGTCAACGAGCAGATGCCCAAGAAGCGTCAGGCCGTCATCATCAACGATCTCGCCGAGCGTTACCCGATGATCGTGGTCGCACAGACCGTCGACAAGCTCAAAGATGTCGGTTTCTACTGGGCCACCCGCTCGGGTGTGACCGTTTCGATGGCCGACGTGCTGGTGCCGCCGCAGAAGGCGGCGATCCTCGACAAGTACGAGGAGCGCGCCGACGGTCTGGAGCGCAAGTTCCAGCGCGGTGCGTTGACGCCGGATGAGCGTCGGGACGCGCTGGTGGAGATCTGGAAGCAGGCCACCGATGAGGTCGGCCAGGCGATGGAGGCTCACTACCCGGATAACAACCCGATTCCGATCATCGTGAAGTCGGGTGCGGCGGGCAACATGACCCAGATCCGCTCGCTGGCGGGCATGAAGGGTCTGGTGACCAACCCGAAGGGTGAGTTCATCCCGCGTCCGATCAAGTCCTCGTTCCGCGAGGGCCTGACCGTGGCCGAGTACTTCATCAACACCCACGGTGCGCGTAAGGGTCTCGCCGATACCGCGCTGCGTACCGCCGACTCGGGTTACCTGACCCGTCGTCTGGTGGACGTCAGCCAGGACGTCATCGTGCGTGAGACCGATTGCAATACCGAGCGTGGCATCATCACCACGATCGCCGAGAAGGCCGCCGACGGCACGCTGATCCGGGATGCGCACGTCGAGACTTCGACGTATGCGCGGACCCTGGCCGCCGATGCTCTCGACGAGGATGGCAACGTCATCGTCGAACGTGGACATGACCTCGGCGATCCGGCGATCGAGGCTCTCCTCGCGGCCGGTATCACGCAGGTCAAGGTGCGTTCGGTGCTCACCTGCGCCACCGGCACCGGTGTGTGTGCGCACTGCTATGGGCGTTCGATGGCGACCGGCAAGCTCGTCGACATCGGCGAGGCCGTCGGTATCATCGCCGCCCAGTCGATCGGTGAGCCCGGTACCCAGCTGACGATGCGTACCTTCCACCAGGGTGGTGTCGGTGACGACATCACCGGTGGTCTGCCGCGTGTGCAGGAGCTGTTCGAGGCCCGCGTGCCCAAGGGTGTCGCGCCGATCGCAGAGGTCTCGGGTCGGGTGCGCCTGGAGGATGACGACCGCTTCTACAAGATCACGATCGTCCCCGACGACGGGTCGGAAGAGGTTGTCTACGACAAGATCTCCAAGCGTCAGCGGCTGCGCGTGTTCAAGCACGACGATGGTTCCGAGCGGCTACTCGCCGACGGTGACCACGTCGAGGTGGGCCAGCAGCTCATGGAGGGTTCGGCGAACCCGCATGAGGTGCTGCGGGTGATGGGACCGCGTCAGGTGCAGATCCACCTGGTCAACGAGGTCCAGGAGGTCTACCGCAGCCAGGGTGTGTCGATCCACGACAAGCACATCGAGACCATCGTGCGTCAGATGCTGCGTCGCGTGACGATCATCGACCACGGTTCCACCGAATTCCTGCCCGGATCGCTCGTTGAGCGCGCCGAGTTTGAGACGGCCAACCGTGCGGTGGTGTCCGAGGGTGGCGAGCCCGCGGCCGGACGTCCGGTGCTGATGGGTATCACCAAGGCGTCGTTGGCCACCGAGTCGTGGCTGAGTGCGGCGTCGTTCCAGGAGACCACGCGTGTGCTTACCGATGCGGCGATCAACAGCCGCAGCGACAAGCTCATCGGCCTCAAGGAGAACGTGATCATCGGTAAGTTGATCCCGGCCGGTACCGGTATCAACCGCTACCGCAACATCACCGTGCAGCCGACCGAGGAGGCCCGCGCGGCCGCCTACGCGGTGCCGTCCTACGACGACACCTACTACAGCCCGGATGGCACCTTCGGTGCTCCTGCCGGCGCTGCGGTCCCGCTCGACGACTACGGATTCGGCAGCGACTACCGCTAGTCTGCTAGATCAATAATCAACGGCCCCCGCATCTTTCGAGATGCGGGGGCCGTTGATTTGCCGAACCGGCGGCTTCGCGGACGCTAGAGCGGCCCGCCGCTCACACCATCGTGCCGAACATGATCGCCATACCGGTAGCCATGAATATCTGTGCGAGGTCGCCAGCAAAGGTCAGCACCTGCGCCGGGTTACCGGCGGCGCGGCGCCGCACCAGGTAGCGGTAGAGCCAACAGAGTGCCGCCACCGCGAATCCGGTCATCAGGAGCGCATTCACTGTCGTGACGTAGGTGGGTGTATCGGTATCCATCTGCATTCCCGGATGCATGTCCATCCCCGCGCCCATCTGCATGTCCATGTGCATCTGCATGTGCGCGTCGTGGCTCGCGGGGGATGCCCGCCCGGGGAGCAGGCTTGTGTTCATTGCTGCGTACATCCACGCCATCGCGCCCATCATCGCGGCGTGATAGACGGCGATGCGCCGGCCGTAGCTGGTGGCTGTGGTCGGCACGCAGGTGCCGCCCTGGTCGCAGATGCAGATCGCGCCACAACCACAGTGGTGCCGGCGAGCCTCCGGCTCCGGCACCGCGATGCTGACGAGGTACCAGCCGGCTGCAACGATGAAGAAGATCATCGGCCCGAGCGTCGGCCAGTGCATGGAGTACGGCCACGCCATCACGATCATCGCCACCGCCATGATCAGATGCAGCAGATGCCCGACGATCGCCTGCCAACTCGGCCGCAGCGATGCGATGGCGTAGCCGGACTGCACGGCGGTGAGCGTGAACAGAAGGGTTACGGCCCAACGCAACAGCGGATCGCCGATCATCGGGAGACTCGCATTCCCGTGATGGTGTCGGTGATCACGAAGAGTACCAAGGGAATTCCGAACCACGGCAGAAACCAGCCGAGCCCGGCGCATGCGGCAATCAGGGCCGCCGCTTCATACGGCAACAATGAGCCGAGCGTGCCGCGTGGGGGCGACGTGGGCAGGGGGCTGGTCGCGGGCCGGCGGCGCCACCACATGAGGTAGCCGCGCACGATCACGGTGATCAGTCCGATGCCGAGTAGCACGAGAATGATCTGATTGGCCACGCCGAAGAGCCCCATGTGTGCGCTGATCGCCCAGGCGGTGAGTTTGGCGGCCAGTGGCCAGTCGGCGAAGTTCACTCGGTCGGTGACACGTAATGTTTGCGGGTCGATCGCGATCGAGTCGTAGTGGCTGGGGTATCCGCGCGCTCTTTCGCTGACCGTCCAGGTGGATTCGATCCCAGTCGGGGCGGCCACGGGAACGGAAATATTCATCGGCCCTACCAGCCCGGCGTGGCGCGCGGTGGCGTACACGCGAGTGAAATCAGCGATATCGGGGGCGCCGGATGGTGTTGCCCCGCGCGAATGGTCCACCTCGGTCGATACCGTGGGTTTCGTCCAGGCCATGGCGGTGCGTAATTCCGCGATATTCGCGCCGGCCCAGCGTGACCAGCTCAGCCCGGACGCGGATAACACGATGAGGCCGATGATGATCCAGACACCCACGGCGCCATGCCAACTCATCGTGCGTCGGCGTGACGACGATGCGGTGCCCCGGTCGGGAAGTAATAGTCGTGCCAGTGCGCGGTTCCGCCGCCGATGACCGATCCACAGAATCAGCCCGCCGAATGCGACCACCCACAGCCAGCTGGCCGCGATCTCGCTGTAGTTGCGGCCGATCACCCCCAGATGCAGGTCGCGATGCAATCCGGCGAACCAGGCGCGCACGGGTAGCCATTCGCCGTAGGTGGTCAGCGCACCGCGAACTACTCCGGTGTAGGGGTCGATGAAGACCGTGCGGTGGCGGTCCGCCGGCACATCGTCGACGGCGAGTACTACTCGTGTTGTGTCACCTGGCCGCGGCGCCGGAGTGACTGAGACGATCGACCCTTCCGGGTGGGCGCGTCGGGCCGCGCTGACCTGCGCGTCGAGCGGCAGCGGTGCCGAACCGACACGGGCGACGGTCAGTTCGTGGTGATAGATCGCCCGGTCGAGCTGCGGGATCAGCGCATAGAGGGTGCCGGTGATCGCGGCGAGGAGCAGAAACGGTCCGATGAGGATGCCGGCATAGAAGTGCCAGCGGATGAGCAGCGGGCGCCAGCGCGTCGCCGCCGTTGGCGGACGGCGTGGCCCTGCGGCATCCGGTGACGAAGCCACTCTGGAAGGGGCTGATTCTGAGTGGGTGATGACCACGTCTGTTGACATCTTTCGGGTCGGGGAAGGGGGGCGGGCCGTGATGTGCCGCATGTCGCGGCCACCATGAGCAGTGGTCGCTGCGATCACCGCATCGGTTCCCGTGCGATGCAGTGACGCCAGCCACATCAGTCGATGGCATCATTGCGGTTCCCGGGCGCGGGAATGGGCCCGGCCATAGGGTGCAGGAGTGCACCCTCACGCACCGATCACTGTCTTCGGTCCCGACTTTCCGTTCGCCTACGATGAGTGGCTGGCTCACCCGTCGGGCTTGGGGGTGGTACCCGAGGACGCACTCGGTACCCAGGTCGCGGTCATCGGTGCCGGAATGGCCGGCATGGTCGCCGCATATGAGCTGATGCGGCTCGGACTGCGGCCGGTGGTCTACGAGGCCGATCGGATCGGCGGTCGTCTGCGGTCGGAGCCGTTTGTCCCCGGCGAGCCGGAGATCGCTGAACTCGGCGGGATGCGTTTTCCGATTTCTTCACGGGCCTTCTTCCACTATGTCGATGCGTTGGGCCTGCGCACCAAGCCTTTTCCTAATCCGCTCACCGAGGCGTCCGGCTCGACGGTCATCGATCTTGGTGGCGAAACCCTGTATGCGCGTGCGCTTGACGATCTTCCGCCGATTTTCCATGAGGTAGCCGAGGCATGGGATGCCGCGTTGGAGAGGATCGCCGGATTCTCCGATCTGCAGCGTGCGATCGGCTCCCGTGACCGCGTATCGCTCAAGCGGATGTGGAACGAATTGGTCCGGGTGTGGGATGACCGCAGTTTCTATGACTTCCTCGCCACCTCCGACGAATTCGGTGCGCTCTCGTTTCGGCACCGGGAACTGTTCGGGCAGGTGGGATTCGGCACGGGGGGCTGGGATTCTGACTTCGCCAATTCGATGCTAGAGATCCTACGTGTAGTGGTGACCAATTGTGACACCGATCAATACCTGATTATTGGTGGCGCAGAACAGGTCCCGCGACGACTCTGGTCGGCTACCCCGCACCGCATTGCGCATTGGCCGGTGGGCACCAGTTTGTCGACGTTGCACAGCGGGGCGCCGAAGGCGGGTGTCGCCGCGATCCGTCGGCTTGGTCCTGGCCGCATCGAGGTCACCGATCGCTGGGGTGACGCGCGGGTGTTTCCCGCCGCGATTGCCACGTGTCAGGCATGGCTGTTGTCCACCGAGATCGACTGTGACGAATCATTGTTCAGCCAGGATCTGTGGATGGCGCTCGATCGCACCCGCTACATGCAATCGTCGAAGACCTTCGTCATGGTCGACCGCCCGTTCTGGACCGATACCGACCCGGTCACCGGCCGGGACGTGATGAGTATGACGCTGACCGACCGGCTTACCCGCGGCACCTACCTTTTCGATAATGGGCCCGATCGTCCGGGCGTCATTTGCCTGACCTATTCGTGGATGAGCGACGCACTCAAGGTGCTCCCGCATCCGGTGGAGCGGCGGGTTGAACTCGCGCTGGCGGCGTTGGGCAAGATCTATCCCGGCCTGGATATCGCGGCACACATCGTTGGCCGCCCGATTACCGTGTCCTGGGAGGATGATCCCAACTTTCTCGGCGCGTTCAAGGGTGCGCTACCGGGGCACTATCGGTACAACACGCGGATGTACGGACATTTCTACGGTCAGGAACGGCTACCCGAGGCGCAACGTGGCATTTTCCTCGCCGGTGACGATGTCTCATTCACCCCGGCATGGGTGGAGGGTGCGGTGCAGACCGGGCTCAACGCGGTATGGGGTGTGCTCAATCATGTCGGGGGACGGTGCAATTCGGACAATTACGGCCCCGGTGACGTATTCGCCGAGTTCGGGCCCATCGATATCGGAGAGTGATGCCGCCTGGGCTGATCAGAATCGCTCTGATGTCAATGCTTTCGAGATTCGACGGTCGGGTGTCAACTCGACTGGTTGTCTATGGCGGGAGCGGTGGATGGGGGTCTGGATGTCGGTGGATGGTGTGCTCGACGATGTGGTGAACCAGTCGCTTGCTGATGTGCACCGACGGTTCGCACTTCGCAGCGGCCGCATCCAGCGCTATCACCCGGCGGTGGCCAAATTTATCGGTTTTCCGCCGCAGATGACCCCAGATGATTGGGATGATCTCGCGCAGCTGGTGCCGCCGGATACCCAGTTCGTTCTGCGCAATTTCGATCAGGTGCCCGACGGTGGATTCTCGGTGGTGGCCACGCATCGGGCGGTGCAGCTGACGGGGGAGCGGTTACGTGCGCGGCGTTCGCCGGAAGTTGTCGAGCTGACCGCTGCGGATGTGCCCGAGATGCTTGCCCTGGTTGAGCGCACCCGGCCCGGCCCATTTTTCGAACGGACCGTTGAAATGGGTACGTATCTGGGTATTCGGCACAACGGGCGGCTGGTTGCCATGGCTGGCGAGCGGTTACGTCCACCCGGTTGGGTCGAGATCAGCGCCGTCTGTACCGATCCGGACTACCGCAACAGGGGCTATGCGAGCATCCTGGTGGCGGCCGTCGCAGCAGTCATCCGCGATGACGGGCGCATTCCTTTCCTGCATGCCGCCTATGACAACGAGGGAGCGATCCGGCTCTACCACGAGCTGGGCTTCTCGCTGCGCAGACAGGTGCCGCTCGCTACCTTGCAGGCACCGAAGCGCACGGTTCCCGCGCCGGTCGGCAGTCGATGACCTGGAGTCCTGTTCTCCGGCGGGTCAAGTCCGAAAACCTCAAGAACCCCGGCGATTCCAATTCTATTCAGGTTGGAGTTAAGGGAGAAAGATCGGCTGGTGCCCTGGGCTCTCGCGTCGGTACGGCGATGTGGTGCCAGGTGCCGGCCCTGTGTGAACGGAGAACCTTGTGAGCAGTCCACCGCGGGCGCAGTCGGATACCGCGCTCTCGCCTCAACGACTGGTATACGAGTCGGTGATCGACGCGATTGGCCACACCCCGTTGGTGCGGCTGAATCGGCTGGCCGCCGACGTCGCTCCGTCGATCTACCTGAAGCTCGAATATCTCAATCCCGGTGGCAGCGTGAAGGATCGGGCGGCACGGGAGATGATTCTCGCGGCCGAGCGTGACGGTAGCCTGGGGCCCGGTGGGGTAGTAGTCGAGGGCACTTCCGGCAACACCGGCATTGGTCTGGCGATCGTTGCGGCGGCCCGTGGTTACCGCACCATCGTGGTGGTGCCGGATAAGACCAGTGCGGATAAGATCGGCCTGCTACGCGGAGTGGGCGCCGAGGTGGTGGTCACCCCGGGCGGCCGGCCGGTTGGTCATCCCGAACATGTGCGTTCGGTCGCTGAACGTATTACCGCCGAAACCCCCGGTGGCTGGCTGGCAGGTCAGTACGATAACCCCGCCAATCCGGACGCGCACCGACGCACTACCGGACCAGAGCTGTGGGAGCAAACCGGCGGGACGATCACGCATTTCGTCTGTGGGGTCGGAACCGGGGGAACGATCAGTGGCACCGGTGAGTATCTCAAGGAAGTATCGGGCGGAGCGGTTAAAGTCCTTGCTCCAGATCCGGTTACCTCTCGCTATTCGGGTGGCGATGGTCGGTCTTACGCCATCGAATCGATCGGGCATTACCTGCACCCGGACACCGTCGAAGATGTGTGGCCGCAGTCGTATCACCCGGAAGTGGTCGACGAATTCATTGCGGTCACCGACCGTGAGGCGATTGATACGGCGCAGGCACTGGTGGCCCAGGAAGGGTTGTTGGTCGGCGGATCGGGGGCGCTCGCGGTGGCCGGAGCGCTGCGTGCGGCCGCCACGCTGAGCGCCGACGACGTGGTGGTGGTGCTGATCCCCGACTCGGGACGCAACTATCTTTCCAAATACTTCGATGAAACATGGCGTGTGGAAAGAGGATTCGGCACATCGTCAGCGTCCGAGGGGCCGGTACTACGCGACCTCGGGGGTGGGGGATACCGGGGTGTACCCACTACGGCTACCCTGGCACAGGCGCGAAGCATCGCAGACGGTCTTTCTGTGGTTCCGGTGCATCTGCCGAGGGCGTCTGAGGCTGTGGTCGGTGCGGAGATCGTGGGTTCGGTCGATCTGGGTGCACTCGCCGCCGTCGACCCGGATGCCCGGGTCGCCGATCACCTTGGCCCGGTGCCCCCGCTGGCGGGTATCGACGAGCCGGCATCTACTGTTGCCGACAGGGTGGGTGCGCAACCCATCGTGGTTGTGCTCGAAAATGGCTATGCCACAGCAATACTCGCGACCCCCGCGCTAGCTGCGGCGGTCAGCTCCGGAATCGATCGAGGAGAAGATGATGGCCCCAAATAACGACACCTCAGGACCCGGCAACCCAGGTCCTGATGCCGCCGGAACGCAGCCCGAACTCGTGGATGCGAACGTCGATCTGGATTCCGGCACGACGCTCTCGCGACGCAAGCTGCTCACCATCGGCGGGGTGGGTGCGGGTGTCGTTGCCGCTGCGGGAGTCGGCGGTTGGGCGTTGCTGCGCAACAACAACAAAGCGCAGACAGCGGCCAGCGGACTCACCGTCACTAAATCGTGGGCCGGCCGCGAACTCACGCTGACTTCGCCGAGCGGGGTCTGCGACGCGCCACTGATCGCGGCATATGAGAAGGGGTTCTTCAAGAAGGCCGGGCTTAACGTCGTGCTGAAGAAGACGGGTACCGACGAGGACCTCCCGGCTGCGGTGGGCTCCGGGAAATACATCGCTACCAATGGGATTTTCTTCAACTTCTTGGGACCGATCTACAACGGCACACCCGTGAAGCTTTCGGGCGGATTGCATCACGGCTGCCTCGATCTTTATGCGCGGAACGACAATTCGGTCACTTCCTTCGCATCGTTGCGGGGTAAGAAGATCGGTGTCAGCAATCTGCAGGGGTCGGCGACCAACTTCTTCTCACTCGATCTGCTTGACGCCGGCATTAACTCCAGCCCTGCGGCCAAACAGGTCGAGTGGGTGGTCATCGAACAGGACCTGCTGCCCAAGGCGCTACAAGACGGCAAGGTTGATGCGATCGCAACGGCCGGCGGATTCTTGCCGATCATCCAGGGTGTGCGCGACGGTTGGGCCCGGGAATTGTCCAATAACGACAAGATCAGCCAGAACTCGTCCTACCCGTGCTGCGCGGTGGCACTCAACGGCGATTTCGTTAACGAGGATCCGGTGACCGCCGCCAAGCTCGTCAATGCGTGGGCGCAGGGCTCGCGGTGGGTCGGTGCCAACCTTGAGGAGACCGCTCAGATCGAGTCGAGCAAAAACTACGTCCCCGATAAGCCGGAAAACATCCTGCCGGTGCTCAAGACCCTCACCTTCGATCCGTCGCCGAAAAACCTGCAGCAGGTACTCGAACCGGGCATCGCGAAGTTCATCAAGACCGGCTTCCTGCCGGCTAACACCAATTCGAAGGATCTTGCCAGCGAGGTCTTTGTCAATCTCGGCCTCAACTTCTGAGTGTCGTGATGGCAGTCAGTACTAATGACGCAGTGGCGGACGTGACTCCCGCACCGGTAGGTGTGCAGCAGGGACAGACGGTGCAGGGTGCGGCGCGTATCCATGCGGCGTTGGATAAAGTGGTGCACCCGGTGCGGGTCAATCCGGTGCTCATCGGTGGCGGAGTCGTGGCGTGGATCGTGTTCTCCGTCATCGTGCTCTACGTGCCCAACAGTGCCCGACTGTCGCTGCGCGATATCGCATTGATCGATCCCAGCTCGACGTTCACCGCCATCGTTGGAGTGCTCATCGCGCTCAGTGCGGTGGTGTTGTGGGGGTTAACCCGGTCGCCGGGGCGGGTGGGCGGCTTTGCGTCCACCCGGGTGACCAGTGGTTCTGCCTGGCTAGTGGGATCGGCGCTGTGGCTGATCTTCTGGGAGTTCTCGACGGCCAAAACGAATCTGTTTAAGCCGCCCTATCTTGTGTCACCTCAGGCGATCTTCACCCGGCTGTGGGAAGACAAGGTGATCCTGTCGGAAAGTCTCGGCAACTCGCTGCAACTGCTGGTGGTCGGTTTTGTCGTCGGTTTCCTTGCCGGTGTCGGTACCGGCGTGCTCATCGGCTGGTGGCAGGTCGCGAACTACTGGGTGCATCCGATCCTGATCTTCCTGGGCCCGGTGCCCGCTCTCGCGTGGGTGCCGGTGATCTTCGTGTTGTTCCCCACCGCCTATTCCGGAGCGGTATTCCTCATCGCGCTGAGCGTGTGGTTCCCGCTGACCGTGGTAACACGGGCAGGCATCGTCAGTGTGCCGAAGTCCTATTACGACGTGGCCCAGACGCTTGGCGCCAACGATCGGTTCCTGATTCTGCGGGTGAGCTTGCCCGCGGCGTTGCCCAGCATCTTCACCGGTTCCTTCATGGGGTTGTGTGGCTCCTTCGTCAGCCTGACGGTGGCCGAGAATTTCGGCGTCAATTCAGGTCTGGGCTGGTATTTGAACTGGAAGAAGAGTTGGGGAGATTTTCCCGGTGTGTATGCCGGTCTCACGGTGCTGATCGTGGTGTGCGGGGTGCTGCTGACATTGCTGTTCCGGCTCCGTGAATGGGTGCTGCGGTGGGAGAAGGAGCTGAGTAGATGGTGACCGGCAGCGGAGTGTCGATCGAGATCCGCAACGTAACTCAGGCATTTCGGTCGGCCAACACAGATCTCGCGGTACTCGACAACATCTCGATCACGGTGGACCCCGGCGAATTCCTGGTTCTCGTCGGCCCCAGCGGGTCGGGTAAGTCCACGCTCATCAGGCTGCTAGCCGGGCTGGATACGCCACTTTTCGGTTCGGTCAGCGTCGACGGAGTGCCCGTCACCGCACCGGATCCGAGTCGGGCACTTGTGTTTCAGGATCCGACGCTGTTGCCGTGGCGTACCGTACGCGGCAACGTCGCGATCGGTCCGCAGGCGCGGGGTGTACTGGGCGAGTCGCAAAGCCGGATCGATGAGGCGCTTGAACTCGTCGGGTTGAGCGATTTCAAAGACGCCTGGCCAGCACAGCTGTCGGGCGGTATGGCCCAGCGGGCCGCACTGGCCCGGGCCCTGGTCAATGATCCGTCGGTGCTGTTGCTTGATGAGCCACTCGGTGCGCTCGATGCGCTCACTCGTCGCGTGCTGCAAGGAGAATTGTTGCGGCTGTGGCGCGATCGCGGATTTACCGCCGTGTTGATCACCCATGATGTGTCTGAGGCGCTGGTGCTGGCCGACCGGGTGGCGATCCTGTCGCCGCGGCCGGCCCGGATTCGCGAAGTCATCGATATCGATCTTCCGCGCCCGCGTGACCAGTCCACTCCTGAGTTCGTCACGGTGCAATCACGCATTCTCTCGTTGCTCGACGAAGAGGCCACCACTGCTGCCGATGAGCTCGAAGAGGTGCGTTGACTTTTCGGATCGACATCCGGTGGTCACGACGATGTTCGCTCCTGTGTGTCACGGTGATTGGCGTGTTGTGCTGGCTCGGGTTCAGCGCGCCGGCGGCCTCGGCGCATGCGGTCGTGGTATCGACTACACCGTCCAACGGTGCCGAGGTATCCGGACCGCCGCGTGAGATCCGGGTGGTCTTCGATGAATCGGTGTCCTTGCCGCCGGCATCAGATGCCGCCGCCGTAGTCGATTCATCGGGTGATTCCGTGGGCAACGGATCGGTACGGCTCGCCGACGGCGCGCGCACGCTGATTATCGGGCTGCGTACGGGGCTCGCGAAGGACACCTATATCGCCAGCTGGTCGGTGATTTCCGCCGACGCTCACCCGGTCGGCGGTTCGATCCAATTCGGATACGGTGTACCCGCGATCGCGGTTGATGCTCCGCCGGTACCCGAACCCAACCCCACGCTGGGCCAGCTCAGCGGAGTGCTGACCGGTCTGGTGTATCTGGGGTTGATCATCGCCTTCGGAATGGCGCCGGGTGCGCGTGTGCTCGGTGCGGAGCACGCCCGGCTGCGTACGGTGTCGCATGTCGCCCGCATCGGTGCGGCGGTGGCGGCGCTCAGCTCACTCGCAGGGCTAGCGACCCAATATTTGTGGGATGCCTCCGCACTCCCGAATGGCCCGTCTGGCACGGGGTTCGCGAGTTTCGCCACCACGAGTTATGCGATGGCCGTATACCTACGGGTCGTGCTGCTCGGGGTGGCCGCCGCCGTGCCCATCTCGGTGGGCGGGGGGCGACGCGGATTCGGCCGCCGTGTCCGGTGGGCGGCCGAGGCTGCGGTGGCGCTCGGTGTGGCGGGCACCGTGGTGCATAACGGACACGGCGGCGCCGGGACATGGTGGCGGTTCGCGCTGACTCTGGTTCATGTGCTGGCGATGATCGGCTGGATCGGTGGCCTGGCGGTGCTTGGCTGGCTCCTGGTGCGCCACGGTCTCACCGAGGAACGGCTGCGCCGGCTGCCGCTATGGTCGTGGTATGCCGCGGTAAGCGTGGCGTTGCTGGTGGCCACCGGTGTGCTGCAGTCGTTCATCCAGGTCCGGTTTCCAGATGCGTTGCTGCACACCGCCTACGGTGAAATCCTGATCGTCAAACTGGTGCTGGTCGGAGTGGCATTGGTACTGGCGCTGATGAATCGGCGCTGGGTGGCCCGCGCGCTCGCCGCCAGACGCGCCGGCGGAGGTAAGCGTGCGCCGGTATCGTGGTTGCGTGCCAGGGTGGGGATCGAGGCCGCAGTCGGTGCGGTGATCGTGCTGGTGGCCGGCGTATTATCGTCGACCAATCCGGCGGTCTCGGCCTATGCGCCCACCCGCACCGCACACGTGGTACTCGGCCCCTATGACGTGGTGGTCCGGGTGGGGCCGGCCAGGCGCGGACCAGAGAGCTTCCGTGTTACTGCAGTCGCCTCGACATCGGCGGCGCCGCCCCCGCAATCGATCCGACTCACGTTGCGGCAGAAAGGTATCGGTGTCCGCGCCCTGCCGGTTGATTTCGGCTATCGATTGCCCGGCACATTGCATCCCGGTCGGCCGACCGCCTTCACCTTTGTGAGCTCCTCGGTGAATGTCCCGGCGACGGGAATCTGGACCGGCACCCTCACCGTCGACGGTGGTCCTGACCAGCCGTTGGCCTATGTCGGTCAATTCAGTTATCAGGTCCTGTGACGGCGTCTCCGGCGGTGACTCCGGTTGTATTCTGGCGAGGTGAAACGACCGACACCGCGCCGTTTCTGGCGCCGGTTTGCCGCGCTGATCACCGCGCCAATGGCTATGGCGGCGTTATCGGCAGTGCCGGCCGCGGCCAGCACGGCCCATCCGCGGTTGCCCGTGGTCTACGACTTTGTCGCCGGAGTACGTGCGGAACTCGTTCATCCCGGCGGATCGCTGCCCGGAACGAATAACTTCGCGTGCCGGCCGAGCGAGCGGCACCCGTATCCGGTGATCCTTCTGCACGGCAGTGGCGGTGGGCGGCAAACAAACTGGGGCACTCTGGCGCCGGTGCTGGCTAACGAAGGGTACTGCGTATTCGCGCCGACCTACGGTGCGCTCTCCTCGGTGTGGCCGGCGTCCGCGCTGGGCGGGCTCGGACCCAAGGAGGACAGTGCCTGGCAGGTCAAAAAATTCATTGACCGGGTGCTGGTCGCTACCGGTACCACCAAGGTCGATATCGTCGGGCATTCCGAGGGCACCGAAATCCCTACCTACTGGATGAAGTATCTCGGTGGGCGGGGCCATGTCGCACATTATGTTTCGCTCGCCCCGTACTGGCGGCAAGGTCCTGATGAAGACGATGCGCGCGGTGCGGCCATTAAGGCATTCCGGGAGGCGCTTGCCATTCCGTCGCCACGCCGGTCAAGATGTCCTGAATGTTCTGATCCGCCAAGGAATTTAAACTTCAATCGAGCAGTTCGGCTGCCCACGCCGTATCTGCCGGGAGTCAGTTATACGAATATCGTGACGCGCTTCGATGACATTGTGACGCCCTATTGGGTCGGTATTCTGCACGGCGGCCCAGGGACGTCGGTGCGCAACATCGAACTGCAGACGGGCTGCCGCCGTGATTTCGCCGATCACCTCTCGATTGTCGCCGACCGCCGTGCCGCAGCCTATGTTCTCAACGCCTTGGACCCTGCCCATCCACGTCCGGTGCCGTGCGTAGACGTGCGTCCCTTCACCGGTGGATAACCGGGATGGGAGGGGATACCTGGCGGGCTGGCCACCGTCGATGTTTCGGGTGGGTGAGCCAATCTCAGGAATCTGATCTGCGGTCAGGAATCTGTGGCGCGCGGTATCCGCACGCCGCGTAGCCGGGCAG
>JASGFW010000071.1:0-21635 GCA_047605305.1 Gordonia sp. (in: high G+C Gram-positive bacteria)
GTCGCATTCATACAGACAGTGTCACATTCATAAAACCAGCGTATCGACTGCGAACTCCACCACACTCAGGCCGTCAGTTCCTCGGTGCCCGGGCGTTGAGGACGTCATCGAGGTAGCCGGCATAGAACTCCACGTAACCCTCCGCACGGCCCCTCAGCACGTACAGCGGATCGGCGCCGGTACTCGTGTAACCCTCTTCACGCAGTTGCACCTTGCGATTCTTGAAGGTCGACGTCGCCTCCAGATGGTCGACGACGCGCACAAACAGTGGTACCGCGTACGCCGGCAGCACCCGGTAAAGGTGCTCGGCGAGTGCCACCCCGTCGATCTTCTCGCCGTCGAGCACCGTCACGGCACCCATTCCCGCCTTACCGTCTGCCTCGGGAATCTCGACGCCGTACACCACCGACCCGGTGATCGAATCGAATCCATCCAGTCCTGCCTCAACCTCGGTGGTGGCCACGTTCTCGCCCTTCCACCGGAAGGTATCGCCGAGCCGGTCAACGAAGGCGATGTGCGAAAACCCTTGATCCCGCACCAAATCACCGGAGTTAAACCATTCGTCGCCCGGAGCGAAGGCGTTGCGAATAATTTTCTTGTCGGTCTCACCCGGATCGGTGTAGCCATCGATCGGCACTCGACCGTGCACATCCGATAGCAGTAATCCGATGCCGCCGCGGGCGACTTTCGTCAACCGACCATTGGCATCGCGTTTGGGCGCCCCGTTCTCATCGTATTCGACAATGGCATACGACAAGGGGCAAAATCCCGCGGTGCGGTCGACGCTAAAAGCGTTGACGAACACCAGATTCAGCTCGCTTGCGCCGTAGAATTCGACGATACGGTCGATCCCGAACCGGTCTCGGAATTCCTGCCAGATGTCGGGTCGCATACCGTTGCCGACGGCCAGACGCACGCGATGCTGCGTATCTGTCGGCTTTTCGGGCTGAGCCAGCAGGTAACGGCACAACTCACCGATGTAACAGAATGCGGTGGCGCGGTTGAGGATCACCTCATCCCAGAACCTCGACGCCGAGAATTGACGCCCGATCGCGATACATGCGCCGGCGGCGAGCACCGAGGACAGCGATACCGACAGCGCATTGTTGTGATAGAGCGGCAGCGCCACATAGATCGTGTCGTGATACTTGAGGCGTACCGCAAGGCCACCGATGCCGGACAAACTCGCCAGCCAGCGGTTGTGGCTCATCACGCTCGCCTTGGGGAGACCCGTCGTGCCGGAAGTGAAGATGTAGAACGCGGGCGACGACGCGGGCAGTTCGGCAGTGATGGCCGGGTCGGTCTCCGGCTGGCCGAGCGCGGCGGCTTCGAATGCGGCGAAATCGTACACGCGGGCAGGCAGAAACGATTCCGAAACCGACTCGAAGGCTTCGATGCAATCGGGGTCGTAGACGAGCACACGCGCGCCGAGGAGAGTCAGACTGTGCTCAAGGACCGTGCCGCGCTGGTTGTAGTTGAGCATGCCCGCGACCGCACCGAGTTTGACCGTCGCCAACATCACCATCAGGTTCGTCGGCGAGTTCTTGGCGAGGATCGCAACCACATCACCCTTACGAACGCCATCATCGGCCAGCACCGCGGCGAAGCGGTTGACGCGCCGATTGGCCTCACCGTAGGTGATGGTGTTGCCCTCAAAACGGATAAACGGGCGTTCTGGATGGTTCGCGGCGAGTTTCGCGAAGATCGAACCGATGGTGCGTTTGGCGTCGGGCGAGCGATAAATCAGGCCCGGCGCGCTCTTGATCATCCCCACCGCGTCGGGCGCCATTTTGACCACGCCCTTTGCGAGATCCGTGATACCTACGACCTTGTGGGCGTCACTTGACATCGAATCTCCGCTCGTCGCACCGATGATCAGCGAGTACTAACCACAGAACTCTTCTATCTTACTGACTAGTAGATAACTGTAGGGCAGATCGCACGGAATCCGCGAGGAGTAGGCGCCTAAGTGCGCCATCGGAGACGAATCCCTTACCGGCAAGATCGCGCAACCAGGTCAATAGCGGGGTATAGAACCCGACGGGATCGAGCAGGATCACAGGTTTGCCGTGCATACCCAGATAACCACCGGTCCAGGTCTCGAATAGCTCCTCAAGCGTGCCGATACCCCCGGGCAGAGTGATGAATGCGTCCGACCGGTCGTCCATGAGTTGTTTACGCTGCCGCATGGTTTCGGTGACGACGAGTTCGTCGGCGTCATGGTCGGCCATCTCGCGTTCCATCAGGGCGCGCGGGATGATACCGACGGTGTGGCCACCTGCGGCGCGAGTCGCCCGCGCGACGGCCCCCATCATCGAGATATTCCCACCACCGGACACCAAGGTGTGCCCGGCCGCACCGATCGCGGTGCCCAGTTCCGTAGCGAGATCAGTGAATTCCGGGGCGACCGGACCAGACGCGCAGTACACGCAGATCGCGGTCATCGCTGGTGCGTCCGCGACGATGCGACGATAATCTCGACCGCTTCCGCCGGCGTATCCACGACATGCAACAGCTCTAAATCCTCTGTGGAGATCATGCCCGCCGACAGTAGCCGCTCACGCATCCAGTCGATAAGGCCACCCCAGTGGTCGCGGCCGAGCAACACGATCGGAAAACGAACCACCTTCTTCGTCTGCACGAGGGTGAGCGCTTCGAAGAGTTCGTCGAGGGTGCCCAGCCCGCCGGGCAGACACACAAAGGCCTGCGCATACTTCACGAACATCGTCTTCCGCACGAAGAAGTAGCGAAAGTTCATACCCAGATCAACCCACGGATTGAGATGCTGTTCGAACGGCAGCTCGATATTGAGTCCAATGGATCGAGAGTCGGTTTGTGCCGCACCACGATTGGCCGCTTCCATCGCACCCGGACCACCGCCGGTGATGACCGCGTAGCCGGCGTCGCCAAGCGCCCTACCCAATGCGACCCCAAGCTCGTACTCTGCCGATCCCGGCGCGATTCGCGCCGAACCAAATACGGTGACGGCCTCGGCGACGTCGCTCAGCGCATCGAATCCCGCAACGAATTCGGACTGGATGCGCAGCACGCGCCAGGAATCACGCATGGTGCGCTCGGTGCGCAACACCGTGTCACGAGGATCGACCCATTCCAGCAGTCGCCGGTCGGTGGTCTCAGACTCCGGCCCAGACTCGGACCCGGACGTGGCAGGGGGCATGCCGGTCACGCTAGCAACATGCGGCACCGCAGCGCCGGGTTACGCACGCACGCGTAATCAGGACAGATAGGTGCGCAGCACGTCGGCGACGTGTGTGATCTGTGCCACCGGAACTCGTTCATCGACCCGGTGAGCCAGATTCGGATCGCCCGGACCGAGGTTAACCGCGGGGATACCTCGGGCGGAGAAGCGTGCGACATCGGTCCACCCGTACTTCGCCCGGAACTGCCCGCCCGCCGCATCGACTAGCGCCGCCGCAGCCGGATGACTCAGGCCGGGAAGCGCACCGGGGGCCGCGTCGGTGAGGTCGAGCGTGATGTGCGCGGCATCGAGATCGGCGGCGAAGGTCTCGCGCACATGATCGAGCGCATCGTCGACACTGCGGTCGGGCGCGAACCTGAAGTTGACGTCGACCCACACCTCGTCGGGGATCACGTTTCCGGCCACCCCGCCGCCGACGCGGACTGCCGACAACCCTTCCCGGTACTGGCAACCGTCGATATCGACCCGGCGTCCCACATACCCCGACAACGTCGTGAGCACCCCGCCCAGTTTGTGAATTGCGTTGTCCCCCATCCACGATCGCGCAGAATGCGCACGCGTACCGGATGCGTTCAACCGCACCCGAAGGGTGCCCTGACAACCCGCCTCGATCTGACCCGCGGTCGGTTCACCGAGGATCGCCACATCGCCGACAAGCCAGTCGGGCAGCTCGCGTTCGAGCACGCCGAGTCCGTTGTACCGCGCGGCGATCTCCTCACAGTCGTAGAAGATGAGGGTGAGATCGTGGGATGGTTCGGCCAGCGTGGCGGCGAGATGCAGGAACACCGCGTCGCCGGATTTCATGTCGACGGTGCCGCAGCCGTGCAGCACATCACCCTCGGCGTCATCGACGGTACGTCGATGTGGCACATTGCCGGCGATCGGGACGGTGTCGAGGTGTCCGGCCAGAATCACCCGGCTCGCCCGCCCGAAATTCGTGCGGGCCAGCACCCGATTACCGTGCCGCACCACCTCGAATCCACGGGTCTGGGTGCGCAACGCATGCTCGACGGCGTCGGCGATCCCCGATTCCTCGTGGGACACGCTGGCGATGTCGACCAGTGCCGCGGTCAGTTCGACGGGACCGGCATGCAGGTCGAGTGCAGTGACGTCGGGCCGGGTTGTGCTCACCCCCCAGACTCTATAGTCCTGCACGGCGGCCCGGCACCCGGTGCGGCGCGCGATCACAACCCTCCTGCGACCCTGACCACATCCTGCGATCACGGCGTTGATGACCCATTGCGCGTCACCGGTAAGCTCGTGACCTGTGACGACGAATGGCGCTTTCGCAACTGGTATCGCCACCGTAACCAACGGTGGCCCTTCTGACCCGGGTGTGGTCCTCGACGTGTGGTACCCGCAACCCGAACTCGGCTCGCCCGAAGACACCGGCACCACAACCCTCGAAGGCGATGCGATTGCGACAGATCTGCGTGATCTCGTCGGCGAGGATGCCGCACGCGCGGTGAAGACCATCGCGGTACGCACCACCATCGCCGATCTCGCCGCCGCGCCGACCGACGCCTACGACGTTTATCTGCGTCTACACCTGCTCTCCCACCGACTCATCGGACCGCACGGCGCTAATTTAGACGGCCAGTTCGGCCTGCTGACGAACGTCGTGTGGACCAACTTCGGCCCGTGTGCGGTCGATGAATTCGAAGCCACCCGCAGTCGGCTGCGCGCCCGCGGTCACGTCACCGTGTACAGCATCGACAAGTTCCCGCGTTTGGTCGATTACGTGGTTCCGAGCGGTGTCCGAATTGGCGACGCCGACCGCGTCCGCCTCGGCGCACACCTGGCAGCCGGCACAACGGTGATGCATGAGGGATTCGTGAACTTCAACGCCGGCACCCTCGGGTCGTCGATGGTGGAGGGACGCATCTCGGCGGGCGTCGTCGTCGGGGACGGTTCCGACATCGGCGGCGGCGCTTCCACGATGGGCACGCTATCCGGCGGCGGTAAGGAAATCATTTCGCTGGGCAAGCGATGCTTACTCGGCGCCAACTCCGGCTGCGGCATCCCGCTCGGCGACGACTGCGTCATTGAAGCCGGGCTCTATGTCACCGCGGGAACGAAGGTCGTCGGACCCGACGGCACCACCGTCAAGGCGCGCGACCTGGCGGGTCAGTCGAACCTGCTGTTCCGTCGCAATAGCCTCACCGGGGCCGTGCAGGTGGTGCCGTGGCAGGGTGACGGTATCGCCCTCAACGAGGCACTTCACAAACACAACTGAGCCACCGGCCAGGTTGGTGCCGTAGTTTTGCGTCGCTATGGCGACCCAAAACTACGGCACCGACAGTTAACCCAATCGCGCGACCGCGGCATCGATACGTTCGTCGGTGGCGGTCAGCGCAAAGCGCACATGCTCCGCACCGCGCGGACCGTAGAAGTCGCCGGGCGCAACAAGAATGCCGCGCTCGGCAAGCCACGCCACCGTATCCCGGCAGCCCTCACCGCGAGTGGCCCACAGATATAGTCCGGCCTCGGAATCGTCTACCCGGAACCCGGCGCCGCGCACCGCATCGAGCAGACGAACCCGGCGGGCACGATACCGCTCACGCTGCGCGTCGACATGGGCGTCATCGCTCAGCGCCGCGGTCATCGCCGCCTGCACCGGATAGGGCACGATCAGCCCCGCATGTTTGCGCACCGCGAGCAATTCGGCGATCACGGCACGATCCCCGGCGAAAAACCCGGCGCGATAGGATGCGAGGTTGGAAATCTTGGACAACGAGTGGATAGCGAGCAGCCCCGTGTGGTCTCCATCGCTGACCCGCGGATCAAGAATCGAGACGGCCTCGGCCTCCCACGACAACCCGAGATAGCACTCGTCAGAGGCCACGATGGTGTCATGCTCGCGGGCCCATTGCACAACTTTGCGCAGGTGTTCGACGCCAAGCACCTTACCCGTCGGATTCGACGGAGAGTTGACGAACATCAGCGCGGGAGACGTGCCCGGACCGACCGGCCCCAGTTGCAGCGTCGAATCGGCGCGAACCGCAACCGCGCCGGCCAGTAGCGCACTCACCTCATACGTCGGGTAGGCCACCTCGGGGATCACCACCGTGTCACCGGCACTCACACCGAGCGTCGACGCCAGTCCGGCGATCGCCTCCTTCGTGCCGACCACCGGCAGGATCGAGTCCTCATCCACCCCGGTCACCGCATACCGCCGGGACAGCGCCGCTGCCGCCGCCGCACGCAGCTGCCCGGTACCCACCGTCGTGGGATACCCGGGGAACGCCGACCCGGCATATAAGGCGTCACGAATGACGTCGTCAACCTGGTCGACCGGCGTGCCGACGGAGAGGTCGACAATGCCATCCGGATGCGCGGCGGCCCGCGCCTTGGCGCCGGCCAGTGTGTCCCACGGAAAATCGGGTAGCACCGAACTAATCCGGCGCCGCTGACGAACCGACACTCAGTCCTCGCCCTCACCCATCGGTGGCAACTCCTTCACAAAAGGCGGATCATAGTCGGTCTTCCCGACCTTGCTGGCACCGCCGGGCGACCCCAGATCATCAAAGAAATCGGCGTTGGCGCTGACGTATGGCTCCCAATCGTCAGGGACGTCATCTTCATAGAAGATCGCTTCCACGGGACACACCGGCTCGCAGGCACCACAGTCCACGCATTCATCCGGCTGGATGTACAGACTGCGACCTCCCTCATAGATGCAATCGACAGGGCACTCCTCCACACATGCCTTGTCCATTACATCCACGCAGGGTTCCGCGATGATGTAGGTCACCACAATCTCCTTCGCTGCAAAACTCTCGAGCCCGGTTGAGGCGGCAGCTTGTCAGCAGCCTGCGATCAACCGCGGCGGGCACGGCGCGGGGGCTGTCGCGCCACGTGCGCACCCACATTCGCTCCCCGAGCACAACGCAGCACACACGCCTGATCCAGAGTATCTGCCTGCGATTATCGGATCGACACCCGCCCTGATCACAACTGGCCACAACGGCCAAGATCACACTCGGAGAGAGCAATATCACAGCAGAGGCCGCCGCAATCGGGTCGGTATGCAGTTCCGAGGGCCCCTCGTTGCGTTCACCCTGAGGGCAACCCTCCCCGAACCGGGTGTCAACGGCGCATCCTGTTGGGCGTGACAACGCACCGCCCTTGCCGCCGGGCGCGCACCGCATCCCCGACGATGTCGGCCGTCGAGCGTTGTCCGGGCAGCGACCTTACCCCGTCCTGACCCACCCTCACCGGAGAATCAATGACTTTGACGCTCAACCCCCACGCCCGCAACAGCGGCGGTCGCGCCGTGTCGGCAAATCTGCCGACACGGCTGCGCCCAGCAGATTTGCTGCGAATCACCGATCAGGGCGTCGCCGACATCCTCGACGGACGCTACGACCATCTCCTGCCCGCCGAATGGGATCCTGTCGAACGCTGGTCGGCGCGCCTGGAATCCAATGACGACCTCGATCTCTGGCTAATCAGCTGGACCCCCGACCGCTCCACCGACCTGCACGACCACGCCGGTTCGCTCGGCGCGCTGACCGTGCTCTCGGGAGCGCTGCGCGAATACCGCTGGACCGGCAACGATCTAGCCCTGCGCATCCTCGGCGCGGGCGATCAGGCCGCGTTCCCACTCGGCTGGGTACACGATGTGCAGCATCACGCCAGCGCACCGCCACTGCGCGGCTTCGGCCAGACCCAGGCGGCGGCGGCACCGCTGGCCGCATCGACCGGCCCGGGCCCCACGTTGAGTGTGCACGCCTACTCGCCGCCCCTGACCGCGATGTCCTTCTATGAGGTGACCGAGAGCCGGCATCTGCGCCGCACGCACACCGAACTCACCGACGAACCCGAATAACCCCCCTGATACCTGACTCACCGACGTTCTGGGGCCGGCCTACACCGGGGTAAGCCGCGGTCTCCCAGACGGACGCTTGTCGACGGCCAGCCCGGTGACCGGATCACTCAATGCCGCCACATGCGCGGCCAGCGATTCGTCGATCCAACGCTCACGGTCGAGCACATACGAAGGCTGTGCGGTAATCCGTTCCGCCAGCACATACCCCGATTCGGCGGTGAGTTCGGCCAGTGTGTCCAGATTCGGCCACGGCCGTTCAGGATTCACGTGGTCTGGAGTCAATGGGGAGACGCCGCCCCAGTCGTCGATACCCGACGCGATGAGCGCCGCGCATTCGGCCCGCGACACCAAATTCGGCGGTGTCTGTACCGTGATGTGCGGGCCGAGGATGATGCGGGCCACCGCGACCGCCGCCAGGAATTCGGTCATCTCGGCGTCGGGCGCGCCACGCATAGCCGTGTCGGGTTTGGCACGGAAATTCTGCACGATCACCTCTTGGATATGCCCGCCGTCGCGGGCGATATCAGCAAGGGCGAGCAACGATTCGGCACGCTCGCGCAACGTCTCACCGATTCCGACGAGGATCCCGGTGGTGAACGGGATACGCAACTCACCGGCGTCGCGCAGTACCTGTAACCGCACCAACGGGTCTTTATCCGGACTACCGAAATGCGGCTGGCCCTTTTCGGTGAATAACCGGCGCGCGGTGGTCTCCAGCATCATCCCCATCGACGGCGCCACCGGTCGCAACCACGCCATCTCTGCGGCACTCATCACGCCCGGATTGAGATGCGGCAACAGACCCGTGTCTTCCAGCACGGCGATCGCCGCGGCCCGCACATAGTCAAGTGTGGATGAAAACCCTCGTGCCCCAAGCCATTCCCTCGCCTGCGGCCAGCGATCCTCCGGCCGGTCACCGAGGGTGAACAGCGCCTCTTTACAACCGAGCGCCGCGCCTTGGCGGGCAATAGAAACCACCTGGTCCAACTCGAGATACAAGCTTTGGCCGGCGCGCGCGAGTTTGCCCGGAACCGTCACGAAGGTGCAGTAATGGCACCGATCCCGACATAGCCGGGTCAACGGGACAAATACCTTGCGCGAATATGTGATTTGACGTTCGCGGCCCACTGCGGCAAGGCCTCGGTCACGGATCGCCGCGGCAATCTCCTGTAGCTCAATGAGGTCATCACCGGATGCCGCCAGCAATGCCGTCGCCGTGTCACGGTCGATCGACGGCATACCGTGTCCATCCACGTCCGCCTGCTCGCTGGCACAGGCGCGCGCAATTGCCAGGGCTTCAACGATATTCATCGATTCATGACTCATCAGCACTCTCCCCCAACGCAATAGGGACCCTCGGTATAAAGGTTCTCGTTATAGGGGTTCCCATTGACCATAAAAGGCGCTATCTCAAATCTACCGTTGCGCTCACGAAAGGAACGGGCCGTACCCGGCCAGAGCAACGTCAGCCGACGAGTGTCCGGGTCCACATACCAACTATCGCAACCTGTCAGCCATACCGTTGACTCCGCACGTTCGTCGATCTCGGCCGTGTAAGCCGCCTCGGCCGCGGCCGAAACCTCCAACGCCGATACGCCCGGCCCGGCCAGTGCGTCGAGTGCACCCAGTACATAGCCGACCTGCGTCTCGATCATGTAGATCGCCGAATTATGCCCGAGCGCCGCATTGGGGCCGTCGAGCACGAACATATTCGGAAATCCGTTAACGACGGTTGACGCATAGGACGTCATACCGCGCGACCAGTGACGCTCAAGCAGACGCCCGCCGGAGCCGATGATCCTCGCAGCGATGGGCGGGCGCGCGGCGGCGAATCCGGTGGCCAGCACCAGCAGATCGAGATCGTAGCTCTGCCCGCTGACGGCGCGGGCCTTACACTCGGTCACCGATTCGAGCGCGGAGGCCTCGAATACAACGTTATCCCGCAACAACATCGGATAGAAGTCGTCACTGAGCAGGATGCGTTTGCAACCTATCTCGTAGTCCGGGGTGAGCAACTGGCGCAGCAGCGGGTCGGTGACCTGATTGTGCAGGTGGCTCAATGCCCGGCTACGGATCTCATCGATATCGGGATGGCGCCGCTGTCGCTGCCGGAACGCGATGTCGGCGTCGCGTAGCAGGCTCTCCCGGACGCCCTCGGCAACATGCGGATCGAGATAGTGAGCCCGCTCGGCCACGGTGTAGCGCCGGTCCTCGCGGGGCACCACATACGGTGGCGTACGCGAGAACACCACCAGTTCCTCCGCGCGTTCGGCGAGGTGGGGCGCCACCTGAACCGCCGATGCCCCGGTGCCCACCACACCGATTCGGGCGCCATCGATCTCGATATCGGGACGCCATGCCGCGGTATGCACCACCGTTCCGCTAAATGAATCGAGACCCTCAATACCCGCGATACGCGGTTCAGCCAGACGCCCGACGGCGAGCACCAATACCCGCGCACCGATCTCGCCCGCAGTGGTCGCCACCGTCCATCGACTGACGTCGGAATCCCAGGTGGCGTTGGTTAATTCACAACTAAGACGAATCGAGGAAAGTAGCCCTTCATCGGCCACGGTCTGTTCCAGATACCGTTTAATCTCGTCGCCGCTGGGGTACACCGACGTCCAGTCGGCCGGCGGACGGAAAGAGAATGAGTACAGGTGCGCCGGAATGTCACAGGCGATCCCCGGATAGGTGTTGTCGCGCCAGGTACCGCCGACCGCGTCCGCGCGCTCGATCACCACAAACGACTCCCGACCACGCCGGGCCAGCATCGTCGCCATCGCAATCCCCGCGAATCCGGCGCCGACGATCACGACGTCGACCTCATCGCGCACCGGCGCGCCCCGCAACACGCCAGCGCTCACCGCGGCACCTGAGTACGACCACCGGTGACCGGGAGCGCGATGTGTCGATCCGCTGGCGGCGCACCGTAGCCCGTGGTGCGTTGCCGTGGTCGGCGGCCGATCCGCTCACCGATCTCGCGCAGATCCCCGACACCGAGCGTGCGCCCCGCTTCTTGCCCGGCATCGGGCGCCAAGATGCCATCGAGGAGTAGCCCGCCGATATCGTCGGCGCCGCCGCACAGCAAGGCCACGACGGTGTCGCGGTCGAGTTTGGTCCACGCCACCTGCACATGATCGATCCGGCCGAGGGTGATGAGCCGGGCGACCGCATGCACCGCCCGTGTCTCGCGCACCGACGCCACCCCGGTCGCCATCTCCCGCAGATGCGCGGGAGTGGTCTCCGGCACCATCGGCATCACAATCAATTCAGTGAACCCTTTTGTGCGACCAGCAATCTCGGCGATTATTCGTAAATGGGCCAACTGTTGACGAGGGGTCTCACGATGCCCGTAGAGCATGGTCGCGGTGGAGAATAGGCCCACCTGGTGTGCGGCGGAGATCGTGTCGATCCACGTGCCGAGAGGATCGGGCGTACCGGCCGGATGTAACGCCGCGCGCACCTCGTCGTCGAGGATCTGCGCCGCGGTGCCAGGCACCGAGCCGAGGCCGGCGGCACGGGCACGGCTCAGGAATTCGGTCACTGCGATCCCCATCCGGGTTGCCGCGTCGCGCACCTCCGGCGGTCGGAACGCATGCAGATGTATCGCCGGCGCCGCCGAGCGCACCCGCTCCACCAGGCGCAGGTATCCGTCGTCGGCGGCGTCGGGCGGGAGCGGTCCCTGAATACAGACCTCCGTGGCACCCAATTCCCACGCCTCGGCAACCAGTTCCTCGACCGCTACGGGCGCGTCGGCCCGCGCAACGGCGGCGGTCTCGAGATTGCGGTTGACGACGAAGGTGAACGTGTCCGGGTCGGTGACATCCGCGCGTGCCGCGTCGGCCAGCGCCGCCAGTTCATCGAGTTCATCGCCGGCAGCACCCAGCAGTGCCACCCACTCGTCGTCGCTCACCGACGACGGGTCGGCGCGCACGCGCGTCAGTGCGTGTCGCACCTGCTTGATCGGAGCGGGGCGATCGGCCGCCCACGCACGCAATACCATGAGTTCACTCTAGCGTTACCGTGATCGCGGCCCTGTCGCTCGGCACACCTGCCGCCATCGTGAGCGCCCCGTCCGCGAAGCAGTTGCCCGTGTTCACTCCGGGACCGTTCCGAAATCGTTGGCAAACATATCCCGCGCCAGCGCGACCGATGGCGACACCGGGACGTCTACCCCCGGCTTGGATACCGCCTCGCCCAGCGTCGTAGTGATCTTGACGTAGCCCGTCCACAGTCCGGGAACCGCATCGTAATCGGGCTGGCCTTTACGGACCTTCACGCTCGCCCGGTCCAACGGAAGCCGCAGGATGAAGGTCGCCGCCAGCTCTTTCTTGGTCGGCTTCTGCGCCTCCGACCACCGGCCCGGCATGAATCTGTCGGAGATCACTTTGATCTTCGCCTCAACATCCTCCGGTCCCACCGGGGTGGCTTCGCCGAATACCATCGCGCTGCGATAGTTGACCCCAGACGCGAACATACTCGGCTCATAAAGCAGCCCGTCAAGGATCGTGACCGTGGCGCTGAGCGGGTAACCTCCGGCCGCCGACCGCGACAGTCGCGCACCCGTCGATCCGTGCATCACGATCGCATCGCCGTCGCGGGCATATGCCATCGGTATCACCACCGGTATACCGTCACGCAGGTAAGCGACGTGCGCGATGAGCGCGGAATCAAGCACGTCGTAGAGGTCGGCCTTCTCGAAGCTCTGCAATTCCCGGTACCGATTTACCTCGGTGAATTTCTCGCGGGTGATCTTGTCGTTGTTATCCACGGTCGCCGGATTCACCCGAATGCCGGCATGACGCGGTCGGCGACGAGCCGGAGCTGTTCCTGCACCGACGGCACATCGACCTCACGACCCGAGAAGACCCGGACGATCGTCGGGTCGGAGATCGCGAGAACCATGTGGTTGACACCGGTGGGAGCGATGTCGGATTTGATCTTGTCCACCACCTCCTCCGGCGTACCCGACACCGACAGCAGGTCGCCGAGTTCCGGTGTGGTCAACTCCATGACCCGGTCGAGATCGCCCGCGGCGAAGGCGTCAAAGATCGGTGCGAGATCGTCGGGGTCCAAGCCGTGCCGCGCGATGAGGTCACGAGGCATCGACGGAATGTAAAACGCCGCGAGAATCCGGGCGGCCTCCTTGGCCGCAGCCGAATCCTCGGAAACGACGGTGGTCACCCATGCGCCGAAATCATATGTGCTCCAATCTTTCCCTGCCCTATCTACGCCGATCTTGGTATGTTTTGCGGCATATTCCCATGCTTCGCGCGAGTATGCGATGGCCAGATGCATTCCGTCGGCGTATTCTCCGGCGGCCTCGAACGACCGCGGCCCCTTCATACATCCCATCTTGAATGGCAACGGTTTTTGAATCGGGCGGGCATTAGTCCACAGCCCGCTATAGTTGAAGAATTCACCGTCGAACTCAATTTTTCCTTCGTCGAGGAAGGTTCGCATCACGTAGAGCGCTTCCTTGAGTCGTGACAACGGTTTCCGACGCGACCAGTCACCCAGTCCGTACTGTTCCATCATCACGTAATTTCCGGTACTGACCACCATCTCCGCCCGGCCGTCGGTGAGCTCATCGAGGGTCGCCAGCGCCTGCGCGATCAGCGTCGGCTCACGAAGAAAAACGTGAGTCACGTTCGGGCCCATACGAATATTTCGAGTCGATTTAGCCGCGGCAGCAAACATCAAAAACAGATCCTTATGCCACGTCTCGTCAACCGCATAACACGCGTAATAACCGAGTTCGTCGGCCAGGGTGATCGCATCGATCGCATCGTCTAACGGATACTGGGGCAGCATCACATAACTGAATTTCATCGAAACTCCTTCGAACGCAGACGCATCGAGACCAGCCGAAGACTGCGCCGCACCACTATCCGGCGTATCGGCATGGCGGTATCGGGCAGTGATATGCTCTGCGAGCGACGTTGCTTCCCTAACCGAACACGGGTGCCCGTATCGATAAGACTAGCCGCCGTCGAGGCTTACCGGGAGTACACAGAATGTGGACGACGATGAACACATTGTCGCCGCCGGAACACGCGCATCAGGTCTCACGTGACTCCAGGAAATCCAGACAGTGCAGGGCCACCGTGAGATTCAGTATGTCCGCAGAATCATCGAGACAGGTATCCAGCGCGCGTTCGATAGCAGTGAGCCGCTTGTAGAGCGTGCTCCGCTCAACATGCAGAGTCGATGCCGCCTGCGATTTATGACCGCCACACTCCAGAAACGCACGAAGTGTCATCAGTAGCTCAACAGAATGCGGCGTTCCGTCCATCAACACCCGGAGTTGCTCACGGACGAAATATTCCACCTCGGAACGCTCACAGGACATGATCAATTCATCTGCGGTGAACCGGCGGGCGTCATAGCACGCAAGTCGCGACGCACGCGCCGCCAACGGCGCGAGTCGATTCAGTCGCCGAAATGCGCTGGCGAGTTCCCACCACCCAGCGCATTCGGAGCCGAGCAACACGACGAAGTCCTTGGCGTAGATCCCCTGCGCTTCAAGCATTTCACGCAGCCGAGACACCGCGGCCATGCGGGCACACCGATCACCATCACGGGGATCACCGGCACGTACACGGCACACCGCCGCCAGCCGGTCTCCGTCGAGACCGATCACCCAGTCCCCCACCCCCGCATATGCGGTCAGTTCACGCATCAGCGACTGCCACGCAGTGTGTGGATCGACTCCAAGCGCATGCCACCCTTTAGTGCGCCAACTGACCAGAAACGGCCGCAGCCGAGTATCCGGTGACCACTCCATACCCAGGCGCGCGGCCTCGGTGCGGGCCCTGTCCTCGGTAAGCTGTCCGTTGATTATTCGAGTGAGGAATCCCTGGGCGCTCACCCGCTCAATTCCCCGTCGATAACTATCTTCCTTGAGTCGCAACGCAATTACTCGGGCACCATACTCGACAACCGTGGCTGTCATACCATCGAGCGGATGATTGATCGCAAGACACCACAGCGTCGCATACGGCTGACCAAGAATCTCGATGTCGCGCGCCAGCCACTGTGCCGTGTCACCTGCCGATGCGCCGGCCCGCGTTGCGGCCTCGAAGGCCCGCGCGGTCAAGGCTCGGGGGGCTCCGGCATAGCCGATTGCGGGTGGAAGAGAATCGATCCTATCCTCAAGCACGACGGGGTTTCCCGCGTGCACCGCCAGCCCGGCAACCAACTCGTCGGTACGTGCACCCCGCAGAATGAGTTCGGTCAGATCGTCGTACACATTCGCTCCGTGCAGCCTCGCCTGCATCTCACGTTCGATCAGTAAAGTGTGGATGGCACGTGTCACCTCAACGAATCGGACCCGCCGATGCAATACGATCAGCGGAAGATCATGTGCCCGTGCGCTTTCGCGCATACTCTGCGGCACACCGCCGATAAACGCCGTACCCAGTTCCACGACCAACGCGGCGGCGCCTTGCTTGGCCACGCATCGGGCAAATTCTCCCGGGTCAACCGACTTATGGCCGAACGATCCTGCACCGGTGGATAATACGAGTTCACCTCCGGTGAGCAAACCCGCTGAATCGGGGAGATCAAGGACATGCACCCAGCGGATGGGACGATCAAGGCGGGCGGCACATTCGAGGATCTCGGGTTGGCCATCGCGCAGCACCGGCTCATTGAGTGTGTCAGCCACCGTGTAATGAGAACGTTGGATCACTGCGCGATTCCTCACGGAGCGGGGGCGACCGGCAAGGAACACACCGGAGCTGTCGTCAGACGCCGCTGTCGCGCTGATCGACCTGCGATCATCGTCGGGTCGATCACCATATACCCGGACAAGGCTACCGCGCCGCGCACACGCCCGTCACGCCTGCGGCAGCCGCCGGGACCAAATCAGCGACACCGGTGCGCCGAGCCCGATAACCACCAACAGCAGCACCTGCACGAGCAGCCCACTCTGCAACGGCAACGCCACATCTGCGCCGGGCCCCGACGATGCACCACCCACGACCACGATCAGCCAGCCCGACAACGGACCGTACCGCAGCGGGCCACTGGTGTGGCGCGCCGCAAGCCACAGCAATACGCAGTTGAGCAGCCCCGCACCGACCGCGGCGACGGGTACAGGGAATCCGCCGATACGCAGGTACACGAACGCCACCGACAGCAGCCCCACGATGACACCGTCGACGACGAGCAGACCGAACAGTACCCGGTCGAGAATGCGGATCACGGCACCGGTGCGAATAGATCGGTGAAGCGTTCGCCCGGTGAACGCTGTGCGCCCGCGCGCAGGATGTAGTGTTCGCTCGCCATAATCGGCTGCAGGATGTTGTTACTCAGGGCGTATTCGGTACCCGATTGCGAGACGGTGATCTGCGTGGCGTGTGCCGCCAGCGCCGCCACCTTACGTCCATAGACGCCTGAGACGTCGATTTCGGCGTCAATCTCGGCGTCCGGATAGCTGGGAAGCTCGCCGGGCAGCGGCATCCGCCATCCGTCGGGCACCCGGTCGGCCGCGGCGGCCAGACCCGCCGCCAACGCCGATTCTTCGGTCACCGACTCCCACACCACCAGGCGCCGACCGGTCCGTAGCGCCGATTTCTCGATGGCCGCTATGGAGGACACATGCACCGTCTTGTGGTCGGGATGACCGTAGGTGCCCGCATCGTCATAGGTGACCAATACCTGGGGATCGAACTCGGCGATCACGTCGACAAGGGTATCGACGATGTCGTCGAACGCGGCGCGGGCGAGGGCGCGGGGATGCGCGGCCGAGGGAGCCCCGGCCATGCCCGAATCGCGCCAATGACCGGCGCCACCGAGGAAACGCGGGCTCACCGGATGATCGTGGCTCAGCCGACTCAGTGCGGTGGCGAGTTCACCGATGCGATAGCCGCCGAGCTGATCGGCTCCGCCGTCGGCGACGAGCTGTGCCCACCGCGACCCGATGACTTCACCCTCCTCGCCGAGAGTGAAGGTAAGCACCCGCACGTCGGCACCCTCGGCGAGATAGCGCGCGATGGTGCCGCCGGTCATGATCGACTCGTCATCGGGATGGGCATGCAGCAACAACAAACGGCGCTGCTCGGGACTCCCCGAACTGCCGTGCGCGGTGGTGTCGGTCACGGGTGTTTCACTCACATTTGATCCTGGGTCCTGGAATGTTGCGGGGTCACGGCATATTGCGGGGTCACGGCACGTTCCACTGGCCTGCGGCACCGAAAACCGACACCTGGATGGGGCCGGCCAACGGCACGTTGCGTACCTTTCGGGTGACGCCGACAACCATGCTGTCCTGATACAGCGGCTCGTAGATCGCCTGGGCCGCCAGCAGCGGCTCTGCCTTGAGGAGTTGGTGAATCGGATTCACTGCCGACAACGCATCGCGGGCGAGCCCGATCAGAACCGGATCGCAGAGGCCCGAAGGGTTACTGGCGTACACATCCTGCTCGGGTGTCGTGTCTTGCCCCGCGGCCACGCTGGTCGGCGTGGGCGGCGTGCTCAACGACGGCGCCGTCCCCGGCTTGGGCTGATCGCAATCGACCTGGGAGGCCAGCGCGGCGGCCGGCGGCACGCCAAGGCCCGTCCAGCCGACCACCAGATCGACCTTCGACTCGGTCAGCGCTACCCCGTAAAGCTCGTTGCTGGGCAACGACACCACCCCGGCTCGAACCCCGGCACTCCGCAGTTGGTCGACGATATTGGCGGCGGCCGCCACCGATCGCGCATCTCCGCTGATCGCACCGACCCGGACCACCATGTCCGCGCCGTCGCGCTGGTAGGGAACGACCCCAACCGGTACCGGTCCGATCTCCGAACCGGGTGTACCGGCACTCGCCGATGGTGCACCCGTACTGAGGGATGAGGGCAGCGGAGCAACCGATGACGATGACTCAGCGGGTTTCGGCACAGCGGATTTCGGGCCAGCGGATTTCGGGCCAGAAGAGGGCGACCCAGCAGAGGGCAGGGCGGAAGACAGTGAGGTGGAGGGTCCCGTCGCAGTCGGTGCAGCGCGCCGATAACCGGCCTGCGCCAGCAGCGCATCGATCTGCGCGCGGTTCGGACGACTACGCGACACAGGGAAGTATCCGGGATCCGACGGGGCGAACACCGTATTCGAATACGGTTGCACCACCCAATCTCCCGCACCGGCATAGGTGGCCAGCGTCGGGTCAATCATGCCGAGAACAGCGCGACGCACCGCAACCGATGCCATCACCGGAGTGCGGGCGTTGACGCTGATACCCAGCGACCGCGAGGTCAGGCTGCGTTGGGTGACAACGCCGGGCACAGCGGCCAGTTGGGCACCGGCTGCCGTCCCCATGCCGAGCGTGGCGATCGCGGAATCACCCGACCGCACCGACTCCACCATCTGCGAGGCGGCGCCCGCGCGGCGCAGGACTACCTGATCGAGCTTCGACGGCATCGTCCAGTAGCGGTCGTTGCGGATGAGCCGGATCTCATCGCGGGTGGTGTCGATCGAGAACACCGAGAACGGACCCGCCGACACCGGCTTACCCCGATCCATGCCGGTCTGGAAACCAGCGGGTGCGCCCTTGAGAACGTGACTCGGCAGCAACCAGGTGAACAGTTCACGCCACGCGGGGTAGGGCCGCGCGAACTTCACGGTGACCACCTTGCCGCCCGAACTCGATTCCACCGAGTCGATGAGCCGATAGCCCGCCGGCGCCACAACATTGGGTTGTCGTGACATCTGCTGCCACAGATAGGCGAAGTCGTCACCGGTCACCGGCAGCCCGTCGGACCACTGCGCATTTGTGTGGATCGAATACGTCACGGTGAACGGCTGTTGTGAAGTCACCTCTGCGGAGGTGAGCAGCGCATCCTGGCGCTGCCACACGATGCCCGCCGACGTCTGCACCGGAGTGAACGCACTCGGCAGCGTCATCGCCGCAATCGCCGAGGTCACCGGGCTTTGATCGGCACCAAGATGCGGATTGAAGCCCTGCCCCACCGAGTCCGTGGCGATATAGATCGTCTTCTCGGTGGGGTATTCGGCCGGTGTTTGCTTCGGTGTGGTGTCGCGGACCGGCGGCGGTGGGTTCGCGGTGCACGCGGCCACCACGGCGGCCAGCACCACGGCGAGCGTGATCGTACGTAACACCCGGCGGGAAAATTGGACGTGGTGACCCGGTCCCCGCGGCACATCGCCGGTCACACCATCACTCCCTACACCGTTGTCTGCACATACCCGAACCTCGCCACCGCGCCGCCGCGGGCAGGCCCGCCTCAGCTGGCCGACTGATCCCGCGACTTGGCGCGCGAACGCTCCCGGGCACGCGTGGATGCGTCCAGATGCACCTTACGCACCCGCACCACCTCCGGCGTCACCTCGACACACTCGTCGGCGGCACAGAATTCCATCGCCCCCTCAAGTTCGAGGTGCATCGGCTTGGCGAGGGTTTCCATCACGTCGGCCGACGACTGCCGCATGTTGGTCAGCTTCTTCTCGCGGGTGACGTTGATGTCGAGATCTTCGGCCCGCGGATTGATACCGACGACGTGACCTTCGTAGGAGTCATCACCGGGATTGACGAAGAAGGTGCCGCGGTCGGCGAGCTGGATCATCGCGAACGGCGTGACCGATCCCGCGCGGTCGCTGACCAGCGAACCGGTGTGGCGCGCCCGGATCTCGCCGGCCCACGGGTGATATCCGTCGAAGACGGCATTGGCGATACCGGTGCCGCGTGTCTCGGTGAGGAAGTCGGTGCGGAAGCCGATCAGGCCGCGTGAGGGCACGGTGAATTCCATCCGTACCCAGCCCGACCCGTGGTTATTCATCTGATCCATGCGGCCCTTGCGGGCGGCAAGTAATTGGGTGACCGCCCCGAGGTATTCCTCGGGAACGTCGATGGTCAGATTTTCGAAGGGCTCATGCACCTTGCCGTCGACCTTGCGGGTAACCACCTGCGGCTTGCCGACGGTCAGTTCGAATCCTTCGCGGCGCATCTGCTCGACGAGAATGGCCAGCGCCAGTTCGCCTCGGCCCTGCACCTCCCAGGCGTCGGGCCGGCCGATGTCGAGAACCCGCAGCGATACGTTGCCGATCAGCTCGGAATCCAGCCGGTCCTTGACCATGCGGGCGGTCAACTTGTGACCCTTGACGCGGCCGGCCAACGGCGACGTGTTGGTGCCGATGAGTACCGAGATGGCCGGTTCGTCGACGGTGATCCGCGGCAGCGCGACCGGATTGTCGACGTCGGCGAGTGTGTCGCCGATCATGATTTCCGACATCCCCGCGACCGCGACGATGTCGCCGGCGACAGCCGATTCCGCCGGGCTGCGATCGACACCGACGGTGGCGAGCAGTTCGGTGATCTTGGCGCGTTCGACGACAGGTTCGCCGTCGACCTCGCGCAGCCATGCGACGGTCTGCCCCTTCTTCAGGGTGCCGTTGTGGATACGGACCAGTCCGAGGCGTCCAAGGAACGGCGACGCGTCGAGGTTGGTGACATGCGCCTGCAGCGGCGCCTCCGGGTCTCCCTTGGGGGCCGGGACGTGTTCGAGCAGGACGTCGAAGAAGGGGTCGAGGTTCTCCCCCTCGGGCACCTCACCGTTTGCCGGCTCTACGGTGCTGGCGATACCCGCGCGCCCGGATGCGTACAGCACCGGAAGATCGAGCACCTGCTCGGCGGCCGCAGCAGCGTCCTCGTCGAGATCCGACGCCAGATCGAGCAGCAGGTCGTGGGTCTCCTCAACCACCTCGGCGATACGTGCGTCGGGACGGTCGGTCTTGTTGACCAGCAGGATCACCGGCAACGAAGCGCTCAGCGCCTTACGCAGCACGAACCGCGTCTGCGGCAGCGGGCCCTCGGAGGCGTCGACGAGCAACACCACGCCGTCGACCATGGACAACCCGCGTTCGACCTCGCCGCCGAAGTCCGCGTGGCCGGGGGTATCGATCACGTTGATGACGACTTCGGTGCCATCGGGCTGGCGACGATGCACGGCGGTGTTCTTGGCGAGAATGGTGATGCCCTTCTCGCGTTCAAGGTCGCCGGAGTCCATCACGCGGTCGACCAGCTCGGCGCGCTCACCGAACACCCCTGACTGGCGGAGCATCGCATCGACCAACGTGGTCTTGCCGTGGTCGACGTGCGCGACGATCGCGACGTTACGGAAGTTCGGGGCAGCGCTCACTGAGCTCTCTTTCATATGCGGGGAGCGGCAGGTCGGCACACCATGGACCGACGCCGGTGATCACCGGTGGACTAACAACGACACATAGGGTATCTGCTCCTGCCGTGAGACGGTGATCACAGCACCCCGACTGTCGTGAATTTAGGGAATGCTAACGTCAATTCCATGGGCAAGATAGATCCTGCGCGGGTCACGGGGTTGACGCCCAAGAAGAAGTGTTGCCGCAAGTCGACGCGCTGCGTCCGCTGCCCGGTGGTGATCAGCCGGATGCGCAAACTCGATACGACGGGGATGTCGAAGAAGGAACTGGGCAGGGCACTCAAGAAGGCGCGTGCGGCCTGACAACGCCGTGCGGAGTGCGCCCCGGCTAGGGCGGGTCATGGATATCGGCACGTACCCGGGTGAGGTGGCCGGCGAAGGTGCGGCCGATATCGGGGCGTC
>JASGFW010000072.1:0-21388 GCA_047605305.1 Gordonia sp. (in: high G+C Gram-positive bacteria)
CGTACGGCGGTGGCCCGTATACGGGCGGATTTCCGGGCTATGACCCCAACGCTGCGGGCTACGACCCCAATTCCGCAGGCTATGGCACGCAGCCGGGCCAGGGTTATCCGACGTCCCCCGGGGCGGCGGCGCTCTCGGGCTTTGGGTCCGGGTCTCCCGGCGGATTCGGCACGCCCGGCGCCGATGGGCAACCCGGGCCGGGCAGGAAGTCCCGCAAGGGGTTGATCTCCGCGCTCGTCGGTGGGGCACTGGTGTTGGGGTTGATCGCGGGTGGGATCGGTGGTGTCATCGGCGCACAGGTCAGGGACAATTCGGCAGGTTCGACGATTCCATCGGGTCCGCTCGGCGGCGATCCCAACAGCGATACCAGTGCTCAACCGCCCGCACCGGCCGGTTCTACGCAGGAGGTCGCCGCCAAGGTGTTGCCGTCGGTCGTCTCCATCGATGTGGTCAGCGGCAGTGAGGAGGGGGAAGGATCGGGCGTGGTCCTGACCCCCGATGGCGTAATCATGACCAATAACCACGTGGTGACCGGGCAGAATGGTGCCGCGGCAAGTACCGTGCAGGTCAACTTCCACGACGGATCACGGGCGACGGCCCGCGTGCTGGGTGCCGATGCTCTTTCCGATATCGCTGTGATCAAAGTTGATAAATCCGGGTTGACGCCGATCACCGTGGGAACGTCGAGGAATCTCGCCGTCGGTCAGGATGTGATCGCCATCGGCGCGCCACTCGGGCTTGAAGGCACGGTGACCACCGGGATCATCAGCGCTCTCAACCGTCCGGTGTCGACACTTCGGGAGGAACGCAGCGGTTCGAATACCGCGGCCACGTCGGTGATCGACGCCATCCAGACCGACGCGGCGATCAATCCGGGCAACTCCGGTGGCGCACTCGTCAATGCCCGTGGCGCACTCATCGGGGTGAACTCCGCGATCGCGACCCTCGGCGGTAGTGAGCAACAGCAGAGTGGCAGCATCGGGCTGGGATTCGCGATTCCGATCGATCAGGCGATCCGGGTCGCCAAGCAATTGCAGACCACCGGCAAAGCGACTCATGCCAGTCTCGGCGTAACGGTGCGCCCGAGTAGCGATCTGGACACTCCGGGGGCGCTCATCGCCGACGTGACACCGGGCGGTGCCGCGCAGCAGGCTGGCATCCCTAAAGGGGCGGTGGTGACGAAAGTCGATGAGCGCAACATCGCCTCCGCCGACGCGCTGGTGGCAGCCGTTCGCTCGCACGCCCCCAATGACAAGGTGGCGGTGACTTACACCGTGGACGGGCAGCCGCACACGGCGACTGTCACGCTCGGGACGCTATCGGCGAATTAGAAGTAGGCGGGACTGGGGTAGGGCCGGGTGTGAACCGGGTGCCCGGTCGGTCACGCACCGAAAGACAGCAGATGTGGGAGAGGCGATCATGACCGATCACGGCAGCTCATCAGGGTTGACACCGACAGCGGCAGAACTGGCGGAGGTGGATCCGGCCGATGTTGTCGCGGCTGATGCCGCGGCGCGTGACTTCGTCGCCCGGTACGGTGCACCGCCGACGCCAGCGGGTGAAGTCGGTCGTGCGCTTGTGGTGGTGGTCGACGATCAGGTTGCTCACGGCGAGCAGCGGGATTCGTTGGGCCCCCTGGTGGGTGAACTGCTTGCGGAAGCCGGCTTTCATGTGGATGCCACGGTGGCTGTGTCCGGTGATGAGGTGGAGATCCGTAACGCGCTCAATACTGCGGTGATCGGTGGTGTCGATCTCGTCGTATCGGTGGGCGGGGTTGGTGTCGGTGCTCGCGATGTCACCCCCGAGGCAACCGAACCGCTGCTGGACCGGAGGGTGCGTGGCATCGAGGAGGCCGTCCGTACCTCGGGTTTGGCGGCCGGGGCTACCGATGGTGGGCTCTCGCGGGGCCTGGCGGGTATTTCCGGGCAGACCTTGGTGGTGAATATCGCCGATTCGCGCGCCGCGGTGCGTGACGGGATGGCGACGGTTGCGCCGCTGGCCAAATACGTGATCGAGTCGATAAGCGAATTCTGAGAGTCGCGTGCGTACTCTCATCGCGTGATGGGCGAGGGTCGGTTAAATATGGCGTCTAACTGGGACAATACGGATCCTGATCTGGATGCGATCGCACGGTCGCGTAGGCGTCGCATTCTCGACGATGTGTTCGGCGATGACGTACCGGACATCACAACCGATGAATGTGACCAAGGTCACAAAGGTTTGTCTCAGGGTTGGTATGAGCGTCAGCGGCCCCCGCATCACGATTAGGTGGGCCTATCTGACACGCCCGATGCAGGGAGTTTGCCTCCCGTTAACATTTGCGCACCCGGCCGTGTGGCCATCCGCCGCTGTGTCGCAAGTTATCGGATTGAGACACGAGTGATTCTTGCTGTTGCCCGTTTTGAGATCGCTCGGATAACGTTCGCGGGGACAACACCCGGCCACAATGTGGAGGCGCGGGAGAGTGGTCCTGCGGTCGGCGGGAGCTGACTTGCAGTAGTGGAACCAGGGGGTTGGGAGCGTTTACCTCGTGGTAACCATGCCTCAGTGGTGTGTTTACCCCGACAACGGATGATTCCCGCGAACCACCAGGGTCAAACGGGAGATACGAATTCGTGTCGCCCGCATATCAGCCGAATCCTGTGAGAGGGAACGAATGAGCAAGTTCAGCAAGCTTGGGCTGCGCCGCGCTGCTGGTGCCGTCGCCGTCACCGCTGTGGCGGCGATCGGTGCGGCCACCATGGGTGCAGGGCACGCGGAGGCCGTCAAGTTGGCCAATGGGTACAAGGTCGTGACGGGTGTCGACGGCGAATGGGTCAAGAGCTGGCGCTACAACGAGTCCGCGCGCGCCATCCCCACCACTGCAAATAACCCGACGCAGCGCGCAGCTGTGCTGAACGGTACCTACACCGTGAAGGCGAGCCCGGGTGTTACCGGCACCGTGTACTTCGACTACCTCGTCGGTTGCCAGGTTGACGTCTCCGACCTCACCCTCGGAGCAACCGGCGGCGTGAGCCTCAGCGGTGTGTCCGCAAGTGGTTCGCTGAGCATTCCGCTCGCCCCGGGTGAAGTGACGCTCTACGACGACAACACCGATGGCGAGATCAAGGACGGCAAGCCCTACACCATCCAGGTCACCGGTCTGCAGCTGAGCGCGACCGGCTGCGCCGGCTATGCATCTGCTCGGTCGGTTCTTCGTGTGCAAGCAGCCAAGGGCTACAGCACCGATGGCGGCAAGATCAGCGGCACCGGATCGTATGTGCAGTCGACGCTCTACGGACAGCCCTTCAGTCTGAACTGAGCAAGCAGATAACCAGCAACAACTCTGAGATTTATCTGCTCTCAAGCAGATCGACTTTCCATAAAGGGGAATCATGAAGAAAATGAAGACGCGAGTGTTTGCCGCGGCGAGTGTCGTCGGCGCAGTCGTGGTTGGGCTGTCGGGTACTGGTGCGGGTGCCGCGAGTGCGGAACGCCTCCCTGACGCGACGTTGACCAAGAAGCTCGTGGACGGCACGCCGGTGACGGTGAACCTGTTCGATCAGAACATCCGGGTGAAGCGTGCGATCACCAATGTTCAGACCAGCCGTGAGGTGTGGGCATCGGGCAAGGTCAAGGTCCATGTGGGCGGCGAGGCTAAGGGTGCGGCGGTCAAGGCCGGTTACCTGATCGGTTGCCAGCTGACCTTCACCGCCAGCAGCAGCGGCGCCGCTGAGCAGGACGGCGAGTTCGACACCACCACCGGTCTCACCGCAGACGATCCTTCGAGCTCGGGTTCGGGCACCGTCTCGATCGGCCCCGGCTCGGAAACTCTGTACTGGGTGATCGACAACACCACCTCGGGCACCGATACCGCCTATGAGAGCTACAACGTGCACAAGTACGTGTTCAAGGGTAGCGACGGCGGCGTCGCCTTCAGCCAGGCACAGTTCGGTGTCGACGGTTGCGCCGGCTACGCGCAGGGCAAGCCCGTTGTGAAGGTCTACCTGGCCACCGAGACGGTCTCCGCTGCGCTGACCCTGTACGGCAAGCCGTTCAGCCTCGGCTGATCGAGTTTTTGGATCGTGCCGATCCGTTGATTGCCACATAATCGGGATCGGCGCACCAGTTAATAGTCTCCGCAGGGCGGGAACCGGATTAGGTTCCCGCCCTGCGGCGTCTTCGTGAGAAGGTGACGGTCAGCGCGTCCGGATCAACTTCCCAGGTTCGCCGGATAGGCTGTCACACGATGACTTGGGATGGTGTGGCGCCGGGAGTCGGCGCGCGTGGCAGTAGTGCAGGAATCGATGACGAGTCGGTCGACGAGATCGGCGGCGAGGTGAGTCGATTCGATGATGATCCCGATCTGGGGCCCGCTCCGAAGCCGATGAACGTGCTGGCAACGATGCGTCGGTTCGGTCCGTTGCTGGTTGGCCAGCGCTGGAAGCTTTCGGCGGCGGTGCTGCTCTACATCCTTGAGGTCGGGACTAACGTCGCTACGGTTGCGGTATTCGCATATATCGTGCAGAACGTACTGGTCACCGGCGATTTCAGCGCTTTGGTGGTGCCGATGGCAGTGTGGATCGCTGTCTCGCTTCTTGGCTCCGCCTGCTCATATGTCGGTGCGATCCTGACCGGTTCGGTGACCGAGAATATGCTGCTGCGGTTGCGTGACGCCATGTACGCGCATACTCAGCGTCTTGCCCCGCACACGCGCCAACAGTTTGAGACAGGCGATCTGATCGCACGACACAGTTCCGACGTCGACTCGATCGATGCCCTGCTCTCGTCGGGAATGGTGCAGGGTCTGGTTGCGGCGGTGAGCCTCGTTGTCTACGCCATCGCGGCATTCGTTACCCGGTGGGATCTAGCGCTGCTCGCCGCGCTACTTGCCCCGCTGCTGTGGGTGTTGTCGAGATGGTTCGGCCGGGTTGTCAAACGTGCGGCCCGGCGTGAGCGTCGTGCCAACGGGCGTATCGCGTCACTACTGCAAGAGGGAATCACCTTCGCGTTGTCGATTCAGGCCGATAACCAGTCGCCGCGTGATCGCCTGCGGGTATTGCGGCAAAGTCGCGCGTGGCGAGACGCGCGGTTGGCTGAGATCCGCGCGAACGCGGTGTTCTCGGAAACCGTCAGCATCGTCGAGGTGCTGTGCATGATGGCTGTGCTGGTGGTTGGGGCGTGGGAGATCTCGGTGGGGCGCGCCAACATCGGCATTCTCATTGCCCTGACGGGTTATCTCGGCTACCTGTACCCGCAGATCCAGACGCTGGGCAGTCTCGTAGTGTCGGTAACCGGCGCCACCGCGAGCGCCGAACGTGTCGCAGAGGTTCTCGATGCGCCCATCGGTATCGCCGATTCGGCTGACGATGCACGTCGCCTACGGGCCACCGGGGATGTCGAGAGCGATGCGCTCTCGCGGATCTGGCCCACCGATATGTCCGACGACGCTGTGGAGGCGCATCTGCTCGCTGTGCCGACCGGGCCGGTCGCTCCGTCGACGCAGATCACTCTGAGCGGGGTCAACTTCAGCTATCCGGGTGCCGACATGCCGGTGTTCCGCGATGCCGATCTGCGGATTGGTGACGGTGACTTCGTTGCGCTACTCGGTCCCAGTGGTGCGGGTAAGAGCACCCTGATGTATCTGCTGTTGCGATTCTATGACGCCGATTCGGGAACCATCACGCTCAACGGCACCGACATCCGGTCGATGAGCGTGACCCACCTGCGACGACATATCTCGGTGCTACAGCAGCAGGTGGCATTATTCGGCACGTCGGTTACGGAGAACATTCGTTACAGCCGGCCTGATGCCACCGACGCCCAGGTGCGTGCGGCTGCCGACGCCGCGGACGCGACGTCATTTATCGAGGCACTGCCCCAGGGGTTTGATACTCACGTGCAGGAGCGCGGAGCTAACCTGTCCGGCGGTCAACGCCAGCGGATCGCCCTTGCCCGGGCCTTCCTGCGTGACACTCCGCTGCTGATTCTGGATGAGCCGACTACGGGTCTCGACGCCGACACCGTGACCAGGGTGATGGAGCCGATGACCCGGATCGCCCGCTCGCGCACCACGCTGCTGATCACCCACGATCCTGCGGTGGCGGCGCTGGCCGATTACACGGTTCGTGTCACCGATCAGAAGTTGGTGCGCGACTAGCCGGGCTTCGAGTCCGGCTGGTGCGGGCCCACCGACGCGGCCGGTGCTGGATGCAGTATGAGGCCCGAATACGACGGAGGCCCCGTTTCTCGACGAGAGAAACGGGACCTCCGGCTATTTCAGGTGTTGCTCAGCTTCCGAAGAACGGAAGACGAGGCAGCGGCGGCAGCCACGGCCACGGACGTGGGCGAGGTCCTGGGCCACGACGAGGTCCGCCCTGGCCGGGACGTGGGCCGGAACCGCCTCCGGGGCCGCCGGGATGGCCGCCGCCGCGCGGGGGATATGGCTGGGGTGGCATATGAGCCTCCTCTGTTGCAGTAATTGACACTTGCGTACCCTTTGTCGAGCACCGCGATGCGAACGTTACTGCCTGAGGCTTATAAATTGCCATATTGGATATGTGGATTCGCGAAATTCGACTGCTGTGCCGCGCGGGTCGATCTGCGAAGCGAGGCAATATATCTCGTGAGCTGCAGGTATTCAGGGAAGCTGGCAGGGAACTTGAGATCCACTGTGAATTTTACTAGCTTCCTGTGAATTCTGTTTTCTCGGGGCTTCTTGACGTAAATACGCCGACACCCCGTATCTGGGATACGGGGTGTCGGCGGGTGCTCGGCAGGCTGACCGGTGGGGGGACGGGCCTCGTCACCGGTCAGGTGTTGAGCTCAGCTCCCGAAGAACGGGAACAACCCGAAGAGCGGGCGCGGGCGGGCCTGCGGCCGGCTCCCCTGATCGCCTTGTCCGCCTTGACCGCCGGGGCGACCGTGTCCGCCGTGTCCGCCGTGGGGATAGGGGCCGTTAGGGTCACGCATATCGATTCCTCCGAATTATCGCTGTGGGCAACGTCTGTCGGTATCTATAGCCCTGGTTCGAATGAACCTTGCTCAGTTCCAACATGATTGAAGGTATGTGCCTAACCTGGTAATTCCGTGGGACGTTGCCTGTAGGTTCTCTGGGTGTGCGACAAGCCGTCTGAAAACAGTGAAGGCCACGCCGTCTGGGCGTGGCCTTCACGTATTTGGGTGGGAATTAGCGCGAGTGGCGCCCCGGACCGTCGGAGAGATCGTCCGGCAACTGCGATCCGGACGGGTAATTGCCGGGCGGCGGATAATTACCCGGAGCAGGATTCGGCGTCGGATAGGGTGCGCTAGCTGCGGGAGGCGTGGCCTGTACAGCCGCTACCGTTGCCGCCGCCAAGGCGGGCTTTGAGTCGAGCAGATCCCGGATCTCGGTCAGCAGGTCTACCTCGGTTACTTCTGCCTTCTTGTCGAATCCGCCCAGCTCGGCAAGCTTGTTATAGGGCAGGATGATCACGAAGTACACCACCGCGGCGATGATGATGAAGTTGACCACGGCGGTGATCACCGAGCCGATGTCGACGAAGGTCGACGATTTGCCGGACACGATCGTGAAGCCCAGGCCGGCGGCCTTATCCGGACTCCATGGAATCGTGTTGATGATCGGCTGCACGATCCCCTTGGTGAACGCCGTGACGATCGCGGTGAAGGCGGTGCCGATGATGACCGCGGTGGCCAGATCGATCACATTGCCTTTGAGTATGAAGTCTTTGAATCCCTTGAGCATGTTCTCCGGTCCTCTCGTTGATCGGGTATCCGCTCGTGGTCGTCTGGTCTACTCGACGGAAATCCTTGCGTCAGACAAGTCATTCATTGGCGAGCTTATCCAGGATCGTAAACGAGATGAAAGGGTTGGGCAGGTAGCGATCGCCGTGTCGCCATAGGTGGTCATTGAGTGAACCGCGCTATTCGTCTAGTGAACGACCACCGCAACGGACGCATCGAGACCCACCGCGGCGACTTGGTGTGCGGCTGCTTCGGGCATTGCGAGCAAGACTGGAATCGGCGTCGAGTCTCGTCGAGTCAGTGTGGTCCCGGGTCGGTTCGAATCGAGGGCGACCACCGCGCGGCGGACGAGGACTTCGGCTCCCGGGCCAAGTACATCCACGACGTCACCGGGTCTGAGCAGCGACGATACCGACTCGTCGGCGAGGCGAATGGGTACCAGGAGAGCGTCGCGGCGCCCGAGAAGTTGAGCGGGTAGCCGGGGTGAGAGCAGCCGTGAGTCGGTCAGCATTTCGCCACGGCGCATCGGCGCGGTCACTGTGCGCCCGGTGACATCGGCGGAGAGCCGTAACGCGCCGGCGGGCACGATGCCCCGGGGGATGGTGGCTATTGTGACGTCGGATACGCCCAGTGTGACGCCGGGCACTATGTCGTGTGCTGCGATGACGACACTGTCGTAATTGTCGTCGCCTCTTCCGGTCACGGTGACCGCAATCGCGGCAATCACCAGTGTCGCCGCTGCGCCGCGCCGTATGACGAGTGATCGTGCCCAGCCGGGGTGTAGCCAGGCGCCCATGCGGTCACTGCGGCGCGGTGCGAGCCTATTGCGTGATGCGTGCATGGAATCGACCGTATCGGTGCTGGTGGGCGGTGCCGGAATCTTATGCACAGCCCCTATGTGCGGCACTGGCCGCGGCGGGGCCGCGACGCGTGGCTGGCACTCGGAATGTTAGAGTGCCAGCCTCGGTTAGACTGCTAGGAGACTCATCCACGTCCGCGGAGGTTAACGGTGCCCACTTACTCGTATGCATGTACCGAGTGTGATAACAAATTCGATATTGTGCAGTCGTTCTCCGACGATTCGCTCACCCAGTGCCCGGAGTGCTCGGGCCGGTTGCGTAAACTATTCAACTCGGTCGGGATCGTATTCAAAGGCAGCGGCTTCTATCGCACGGATTCCCGCCCGAGTTCAGGTGGCTCGAAATCCGAGAAATCGGATTCCTCGGGAAGCGGTTCATCGAGTGAATCCTCCGCAAGTAAATCCTCGAATTCCGCCCCGTCCGGTAAGTCCGCGAATTCTGGCGCCTCGGGCAGTTCGTCCTCGACGAGCACCGGCTCGGCGTCGAAGTCAAGCGCCCCCACACCGGCCTGAGGCGTTCACTCGCGACTGCGTTCCCGGGGTTCGGGAGTGAGCAACTCGCAAAATCCCTGTCCGGGAGTCAACGCCCACCCCACGGGTATGTCGTGGGGATCGGCGGGCAGTACGTCGACGAGTTCGTCGTCGTAGATCACCGCAACGAGTTCGGCGGATAAGCCGGTCAGCGTGCGGTCGTAGTAGCCGGCGCCGCGACCCAGGCGAACACCGCTTTTGTCCACGGCGAGGGCGGGAACAAATACGACCGACGCCGACTGGAGGGCCTGTGGTCCGAGGGGCTCGCCGCCCGCTTCGAGCAGGCCCCAGCGGCCTCGGGTGAGGGTGGTGTCCGCCTCGTAGCGCACCCAGTCCAGTGGTGCGGGTTCGCCGGGTGGTACCGACGGAACCAGCACGGTCACTCCTCGATCGAGCAGCGCATCCAGTAGTGCCAGCGAACCCGGTTCGGTACCGGACGGTAGGTACGCCGCGACGGTCACGTCATATTCGAGACGAAACGGTGCGGAGTAAATCCAGGAGGCGAGATCTGCCGCAAACCGTTCACGTACGAATGTCGATAAGCCCGCTCGCCGATCGGCGATTTCCTCCCGCAGACGACTTTTGAGTGTGCGCATCGCCACCTCCGATCAATGGGCAGTCCTTGAGTGAACTGTAACCCGCAGGTCCGGGGCGGTTTACCGCACCCGCCCTCGGTCATTCACAGCCGGTGTGACAAGACCCGGCAAGCCTTTTTCAGAAACCGACATTAGGCTGTTGCTCATGACGTCGAGCCTCAGTGAAACTACGACTGACGAATTCAGTGAATATTCCGCAGTTCCCGACACCCCGCCGATTCCGCGGACCGCGGTGGTTCCGGCCGCTGGCCTGGGTACCCGGTTCCTGCCCGCGACCAAAACTGTGCCCAAGGAACTGCTGCCGGTGGTCGATACCCCGGGTATCGAGTTGGTCGCTGAGGAGGCCAAATCGGCCGGTGCCGAACGGCTGCTGATCATCACCTCGCCCGGTAAGGACGGTGTGGTCGCGCACTTCGTCGAGGATCTCGTGCTGGAGAACACGCTGGCCACGCGCGGCAAGCAGGCCATGCTGGCGAAGGTACGCAAGGCGCCGTCGTTGCTTGAGGTGGCGTCGGTGATCCAGGAGAAGCCGCTGGGGCTCGGCCATGCGGTGGGGTGCGTGGAGAACTATCTCGGCGACGATGAGGACGCCATCGCGGTGTTGCTTCCCGACGATCTGGTGCTTCCCAGCGGCGTGCTGGAGGTGATGGCCCGCACTCGTCAGCGTCGCGGCGGCTCGGTGCTGTGCGCGATCGAGGTACCGCAAGAGCGCATCAGTGCATATGGAGTCTTCGACGTCGAGCCGCTGCCGGATGCGAATAATCCGAACGTGATGAGACTCAAGGGCATGGTTGAAAAGCCCGAGCCCGCCGATGCGCCGTCGAATTTGGCCGCCGCCGGACGCTACATCCTCGACCGAAAGATCTTTGACGCGCTGCGCCGGATCGAGCCGGGTGCCGGCGGTGAACTGCAGCTCACGGATGCGATCGCGCTGTTGATCGCCGAGGGTGAGCCGGTGCATGTCGTGGTGCATCACGGCACCCGCCACGATCTGGGTAACCCCGGGGGATATCTGAAGGCGGCGGTGGATTTCGCCCTCGCCCGTGACGATTATGGCCCTGACCTGCGGGAGTGGCTTGTCAAACGGCTCGCCGCAGACTGACGTCAAGGGCCGGTGGCGGTGTGTCGCGTCCGGTGCGGGAACAGGTGATCACCGCGCGCCTGCGCCGTAGGTGCCCGCTCGCCGACTAACCTCTGTGCGAAGTATGTCGGGACCGGACGGTCGATGTCAGGCGAGTGAGGTGAGATGCGGTCCGTCGAAGATCATCTGGCTCAGGTGACCGCGGCCGCGGTGGTGCCGCGGCCGGTGCGAGTGGCGATATCCGAGGCACAGGGGTTGATGTGCGCGGAAGAGGTCGTTACCGAGCGGCCGATGCCGGCATTCGATCAGGCGGCGATCGACGGCTATGCGGTGCGGGCGGTGGACGTATCGCTAGCGGGGGTGGCTGCCCCCGAGTCGCTCGATGATTTTGACGCCGGCGGTGCTGACGTCGTCGACCTGGAATCGGGTGAACCGATCGTCGTCTCGCTGCCGGTTGTGGGCGAACTGCGGCCCGGTGCGCGTACACCCACCCGGTTGCAGCCGCGGCAGGCGGTGCGGGTGGAGACCGGTGCGCCGATGCCGACCCTGGCCGACGCCGTGCTGCCGCTGAGGTGGACCGACGGCGGCGCCTCGCGGGTCAAAGTCGGACACGGAGTCGACAGCGGAGACTACGTACGCCGAATCGGTGATGATGTGGCGCCCGGCGATGTCGCGGTGCGTGCCGGATCGATCATTGGTCCCGCCCAGGTAGGGCTGCTCGCGGCGGTCGGGCAGCCGCGGGTGCTGGTGCATCCGCGGCCGCGGTTGTCGGTGATCGCGGTCGGCAGTGAACTCGTCGACATCGACCGCACTCCGGGTCCCGGTCAGATCTACGACGTGAACAGCTATGCGCTTGCCGCGGCCGCGCGTGACGCCGGGGCCGATGTCAACCGGGTTGGCATCGCCGATCGGGAGGCCTCACAACTACGCGAAGTGGTTGAGGCGCAACTGATTAGGTCGGAGATCGTGGTGATCTGCGGGGCAGTGGGTGGCTCGGCCTCACGTGCGGTTGCCGATGCGCTGGCCGAACTCGGTGAGCTGGAGATCGTGCGTATCGCGATGCATCCGGGGTCGGTACAGGGTTTCGGCAGGCTCGGACGAGACGAGGTGCCGACCTTTTTATTGCCGGCCAATCCGGTCAGCGCGCTGGTTGCGTTCGAGGTTATGGTGCGGCCGCTGATCCGGATCGCGCTCGGTAAACGCAACCCGATGCGCCGGATCATCACGGCCCGCACCATAGGCCCTATCGCCTCGGTTGCCGGTCGTAAGGGATACCTGCGTGGACAATTGATGCGCGACGAGCGGTCGGGGGAGTACCTCGTGCAGGTGCTTGGTGCCTCGCCAACCGGATCGTCGCATCTGCTCGCCGAGCTGGCCGAGGCGAATTGCCTCATCATCGTCGAACCGGATGTCGACGAACTGCGGACCGGCGATGAGGTCGAGGTGGCTTTTCTCGCGCAGCGTGGTTGAGTCGGCGGCTTCGTGATTTGCGGTGGTGGGGCTGGGTACCCGACGCCGGTATCGGGTCCGGAACGCCGCGTCGACACGGAATACACTCGCGGATGTGTTCAGGTGGTTGAGCGGTGATCCCGCAAGCCAGGGGTGGCCGGCGACGCTGGGCCCGTTGGGGGCGCGTGGCGGCGCGGTGCGATTGCGGCCGGTGCGATTACGTGATGGCAGGGTGTGGAGCGATCTGCGTCTGCGTAATCAGAATGCGCTGCTGCCCTGGGAGCCCACCGGTGCCGGGAGCTGGGAGCAACGTCACCAGCCTGCGTCGTGGCCGCCGTTATTCGGGGTACTTAAGTCGGAGGCCAAGCACGGCAGCATGCTGCCATTCGTGATCGAGGTCGATGGCAACTATGTCGGGCAGCTCACTGTCGGCAACATCCAGCGTGGCGCCGTGCGCACCGCATGGATCGGATACTGGATCGATCACGCCCATTATGGTCGTGGAATTGCCACTGCCGCAGTCGCTCTCGGTGTTGACCATTGCTTCGGGGCGGTGGGCCTGCACCGGCTGGAGGCGACGGTGCAACCGAAGAACGCGGCGTCACAGGCGGTGCTGACCAAGCTCGGTTTCCGCCGCGAGGGTTTGCTCGAACGTTATATGGATGTCGACGGGGGGTGGCGCGACCACATCCTGTTCGCGCTGACCGCTGAAGAGGTGGTCGGCGGTGCGGCGGAAGGCCTCGTGCGTTCGGGTCGGGCGGTTTTTCTCTGACGCCGCTCGCGGTTGTGACGCTCCGACGCTGAGAAAGCCATATGAATGAGCCCCAATATCGGCGCGCCTCGGCGCGTCTGCGGGGGACAGGTATGCCGCGCCCATAGATTATGGGACGGTCCGGTGTAACCAGAGTGATTGAAGGGAGAGGTCGAATGCCGAACTCCGTCCTGTGGGTCTGCCTCGTCGCGGTGTGGCTTTTTGTCCTCGTTCCCATGGTCATCAAGGGGAAGCCGCAGATGCGCAGATCGACCGATGCTGCTCGTAAGGTGCGTTTGCTGCATCGTGGCGGGAGCCGGACACGTACCTCCGCGCGTCGCTCTGCTGGTGCGCATCCGCAGGATCCGTCGTGGACGTCGCGGCGTGCGACGCCAGTGGTGGCGGCAACTCTCGACGATGAGCACGATGATGACGAGGCGCCAGCTGACGGCGACGACATCTTCGCCGAGGATGAGACGGAATTCGCGGACGGGACGAGCGTCGCCGGTGAACTCGCCGATACCGAGGAGTCGGTATCCGAGGATGCCGATGCCGATGCCGATGCCGAGTATGACGATGAAGACCAGTACGTCGATGAAGACGAATCTGAGTACGAAGACGAATCCGAGTATGACGATTCGGAGTATGACGATGAGTCTGAATACGAGGACGCCGAGTATGACGACACCGAGTATGACGAATCCGAGTACGACGACGCCCAATCCGCAGATGACGCAGAATCTGAGGACGTCGCTGCCGAGTATGCGGATGATTACGACGACGAGGTAGATGGCTACGAAAAGCCCGCTGCCCGTGTTGATTACGCACCAGAGGCTGCCGCTCGTGTGGCGGATGAACCGACCCCCGAGCGTACTCGCAGGCGAGGTGAAAGCACTCGCGTAGGCACGTCACGTCGAAGTGCGTACTCGCGCGATACGCGTGCGGCGCAGTTGCGCTACCGCGAGCGCCAGCGTGTGTCGCTCGCGTTGACATTACTGGTGGTGGTGGCTGCGGTGGCCGGCGTCTTCCTCGGGCTGGGCGGCTGGATTGCGACCGGGGTGACCGGCGTGGCGCTACTGGGATATCTGGCATATCTGCGTCGTACGGTGCGTACCGAGCAACGTATTCGGGCGCAACGGGCGGCGCGTGCGGCCCGGGTGCGTCGAGAGCAGGCCGATCGTCTTCGGCGGCAACAACGTTCGGCGGAGTTCGCAACCGCACCGACGCCGCAGCGGCTGCGGCGTCCCGGGGGCGTCACCGTTCTCGAAATCGATGACGAGGACCCGGTATTCGATCACCTACCGTCGTTCCACCGTGCTTACGTCATGCACGATGAGCCGCACTACCGGCGGGCGGCGGGCTGACGCTGACGGCGTCTGGGTGTTCGGCGATCCAGTTGCGCCCGGATGCGGCGGCGCGGCATAACGCCAGACGCTCCCCGACGTAGAGGCTGGGTGCGCCGATCAGCGGTATCCACGAGAGCGTTGAGAACGGTTTGCGGGGCATCGGGCGTGCGGCGAGAGTGTCGTTTACTGCCCGCAATATGCGTGCGACCTCGAAGAGGCCGCGCACTATGGAGCGTCGGGAACGCTGAGGCTGAGTGGTCGGCGATGCGGGTGGCCCGCCGGTGGCGGGTAGATCGCGTGAGCATAGTACGGCGGCTAACAGTCGGGTCTGCTGGGAGCGCTCGGTGACGCCGGATTCGCGTGCCACGGCGGTGAGGATGATGGCCTGATTGGCGAAACCCAGGCCTGACGATAGGGGCAGCGCATGCGTCCAGGCCCCGAAGATCCCGGGGTAGGAGACGGCGATGGTGCTCACCGCGCCGACCCGGTTGATCCACCAGTTGATTCGCTTCGCCGTCGACAATTGCGACCATGCCCCGGTGCCCGGCCAGTCCGTCACATTGACCACCTTGGCCGCTAAATGCCGTAGCTGCGGGAGCCGCCCGGAGTGCGGACCGTCGTCGAAGGTGTGCGGTTTGAGGCCGAGCGGATCGCGTTCGGCGAGGAGATCGAGGATCGGATTGATCACCCCGACCGCCCGGGCAAGGGTTGCCCCGAGCTGCTGATCGGTCATGTGGGCCACGAGTTGCAGGGTAACCCCGATCGGCGGCGATGGTGTCGGTAGTTTGCCGATCGGGCCGTTATGTGGGCGTTTGTGGAAGTGGCCCGGTCGGCTGATAAGGTATCTCCGGTCGGTGTCTAGTGCACCGGCGCGGGGCTATGGCGCAGTTGGTAGCGCGACTCGTTCGCATCGAGTAGGTCGGGAGTTCGATTCTCCCTAGCTCCACCCAAAGTGTCTTACGGGAACACGCGACATGCGTAGGCGTGTCGTGTTCCGCGAGACGCCGGTTCACGTCGGCGAGGCCCGCGCGGATGCGGTCTTGATGCCGTTTCAGGGTGGGGAGGTCGATGGCGTCGCTAATCGTGATGGAGGCGTAGGAGTCCGCGACGAGCCGTTCCGCTACCGCGACGGGCACCGCCCTGCGTGTGCAGGTGGTCTTCTTCGCGGCCCGGCCGGAGCACACGAAGTAGGCGTAGGTGACACCGCGCGAGTTGGTGGCGAAGTCGAGCAGCATCCTCGACCCGCAGTTGCCGCAATGCAGTAGCCCTTTCAGATGATGCGCGTGCTGGACATGCCTTGTCATCTTCGCGGTGCGCGCCCGCAGGAGGGATTGCACGGTGTCGAACAGGGCGGGGTCGATGAGCGGTTCGTGCGCGCCGGGATACAGGGCACCCTTGTACCGGATCACCCCGGCGTAGTACGGGTTGGTGAGCAGCTTGTAGAGCGTATTCTTCCCGAGCGGCTTGCTCGGGCGCTTCGGCGTCGGCACAGTCACCAATCCCCGGGCGGTCAGGTCGCGCAACAGGCCCGTGACCGAGGTTTCCCCAGTCGCGTACTGCTGGAACGCCCACCGAATCAGCGGGGCGCGTTCAGGATCGACCTCAACGGTGCGAATCTCGCGGCCTTGCTCGTCGGTCTTGCGGACGTTGAGATACCCGATGGGCGCGCGCATCGGCGTGCCGCCCTGAGCGACCTTCTGCGTCAGCCCCTTGGTGACCTCGGTGGCGAGGTTCCGAGAATAGAACTCCGCGATGGAGGACATGATGCCGTGGACGAGCATCCCCGACGGGGTTTGGTCGATGGACTCCGTGGCCGAGACGAGCGTCACACCTGCAGCAAGCAGAGCCTCGTGGATCTTCACGTCATCAGCGCGGTTGCGGGCGAGCCGGTCGAGCTTATGGACGAGGCAGAACTCACGCGCGTGGCGGCGATGAACGCCAGCATCTCTTGCAGGCCGTCACGATCCGCCGACCGCGCCGGATTCCCCGGCGTCCACGAACTCCCGCACGACCCGCGCACCCAGCTCGGCGGCCTTCCGCGCGTTCGCCTCACGCTGCGCAGGGATGGAGAACCCCTCGTCGGTGCCGCCGTGCTCGGCTTGCTCGCGGGTCGAGACGCGCAGGTAGGACACCGCGAGCAGCGCCGGGGCTTCAGTTGTGGCGTCACGCGAACCGGATGCGACGCTGGTGATGGTGCTCATGGTTGGCCTCCTTGCGGGAGCGATACTTGCCCTCGATTCTCTCGCGCACCTCTGACACACCGAAGGGCTGGAGGTGCCTCGGCGAGCTCGTCGGGCAGCTGGAGCCCGTAGGGATCGGGCTCGCCAGCGACCCAGGCCCGGTGCCGCGCGTCGGCGATCCCGAGCACCCACTCGATGAGCTTGCCCAGGTCAGGCTCATACCGACGCGTCACCCGCAGCCTCAGATTCCTCGTCTCGCCAGCCATGAAGGACAGGTACACACCCGCCCGCACGATGCACGAAACCCGGCTCCAGGATCGTTCCTCACAGAGACGACACGCGTCTTGCAGATCAAGGACTCGCCACTTACGTCGGTGACGAAACCGACGAATCGTGGAACATGGCCCGCAAACGCTACGACCCGGACGAAGCGGAGTTCGATGCCGGCTACGAGCGATGGCTTGCCGCGCTCGAATCCGGCGACGAAGCCGAACTTCTCGAAGCCACGATCGCGATCCCCACCCTGAACAGCCGAGTGCTCGATAGGTTCTTCGCCGTCGAGAGCGACGACCTTGAACGGCCTGGGCAACGGGCGATGGAGCAACGCCTGATTGTGCTCCTCAGTGAACTTCGCCCACACGAGGCGGCGCGGCTGCGTGAACTACACAAGGCCCGGCAACGGCGTCTTGACCGCACAACCCGCATCGGACGCACCGTGGAGCTACCCACGAAGTGCGCGCGATGCGGCAGCAAGCTCAAGGATGTGAAGCCGACAGGCAGACCGCGCATCTACTGTTCACCGGCCTGCCGGAAGGGCGCGTACGAAGACCGCCGCGCCCACCGCGACGGCGCAGTCAAGGTGCAAGTCATCGAGCGCGTCGTCACCGAAGTCAGAGAGCGCCGCATCGAGATACCCCACCCGCGAAGCGAGTGCATCCGCGAGCTATTCGCCAACGATGACGCGCTCGTGAACGTGATCTGGGCCCTCATCGAAGCTGTCAGAGGTGGCCAAGACCCCGCCTTCAGCCCCGACCAGCCGAGGTTCTGGGACCTCTACAACAACGTCGAAGTCCTCTACGAAGCCGTCGTCAAACGCGTCGCAAGCTACGAGCCACCTGAACATGCCGAGGCAGTTGAGGAGACACCCGGCGTGGCGACCAGCGTCCAGCGCAACGTGCAACGCTTCACCCGAAAGCGGCCGCCTGGGGACACGAGTGTGTCGGCACCTGTCCGATAGCCTTGGATCAGGAGGAGACCCAGTGTGACCTTCTCAGACACCCAGCGAGAGGCCCCGCCAGATGTCCTTCCAGACCCCACGCAGCATTGAGGAGATGCTCGCCGCGATCCACAAGCGCGAGTACCTGATGCCCGCGATCCAGCGCGAGTTTGTGTGGGGTGCCGAGCAGATCACCAAGCTGGTGGACAGCCTCATGCGCGGATACCCGGTCGGCTCGTTCCTGCTCTGGGATGTGAAGCCCGAGACCGCGCAGTCCTACACTTTCTACGAGTTCCTCACCAACTACCACGAGCGAGACAACCCATACGCGGACAAGGCGACGGTCCCGTCGGGCAGCGGCACTACCGCGGTCTTGGACGGGCAGCAGCGCCTCACCTCGCTGAACATCGCCCTATACGGCAGCTTCGCAGAGAAGAAGAAGTACGCCTGGTGGAACAGCGCGGACGCATTCCCGGTGAAGCGGCTCTACCTCAACCTCGTCGACGCCGCCGACGATGAGGAACTCGGGCTCAAGTACGACTTGAGGTTTCTCACCGACAATGAAGCCGCAGCCGAGGACGGCGGCGAGGACAAATGGTTCCGGGTTGGAGCGGTCCTTGGCCTTGCCAACGCTGGACCGGCGATCATGCAGGAGTTGACGCGCCGGAACATCGCCGGGTCCGCTGATGCGTTCCAGCGGCTGTACGACCTCTACGAGGCGATCCGAGTACTGAAGCCGATGAACTACTTCCTGGTCACCGATCAGGACGCCGACAAGGTGCTGGAAATCTTCGTCCGCGTGAACAGCGGCGGCACGACACTCTCGTACTCCGACCTGCTGCTGTCTATGGCTACGAACCAGTGGCGAGACCTCGATGCTCGCGAAGAGGTCCGCTCTCTGGTCGCTGAGATCAACAGCAACGCGGGCCGCCAGTTCTCGTTCTCCAAAGACGTGGTGTTGAAGACCGCGCTGACGATCGCGGACGTGGATGTCCGGTTCAAGGTCACCAACTTCACCCAGTCGAACATGGCGAAGGTCGAGAAGGCCTGGCCGCAGATCAAGGGTGCACTCCTGCGGGCCGCGACCCTGCTGCAACAGTTCGGCTACAACGAACGAAACCTCACCGCGAACAGCGTCATCGTCCCGCTCGCGTACTACCTCCACCTGCGAGGCGCGACCGACTCCTACCTCGACTCGACCGCGAACGCGGCCGACCGGCTTGCGCTCCAACGCTGGGTCACCCGATCGCTCATCAAGCGTGGAATCTGGGGTTCAGGTCTCGACACCCTGTTGACCCGCATCCGCGATGTCTTGCGAGACAACGCCGGTGCTGACTTCCCGGTCGCTGCGGTCGAGGAAGCAATGGCGACGGCCGGCAAGAGCCTCGCCTTCGACAACGCTGAGATCGACGAGTTGTTGAACCTCAAGTACGGCGGCCAGCGCACCTTCTCGGTCCTATCGGTCCTGTATCCGGGGCTCGACCTGGGCAAGAAGTTCCACGAAGACCACATCTTCCCGAAGTCACGCTTCACGAAGAAGAAGCTCACTGAGGCAGGGATTCCGGCCGAGAGGATCGACGACTACCTGGGCGCGGTGAACCTCCTGCCGAACCTCCAGCTCCTCGCCGGAACCGCGAACATCGAGAAGCAAGACGCGCTCCCGGCCGACTGGATCGAGGCCGCGTTCCCGAGCGAGGAGAAGCGGGCGACCTACATTGCGGAGAACGACCTCGACAACCTCCCACTCGACCTTACGGAGTTCTCAGTGTTCTTTGAATCCCGTAAGGCGCAGCTCAGACGTCGACTGATAGGGGCATTGGGTGCGGCACCTTCCGATGAGGCGCAGGGCGAACGTGATTGACGACATGGAACGATGTGCAGGAAGTGCGCTCGGTGATTCTGGAGAGGTCTGGGCGCTGACTGCCTCGGACCTGCTCTCGGTGGAGAACGGCCACCATTTTCATCGGGGTTGGCACATCGGCTGGGTGTGGAACACTGATGCCGACGGCAGACGCTGCTTGGACATCCTGAGCGAGCACCGTATAACCAGCATGAGCGCCAGGAGATTCTTCTCAGATGGATCCTCCATGTATCTCCAGATTCCACGAGAATTTCGCCGCGTTGGAGATACGCCTGAGGAAGATGAGCGCCTGAAGCGAGAGTATTTCGAACACAATCAGCAGGCGTATGCGGCTCTGCGGAAGTCAGGCCTTCTACCGCCGCTCGGCGCGAATCTCGGAAGCCAGGACATCAACGAGTACCTGCATTCTGGTATGGAATCAGGTGAAGGTTCGCAGAGCCCTTCTTAATCCCAGCCGGGCTGACCTGCTGTAGGGCTTCGGATCAGGGTGCTAGTCTTGAGGTGACGCCCCGGTGGAGCGCTGGCTCTGGCAACAGAGCTACATCTCGCCGGGGCTTTGACATACCCGCGGCCCGTTGAGAGTAGCCGGATGACCGAACCTGCGCCTGACCGCCAAGCTGCGGAAGCCTGGGTCGAGACGTGGCTCTCAACCCCCAGGTTCGCCCGCTACCTACGGGAAGCAGGGAACGACCATCAGCGCGCGCTGGCCTTGTATGAGTGGAACTTGCAGCTCGGTGCCGCACTCATGCGTGACATCGCGCATGTAGAGGTTGCTGTCCGCAACGCCTACGATTCCGTCATGACGGCACGGTGGCAGGGCGCTCAGCACTGGCTCTTCGATCCCACCTCGCCGGTACTCGCACCGCTCTGGCGCACTCGGCGGGGGCATCGCGCAGACCTGAACGCACGGAACCGCGCAACCGTCGCTGAGGCGATCCGCCGCTGCGGTGGCGCCTCAGCCAAGTCGGGGGAAGTGATCGCCGAACTCTCGTTTGGCTTCTGGCGGCACTGCACCGATGCTGCCCACGAGAAGACGCTGTGGGTGCCTTACCTGCACCTCGCCTGGCCGAGAAAGACCAGCAGAGTTGCGCTCGAACGTTCGCTGACAACGATCAACAACGCTCGCAACCGTGCCTCGCACCATGAGCCGCTGTTCGGCACACCACCGGGGCGCGACCTTGCTGCGGCGCACCGTGAGGTGCTGCGCCTCTGTACCATGCTGCTCCCCGAATTGGGCAACTACATCAGAGACACCACAACTGTGCCTACGATCCTGGCGAACCGCCCCTGAACACCACTCGCATCAGGCTGTCCGTGTCTTCGCCCAGACGGTGCCGCGATGCACGCCGAACTGCTTCGCCAGCGAGGTGACGCTGATGCCGTTGGCACGGGCTGTTCGCATAGCGTCCGCTTCCTCCTCAGTCAGCCGTGTTCGAGTGCGTCTCCTTGGCTCTTCGGCAGCCTCGATCAGTGGGTCAGCAAGCTCATCAGCGGGCGAGGCTACGCCGTCAGACGCTCGATTCCACGCGGAGATCAGCCTTTCGACCCGCTGTCGTCTGTTCCCGTAGTGCTCCATTGCGTCCACAATTTCAGACGTAGTCCCATGCCTGACATGGGTGTGGTGACGTGCCCTGACGGCGAATGGCTCCGATAAGCGGGGTGTCGCGGTCGATGGCGTCGGCGAAGTGTGCGGCGAGGATCTTTTCGGACTCGGCTTCGAGCCTGCGCCAGTTCGTCGGATCGGGCGGCGAACCGTTTATCGAACGCCGCCTCGACCTGCCGGGCCAGGTCTGTGT
>JASGFW010000073.1:0-21188 GCA_047605305.1 Gordonia sp. (in: high G+C Gram-positive bacteria)
ACGTGGGCGGCCGCGACCAGCGGATCGCAGTCGGCGTCGGGAATCGAGATCGCTACCGGAAAAGCGGTGATGGCGATCGGTGGGTGGACCAACGACCCCACACCCACGCTGGCCGAGTTCCAGCAGTATGTGAAGGAAGGCAAGATCGCGTACTACATCGGTGGCGGCAATGGTGGCGGCCCCGGTGGTAACTCGGAGATCGCGGCCTGGGTGGCCAAGAACTTCACCGCGATCACGGTCGGCGGGCAGACGGTCTACAAACTGATCTGATCCACCGCACGACACCAGACACAGCCGCGACCGGATATCCGGTCGCGGCTGTGACATATTCGTGCATGACCGGCGGGTGCGCCGGATCGGGCACACGTGGTGCGCAGGCTCGCGCGGGTCACCGCGTCGCCCCGGTGCCACGCGTGTGCTGATCGAGAAATCGGAGTTCCCATGACCGAACGAATCAACCAATTCACCCGTGACGGCCTGGTCTTCGACGTGATCGATTCAGGCCCGCGCGCAGCAACCGAAGCCCCCGTGGTGGCGTTGCACGGATTCCCGGAACGGGCATCGTCGTGGAACGGTGTCACCCGGATCCTCAACGACGCCGGAGTGCGCACCCTGGCGCCCGATCAGCGCGGCTATTCGCCGGGCGCCCGCCCCGCCAAGGTCCGCGACTACCGGCTATCGGAACTGGTGGGCGACGTGCTGGCGTTGATCAATACCCTCGACGTGCCGCAGGTGCATCTTCTTTCCCACGACTGGGGATCGGCGGTCGCGTGGAGTATCGCCGCCCAGCATCCCGATCGCATCGCCTCACTGACCGCGCTGGCAGTGCCGCACACCGGCGCCTTTCTGCGGGCGATGCCGCGCGGGCAACTGCTCAAATCGTGGTACATGGCGGCGTTCCAGATTCCGGCACTGCCCGAGCGGGTGATCACCAAGGGCAGCACGATTCTCGCGGCACGCGGCCGGCAGTCATGGCTCCCGGCGGGCAGCCTCGACGATCTGACCACCGGAATCATCGAATACGGGGCGCTGCCCGGCGGGCTGAACTGGTATCGGGCACTGCGTTTCGCCGACCCCGCGGCGGGGAGGAGGAAGGTGTCGGTGCCCACGACCTACATCTGGGGCGAGCGGGACGCGTTTCTGAGTCGCGCCGGCGCGCGGGGTTGTTCGGAGATGGTCACCGGCCCCTATGAGTTCATTGCCCTGAGCGGAGCCGACCATTGGTTGCCGCAACGACATCCGGATGCGATAGCCGAGGCCACCCTGCGTCGGATCGCGTCGGTCACGGCCGGTTCAACCGGTTTGGCGACGTGACCGACGGGCCTCTAGTCGTTATGTGTCGTCGTTAGGTGCGCACGCCAAGCCTGGCCAGCACGTCGGCATCGATCGCGGCGAGTTCTTCTTCTACGGCCCGCTGAGCGGTGCGGCGCTGGCTGGTCGGCATCGATTCGGATGCCTCTACCGCGACAGCCAGATTGTCCAGACGCGTGGTCATCGCATCGACAAAGGCGCCGCTGTCATGCGACGTATCCTGCGCCTTGACCTTCTGCAACGAATTCCGGATCGACGCGATACGGGCCAGAATCGGGGCGCCGTGGCCCGAGAATTGACTCAGTAGTTCCGGTGCGACCCCGGCCCGGCTCGCCTGGAATTCGGTGATGCGGCCGCGGCCGGCGACCGCGGCGCGGTAGGCGATCGGTACCACGATCGGTGCGACGATCCGGCCCAGCGCCAGGTAGCGGCGCACGCTAGCTGGACTGAATGGTTTGGCATCGGCGGCGGCTTTCGCCTGTGCGGCCACCACCTTCGTCTGCTCCTTGGCGACCTTGCGCTGCGCCTTGGCCTCGGCGGTGGTGGTTTTACGCTGAGCCTTCAGCTGCTTCTTGCGGTATTTGTGCTCGGACTTGCGCAGTTGCTTCGCCGCCGCGCGGCGGTCTTTGGACGCCAGCTTCGCCTCAAGCTTGGTTTTGGCGGTGAGGGCCTTGGCCTCGGCGCGCCGTTGTGCTCGGCTCTTACCGTCGGACGAGAACAATCCCATGCGGGGCACCTTTCGCTGCGCCAGTTTCCTACAAGCATTGCATAGGCTCGGTGACGACCCGGGCAGAGTGCCACGGGCGTCGCCCTGACCGGACCACGGGGGGAGAAGCGAGGTGAATGTGACCGCGACGGTCCTACATCCCCGGGACCTCCTCGGATGTGAACACCGGCTCTTCCTTGATGTCACCCATCCGCAGCGTCTTCTCGACCGCCCCGACACCCCGGAAACAACGAGACGCAAAGAAGCCGCGGCCACCCACCGCGAGCGGGTACGCAATGTGCTGCGGGCGATACACAGCGATGAAAGCGCCGCCTTCGTCTGTATCGACGGACCGTCGCACGCCGCGCGGGTGGACGCTACCCTGCGTGCCTGCGCCGACGAGGTGCGGTGGATCTGGAACGCCGCGCTGCCGACCGATGCGGTGCGCGGCCGCCGCGGCCACGCCGAATTACTGGTATGGGTCGGTGAGCCGGGCACGCCAACAGGCGGATACGTGCCGGTCATCGTGGTGAATCATCGGACGACCAACCCCGTGCCCGCGCAACGTGTCCGGCTCCGTTCGCGACTCGGTGGTGACGAATCGCCGAAACTGATCACCACCCCCCTGTGGCGATGGATACCCGCACCGGACCCGTTCCGATCGAATAGGTCGAATAAGCGCGACCAACTGCGCCTCGCGCAACTCACCCACATGCTCACCGATCTCGATCTTGCGCCCCGGGTACCAGAGAGTGAACTCGTGGCTGGAGTCATAGGACTCGACGCCGACTGCATCGTGGTCCACCCGGTCGGTGCCGCGCTACCCCGTTATCGGGAGATCTTTGCGCGGCGGCAAGCGGTGGCCGGCGGACATGTCGCGACCGGTCCGCGGCGGGTCGGGGAATGCCGCGATTGTCGGTGGTGGAGCAGTTGCGAGCCCGAGTTGGTGTCGCGGCGCGACGTGAGCCTGGTGGTCGGCGGAAATCAGAATGAGGCGTTGCGCAAGGCGGGTATCACCACCATCGACCAGCTTGCGCGCCACGACGGCACGCCGCCGCGGGACTGGCCGTCGGGGATACGGTTCGACGATGCCGTGGTAGCCGCGATCGCCTGGCGCTCCGACATCCCGCTGGTGCGCCGGATCGAGCGACCGCGGGTGGTGCGCGCCGACATCGAGGTCGATGTGGATATGGAGAGTTTCGGCGAGGACGGCGCATATCTGTGGGGCACGCTGCTCACCGATCGGACGGACAGCGAACGGCAGGTGCGCTACCGGCCATTCGTCACCTGGCAGCCGTTACCGACGGTCGACGAGGCGCGATCGTTCGCGCAGTTTTGGTCGTGGCTCACCGCGCAACGGGCCAGCGCCCGGCGTGCGGGTAAGACATTCGCCGCGTACTGCTATTCCGAGCAGGCAGAAAACCGGTGGTTGCTCGGTTCGGCGGATCGTTTCGCCGGGCTGCCGGGGATACCGACCCGTACCGAGGTCGAAGAATTCATTGCGTCACCGGAATGGGTGGACATCTATGCGGCGGTCGACGCGAATTTTGTGTGTCCGCATGGCAAAGGGCTCAAACGGGTGGCGCCGGTTGCCGGTTTCGGCTGGCGCGATCCCGAGGCGGGCGGCGAGGCGTCGATGCAGTGGTATCGCGCAGCCGTGGGGCTCGGTGGTCGGCAACTCGACCATAGTCAGCGCCGCCGTCTCCTCGAATACAACGAGGACGACGTCCGTGCGACAAAGGTGCTGCGTGAGTGGATGGACGGCGAAGCGGTGATCGCCGATGTTCCCTTCGAAGCCGATCTGATGGCTTTCCGGTTATCAGATCCGGGCGGCTCGAAGCGCGTCCAGGAAGGATCCGCTGCCCAGCAGGGCGATCGAACCGAGCAGGAGTAGCGCTGCGGCACCGTACTCGTCGAGCGCGCGGCTCCAACTCGACAACGCGGTGTCGACGACGTGGACTGAACTCGTCGACCCGGATGCGGACACGGCCTTGGGCGATGGCGTTGGCTGTGAAGTGTTCGCGGCCAGCGGTGCGTGCCGAGTTGCCGGCCGCCGGGCGGGAGCTGCGGCGGCAGGTGGCATGGCCGCAGCGACCGCAGCGGCCGGGGGTGCGGCTGCGACTACCGGTGCCGGGGGTGCGGCGTTGGCCAGTGGCGCCTGCCCGAACGAGTCATCGGCTGAGTTCTGTTCGACCGAATCGTTCGATTCATCCGCGGTCGACGAACTGGCCGATGCGGTCGTTTCGGTCACACTGCTGGACTGGGTTTGTGCGGGTGCATGGGTCGGTAGCTGGTCCGGCGAGGGTGCGGGTGCGGGCGAGGGCGCGGGTGGCGGCTGGTCGGTTGAGTCGTCGTCCGGAGTCCGCGGAGGTGGCGCCCCGGCGGGGTCGCTGTCGCGGTCCCGATCAGCATCGGAATGGGCTGGTCCAGGGGCGTTCTCGCGGTCGCCGGGTCCGGCCGCCGACTGGTCCCTGCCAGGGGAGTTGTTGTCGCCAGGGGAGTTGTTGTCGCTCACGGAGTCGCGGTTGCCGCCCGCGCCCGACTCGCCGCCGTCGGACGGATTCGCCCAGCCCAATCCCGTTCCTATGGCGAGGAACACCGCCGCGAGTAGGGTGAGCACCCCCAGCACCGCCGGGGCGCGCCGCCGCCGCGCAGCATGCGGTTCGGTGGCTCGATGGCTCATCAGTCCCCCCTCTGTGCGGGCGTATGGGCGTACCCGTCGCCGCGGATAGAGGTGTTCACTCTACCGCCGCCGGGATTTCGCCTTTATCAACGTGAGCCTGGACTCCATGCGAGTAATGCCACTATTGTGAGTTTCCACGGGGGATCTACACAGTCGACGTATGCCACGCGATGGGATCGGGTTCGGTCATATGCTAGCGGCCGTTGCATGGGGGATGCACTCCGGGCTTTAATAAATGCAAATGCAAATGTTGACTATCGGAGATATTTGATGACTTCACGAGAGGCGGACGGTTCCGCAGGCGGCGCTCAGGGGGAGGACCTCGTCACGCAGACCGAGTCGCTTGACCCGGGGCTTTTTGCGCGCCGGCTCGAAGAGCTATTCCGCACGGTGCCTGGTCCGAACGGCCGGGCCTACAGCGCTAAGGCGATCGCCGCGCGTAGCACTGAGCGCGGGTTCCGTCTTGGTGAGTCGTACCTGAGTCAGCTCCGATCGGGAAAGGCTAAGTCGCCTTCGTTCCGTACCGTTGAAGGTATTGCCGCGGCATTCGGCGTAGACGTGCACTACTTCCTTGAGGATCGTGCCGCTCAGCGCACGCGCGACGAGATTGACTTGATGCGTTTGCAGGCGGACACGAATGTGCAGCTCGCCGCGTTCCGACTCGCGGGACTTTCGAGCGATTCGGTGACGGTGGTCAACGAACTGATCAAGGTGTTGCGCGAGCAGCAGGGACTCCCGAAAGATCCGCCGGATATCGCCGCAGCCGGGCTGGGTGAGGACGGCGCGGAATCTCGGTTGCGGGTCGTCGGCGACCCGCATGACGACTGAGTCCTCCGGCCGACGCTGTCGGCAGCGATGAGATTACTCATCGGCGCTTCGGGGAGAGGGCAGCGCCGCAGCGAGCGGGAGCTGTGGGCGCTGTGCCGCCGCTCGCTGAATGGTCTCGACCTTGATCTTCCGCTGGATGTCGAGCAACTGTGCAGCCGCTATGGCACTCGACGTGGCCGCGCGATCCGACCGCTGCCCTACGCGCTGCCCGCGGGTATGCCCAACGGTATCTGGCTCGCGGCCTCGGACGCGGATTATTTCTTCTACCAGGCCAATACGTCGCCGCTGCACCGGGATCAGATCATCATCCACGAATTCGGCCACCTCATTGCCGGACACCAGATGCTCGGCGAGGTGTCGGCGGCCGTGCTCGCAGCCCCGCCAGCTGGTGATTCGGAGGCCGCGCTGCGGCGGACCTGCTACTCTGACGACCGCGAGTGGGAGGCAGAGACTCTCGCCTCCATGATTGTGACGTGGGCAGAGCAGGCCGGTGACCGGGTCGGCGTGACAGCCGAAGACAAAGAGTTACGCGGGCTGCAGCGTTTACTTGGGGGGCACAAGGGCTGGTTGTGAGGTGAACGCTTGGCAGTCGGCACCGTCAATCTTGTCGCGCTGATTATCTTCGCAGCGGCACTCTGCTGGCGTCTCGATCAGATCCGACGTAACCGCGGCGGTTTGCAAGCGGTCGCGATGACCATTGCGATCGCCTCGCTTTCGCTTGCCTTCGTCGCCATCAACCATGCCACCGCGAGATTTCTCAACCGCACGCTGTTCGCCGGGTCACCCCGCCTGATGTTTTACGCGTTGCTGGCGATCGGGGTGGCCGCGCTGATCGTGGTCTTCTTTTTCCCAGGTCGGCAAATCACCCGGGAACGTCGTGCCGGGATTGAAGCGATTCCGCTCGTTGCCGCGTTGATCGGCCTGCAGGTGTCGCTGGTCGCGATCCCGGCGAATCTACGTACCGCATCCATTGGCGAGTGGACATTCAAGAATTGGGGTTTCGCCCTCTTCTATCTGATCGCCAGCGGCTATCTCGTGTACGGATTTTCCGCGTGTATGCGCAGCATCTGGAGGTTTTTGCAGTTCGCCGCCGGGTATCTGCGCGTGTCCCTCGGATTGCTTGTTGCGGGCCTGGGTTTGCTGATTGTCGGATCGCTGGTGCAGATCGGCGCCGTTCTTGGCAGTGCGACCGGTCTGATCGCGGCGACGTGGACGCTGTCCTTAAGCCGGGTACTCGATGTGTGCGGTGTGATCGCCTTTTTGACCGGTATCAGTTTTCCGATGTTGCACGGCCGTTGGCGCGACTGGGTGACCCGGCGTAACCGGCGACGTGCCTGCGCGCAATTGAAACCGTTGTGGCGGTTGGTGACTGACGCGATCCCAGAGGTGGTGCTGCCTACCGCGCGGCTGGGACCAACAGCACGGCTACACCGGATGGTTGTCGAGATTCGCGACGGGGTGACGCAGCTGAGTCATTTGCTGCCACCGGAATTCGAGTATGAATCCGAACCGTGGAAGGTGCAGATGTTGCGCTCCGCGATCGCTGAATACCGGGTCGTCGGAGCGGCGTCGGGGACGGTGCGTGCGGTGCTGCCCGCCGAGGGTGACGGACTAGATGCGGATGCGGCCCCGTTATTGCGGGTGTCCCGGTGCGTCGGAAACGCGGGTGGTGTACGCGGTTCCAGTGCCCATCGCCCCAGGTTCTTGCGACGCAGAGTCTCGCGCCACCGGGCTTCGGGCACCTGATCTGGCGGTTACGAACGGTGTTCTACGGCACGTGGTTTCATCGCGGCACGGATGCGGTAGATGCATGCCGTTCCGGCGCCGGCGATTATCACCGCGGCCGACAGGGTTGCGGCGATGACCACCGGATTCGCGTCGCGCAGCCCCTCAAGGAGCAGCCACACCGAGAAGGCGAAGAACAGGATTGATGCGCCGATCGAGATGACGCGCTCGGGCAGATGCTTACCGAGTAGGGCGCCAAGCGCGATCGCGAGGGCGTCGGCACCGACCATACCAAGAGTTGAGCCGATCCACACCCCGAGCCAATTCGATTGTGCTGCAAGGGTAATGGTGGCGAGCATGGTTTTGTCGCCGAGTTCAGCGAGGAAGAACGATGACATCACGGCGAAGAATACGGACGTCCCCGCTCGATCCGCCTTCGACTGTTCGTCGTCGTCGAGATAATCGCCGCGCAGGGTCCACAGACCGAAGACGAGCATTGCGAGACCAGCCACGATCGACATCGCGTTGGCCGGGATGGACAGGCCGAGGAAATGGCCGAAGAACACCGACGCGGCGTGCACGGCGGTGGTCGCGACGGTGATTGCCGCTATCACCAGCCACCACTTGTGGCGCAGAGCGTAGGTCATGGCCATCAGCTGCGACTTGTCGCCGAGTTCGGCGATGAAAATCACGCCGAAACTGAGCAACAGGGCGGCAATCATGTGTCCAGATTAGATAACCCGCCGCAGGGTGGCAAAGTCTCGATTCTCCGCATTGATGCAGGTGGAACGTGCAAAAAGCAAAGTTTGGGTGACCTTAAAAATAGTGTGGGCGCCTATGCCGCGAGGAGCATCGCCAACACCGCGGTGTCTGGGTCTGCGTTGGGGTCGATGCCCACCTGGCTCCGCAGCGTCACCACTGTCCCGTCGGCCTCGGCCTCGGCCCAGCCAGCGCGGTGTTCGAGACCGAGTTCGGGTAAACCCGGCAGCAGCACACAGCCGGAGGCGACGTCGGCGCATTCGGGTAGTGATGGTCGCGTCCGCGACGGCGGATGCAGCATGAACAGCGCCGGGGGATTGGTGAGGAAGCGGCCAGCCTCGACAAAACTATCGTCGCCGACATTGCCCACCGCCAGCATCATCCCGACGGTTTCGTTCTTGGCGTCCTCGGGTCGATCCTCGACCACCCCGAAGATCGTGGTGGTCGGCAGGAAACCGGGGCGACATGCGATCCGCACCGACGCCACGAGTGTCTGCGTCCATTCCAGGGTGGACTCGGGCCAACGGCCCGAGATCAGGATTCCGTTGAGTTCACCGCCCTGGTGGAACGGGGTGAGGCCGATCGGAATCGACGACTGCATCGTGCTGACCTCCGTCGCGTCGAGAAAAACTGCCACATCGGTGGACCGGACTATCGGCTCCGGTGAAATGAGAATCCACCCGCAAGCGGTCATTCGACAACCGGAAACACCGGGTTGTGACGGTTCGTTTACACGCGGTAACTAGCGTGGCCGAGGGAGTGGGGCGCCAAGATGATCGCCGGGTGCAGGCACACTGGTTGGGTGCACAGCCGCTCCGACGACCATCCTCCCACCGCGACCACGGCGCCGACCGACGTGTCGCTCCGGGGTCCGCTGCGCCCGCTGGAGTACGCGTGGATCGCGATCTTCGGCGGTCTTGCCGTCGCCGCGGTGGTGATTGGTTCGGTAATCCCGCTGGCCGGAGCGGTGCGTGTGCTCGCACCGGTGCCGCTCGCATTGGTCGCCGCGCGTACCCGACCCCGTGCGATGGTCGCGGCAACCGTCACTACCGTCGTGGTGAGTTTCGCGATGGCCGGGACGGGGGCGGCGATCTCGGTACTGGGCTCGGCGGTCGTCGGCGGCATCGTCGGCGAGATCAAACGCCGCGGGCGCGGTTGGGTGCTGCTACTGACGGCCAGCGTCGTGGCGGCGCCGCTGCTTGGCGGGGTGTCGGTGGGGTTGCTGCTGGTTCTGGCGCCGTTGCGCAGACTTGTGCTTGAGACAACCGGTAATACCCTCGGCGGGCTGGCCAAGTGGTTCGACAAGGTGTCGGTGCTTTCCGGTGTGGCCGACATGATCGAGTCGTTGCGCCGCGGCGTGCTTGAGCAGTGGTGGATCTGGATCTGGGTGATGGGCATCGCGAGTGTGCTGCTCACCATGGCGATCGCCTGGTGGGTGCTCGGCGCGGTCGTCGACCGGCTCGCCGACATCCCCAGCGAGGACACCCTCGCCACTGCGGTATCCGGTTCCCCGAACGCGGCAGCGTCATCCACCGCAGGCCCACTGCCGTTACGGCTTGAGGGTGTGTGCTTGCGCTATCGGGCGGACGGTCCGCAGATCCTCAACGGTGTCGATCTGAGCATCGTCCCCGCCGAATTCGTGGCCGTGGTGGGTGCCAACGGTTCAGGTAAGTCCACTCTCGCCAAGATTTTGGCCGGGCGGCCGCCGACATCGGGAACGGTGATCCGTTCCGGTCCGGCGGGGCTTGGGCACCGTGGCGGAACCGCGATGGTGCTGCAGCGTCCCGAGACGCAGATGCTCGGTGCGCGTGTCGCCGACGACGTCGTGTGGGGGCTGCCACCGGATATGCGGGTCGATGTCGACGCGCTCCTCGCCGAGGTCGGGTTGGGGGGTCTTGGTGCGCGGGAGACCTCGGATCTGTCGGGTGGTCAGCAACAACGGCTCTGCATTGCGGCCGCGCTGGCACGCGAACCGGCATTGCTCATCGCCGACGAGGTCACCTCGATGATCGATCCGGACGGCCGCGACGAGGTGCTCAAGGTGCTCGCCGAGCTGCCGCGCCGGCGCGGTGTTGCCGTCGTGCTGATCACCCATCGCGTCGCCGAGGCTGCCGCGGCTGACCGCATCGTTCATCTTGTCGGCGGTCGGGTGGTACCCGAACTGCCCGGCTGGATGCCGCGGCCGGACGGGACCATCGCACAGTCGCCGCATCCGCACCTCGTCGCCCCCGAGGCGAGATGGCAGGAGCTGCGCTCAGGCCCCGAACCGACCGGCGCGCCGGTGCTGCGCCTCGACGGGGTGGGGCACACCTTCCTGGGTGGCTCACCGTGGGAGGTGCGGGCACTGCGCGATGTGTCGTTGACCGTGCACCGCGGCGAGGGGCTGCTGATCGTCGGCGGCAATGGTTCGGGCAAAACGACCCTCGCGTGGGTCATGGCCGGTTTACTCGCCCCGACCGAGGGTGAGTGTGTGCTGTACCGGTTGGGAGAGCAGGCGTCGGATGCGGGTGCGCCGGTCAGTCGGCATGTCGGTGAGGTCGGCCTGGCATTTCAACACGCCCGTCTGCAGTTGCAGAAGCAGATTGTCGGCGACGACATCATGGCCGTCGGCGGTGAGGCGGTCGGTTCGGCAGAGGTGGCCCGTGCACTCGAAGCCGTCGGGTTGGGGCGCGAGATCGCGGCCCGGCGGATCGATGCGCTCAGCGGCGGCCAGATGCGGCGGGTGGTGCTCGCCGGTCTCATCGCGCGCAACCCGCAGGTGCTGGTCCTGGATGAACCGCTGGCCGGACTAGACCCCGATGCTCGTGAGGATGTGGTGGCGTTGTTGGCCCGGTTGCGTGCCGAGGGAATGACCATCGTCATCATCTCCCATGACTTCGGTTCCCTTGGCCGGCTGTGCACGCGTCGTATCCTGCTCGCCGACGGCGCCCTCGTATCGGATCCCATTGCCCCAGAAACTGTTACCCCCGAGACTGTTACCCCCGAGACTGTTACCGCAGAAACTGTTGCGACCGGATATACGTTGCCGTCGTTTCGCGCACCTGGTGAAAGGGAATCGCGATGACAATGCGCACCATTCCGCTCCGTCAGATACCCGGCGATTCCTTCGTGCATCGGCTGTGGGCGGGTACCAAACTGATCGCGGTGCTGCTGCTCGGCATCATGACCTGGGTGTTGCCCTCGTGGCCGTCGCTGGGGCTCGTGGCCGCAGTCGGCCTGATCACCGCGCTCGTGGCGGGTATCCCGCTGGGGGCGCTGCCGCGCCCGCCGTGGTGGTTCTGGGCACTCATCGGGGTGGGCGCGGCGATAAACGCATCCTTCGGGTTGGCGGCGGTCATCGTATTCCTGCGCGCGATTGTGCTGGGCCTGGTGTTGGTGGCCAGCTCGATACTGGTGATTTGGACGACGCCGATGGCCGAGGTCGCACCCGCGATCGCCCGCCTGATGTGGCCGCTGCGCAAGCTGGGTATGCCGGTAGATGAGTGGGCCGTCGCGATCGCGCTGTGCCTGCGCGGGCTGCCCCTGCTGTTCGAGGAATTACGCCTACTCGTCGCCGTTCACCGATTACGGCCCACCGCCCCGGCGAAGTCGGGGCATCCGGCGGCGGAGATGGGGATCATGGACATGGTCACCGCGGCCATGTCGTCGGCATTGCGGCGCAGCGCGGAAATGGGCGAGGCCATCACCGCGCGGGGCGGCACTGGACGTCTGACTGCCGAGAAGTCCGGTCCGAATCATCGGGATGTGTTGGCGCTAAGTGTGATTGGTGTTTCCTGCGCCGTGGCGATCGCAGTGTCGACGCTGCTCTGAACAGGACGGCCGGGACCGATACCGCAAAGGCCGCGCCCGTCGCCGCCTGGGCGGTCGGGGGCGCGGCCTTATCTGGCTGGGCGAATCAGGAGGAGTCGAGAATCAGGCGGGAACGACGAGCCCCGGGCCCTGCTTGGTCGCGGTGGCGAATCGTTCCGCCGCGTCGGCCCAGTTGACGATGTTCCACCATGCCTTGACGTAGTCAGCCTTGACGTTCTGGTAGTCGAGGTAGAAGGCGTGCTCCCACACGTCGAGCAGCACGACCGGGATGATGGCGGCGGGAATGTTGCCGCTCTGATCGGTGAGCTGCAGGATCACCAGGTTGCCCGCGATGGTGTCAAACCCCAGAAGTGCCCAGCCGCTGCCCTGTAGCGTGGTGGCCGCAGCGGTGAAATGCGCCTGGAACGCCTCGAAGCTGCCGAACTGATCGTCGATCGCGGCGGCGAGCTCACCCTCGGGCTTGTCACCGCCGTCCGGGGACAGGTTCTTCCAGAAGATCGAGTGATTGGTGTGCCCACCGAGGTGGAAGGCCAGGGTCGCCGACAATCCGTAGACCTTGCTCGCGATGGTGCCGTCCGCACGGGCTTCGGCCAGCTTGGCCAGAGTGTCGTTGGCGCCCTTCACGTACGTCGCATGGTGCTTGTCGTGGTGGAGTTCGGTGATCCTGCCGGAGATGTGCGGTTCCAGCGCCGAGTAATCGTACGGAAGTTCCGGCAAGGTGTATTCAGCCACGGTATTCCTCTCTGGGTAAAGCTTTCGGGTGGTGCTTGGTGTCACGCACGGCACCTCGGGCGGAGATCTGCCGCGCGGGTATCACCAGCCTTCCCCAGTGCATGGGTGATTGCAACAATCACGCGGAAGCTAAGTTCACGCCGGGTGCAACCCCGCGTGTCGATGTGTGCGTTGGAATATCTGGAAAGGTAATGAGCCGCAATATATTCGGAGTACATCCAGGACGGGCGGCGGCGTGGGGGGAGCTTCAGCCCAACAGCAGCGCTACCAGGATGACGACCAATGCGAAGCTGCTCACGGCGATCCCGGTACACGACGAACGCACGTTGTACATCGCGCTCGTCACCCCCGACGGATAGAAGACGGAGGACTCTCGCGTTGCAGGTGTCGTCATCGACACGCTCCTCAAGCCTTCTCGTCGGGAGTTTTCTTGTTTGGGGGCCTTTTCGCTCCCGGCTGGGGTGCACCCGCCCTCGCGGCGAACCCGCCCTCACAGCTATGAGTGAGGATAATCACATTACGCCACCGGTGCACATAATATGCAGAGTTGACGAGACGACTCAACCCGGTCTTCGGTATGCGCGTAGGATCAGGTCATGTCGTGGCTTGACCAGCTCGTTTCCGCACGCCTAGCAAAGACCCAACCGGTCGATCCCGCCGCTGCGTTACCCGGCCGCGCCCTCGGCGTACCGGTCGCCGAGGAGAACGTCGTGCTCCACCGGCCGCTGCGCTTCGACCATCCCGAACGCAACGGGGGTATCGGCGAGCTTCCCGATGGATTGTCGGCGGTGATTCTGGCTGGCGGCTGTTTCTGGGGAGTAGAGGAGATCTTCTGGCAGGTGCCCGGTGTCTACACCACCGCGGTGGGATATGCCGGCGGATACACACCCAACCCCACCTACGAGGAGACGTGCACCGCGCGTACCGGTCACACGGAATCGGTGCTCGTCGTCTTCGATCCCGGGCCGTCCGATGGGTCGGGCCGCTCGGTCATTGGCCTTGAACAGGTGCTCGCGGTGTTCTGGGAGAGCCACGATCCGACGCAGGAAATGCGGCAGGGTAACGACATTGGCACCCAGTACCGATCGGCGATCTTCACTCTTGACGAAGCCGATGCAGGGGTGGCTCGCGCGTCGGCGGCCACCTTCGCTGCCGTGCTCGACGAGGCGGGCCACGGCCCGATCACCACGGAGATCTCGGCGTTGGCCGATGCCGGTGACGGGCACTTCTATTACGCAGAGGATTACCACCAACAGTATCTGGCGAAGAATCCGCACGGATACCGCTGTCACGCCGCCACCGGCCTGACCTATCCGCTGCGCTGAGTGGGGTTTCGTGTCAGGCCGTGTCTCGGCGGCGCAGTGGAACCGCACTCTGCTGGCGCGTCAATATCTACTTGAGCGTGCCGACGAGGATGCGATCGAGGTCATCGATCGCCTCGTCGGTCTGCACTCGCAGAACCCGTCAAATGCGTTCTTCGCGTTGTGGTCGAGGATCGAGGGTTTTACTCCCGGTGAACTCGATGACCTGCTCATCGGTCGTGAGGTGGTGCGAATCGAGTTGCTGCGCAACACCATTTTCCTCATCGACGGCCTTGACGCGCGGTGGATACGCCCGTTGGCGCAGGCCACGATCGACGCCGAGGCCCAGGTATGGCGGCGTCGCCTCAACAATGCTGATCCCGCCGCGGTGATCGCCGATGCCGCGGAACTCCTCGCCGACGGGCCGCTGGGTGACATTGAGCTGGGCGGGCAACTGCTCCTGCGGCATCCGGGCGAGAATCCGACGACGCTGATGATGCTGGCCAGATACGGGCTGGCGCTGGTGCAGGTGCCGCCGCACGGACTGTGGGCGGGTAGCACGACGCCGACGTACCGCCTGCTTGATGACTGGATCGGTGCCGGCGAGCCCGAACTCGTCGGCGATGCCGCCCGCGAGGAGCTGATCCGCCTCTACCTGCGTGGATACGGGCCAGCGACGCTCAACGCCATCGAGGCGTGGTCGGGTCTGTCGGGGCTGGCCCCGCTGGTGGAGAAAATGGAACGAGACTGGGAACTTATCCGTCTCGATGGCCCGGGCGGGCGTGAACTGTTCGATCTCGACGGGCTTGGTCTGGCTCATCCGGATACTCCGGCGCCAGTGCGTCTTCTCGCCCCCGATGACCACGTGATCGTCGCGCAGGGCGACGGTGACCGGATCGCTGCCGCCGACTTCCGTCGGACGGCCACCGCGAACGGCCGTTCACCCGGATTCGTGCTCGTCGATGGTCGGCTCGCGGGGCGCTGGCGGATCATGCCATCGGGTGCCGTCGACACCGAACTCTTCGCCCGGCTCTCCGGGACTCACCGCGACCAGCTCGACTCCGAACTTGACCGATTGGCGCGGTTTAGATGCGTCGGGGGCGCATTAGACTCGGCCGGATGAGTCGATCGTTTCAGCAATGTGTGAAGAGGGCGCGGCGCAAGCGGGCGGATAAGGTCGCGGTGGTGCGTCTTGAGGGTCCGATCGGACACGGCGGTGCGGGTCGAGGTCTGAGCACCGAGTCGGTAGAACCCATCCTCACGCGCGCGTTCGAGTATGAGCGGGTCAAGGCCGTGGTCATCGTTATTAATTCTCCGGGCGGCTCGCCGGCCCAATCGGAATACATCGCCGAGCGTATCCGTCAGCTGGCATCAGAGAAGGCTGTGCCGGTTCTCGCCTTCTGCGAGGATGTGGCCGCCTCCGGTGGTTATTGGATCGCCTGCGCGGCCGATGAGATCTATGCCGCGCATACGTCTCTTGTCGGATCGATCGGGGTGGTGTCTGCGGGTTTCGGCTTCACCGATGTGCTCGAACGCTTCGGCGTGGAGCGCCGGGTGCACAGCGCCGGGGAGAACAAGGTGCGGTTGGATCCCTTCTCATCGGAACGGCCCGCCGATGTCGAGTGGCTTACGGGTCTGCAGGAACAACTCCACGCCGCCTTCATCGGGTGGGTGCGTCAGCGCCGGGGGAAGAAGTTGGTGGCCGATGAGGATCTGTTCACCGGCGATATCTGGGTCGGCACCGAGGCCGCGCGGCTGGGCCTGGTGGATGGAGTTGGGGTGATGCGGTCGGTGGTGTCCGAACGATTCCCCGATGCCGAGATAGTCACGGTATCCGCGCCCAAGCCGCTACTTGCCCGGCTGGTGAGCGAACCGTCGGCGGTGTCGACTCTCAGCGAAGGGCTCGTGACGGGAGCGATTGCGGCAGTTGAGCGGTCTAGGGAGCTTCGTTTCCGCTGAAGTTATCCACAGTTATCCCCAATTTGTCCACACCGTGTCGGGCGTGTGGGGGGATCGCTGAGACCGGGTGTTCTTCTGTGCGATCACAAATAGTGTGGAGTAACTATCCATATATCTAGTGATTTGCATCATGTTTACACTGCTTGACTTGCGAGTTCTCCACAAATCCACAGTCTCATCCACAACTTGAATGTCTCGGTGGAATTGTGAAAGCAATGGTTGTCAAACCGGCATGTGGATAGCGTTATGTACCTCTGCATAGTTAAGCGATGAAATGTCTGCCGGTGTCAAGTCGTAGTGCCGTATGGACAAGATCTGCACAGTTGGCTGCAGCGGTGCCGACGCGTGTGTGGGTATGCCACCATGGGACTGTGCGAATGGGTGACATTTCACAGGTGCCGGTTACCGAACTTCCGGATGACTTCACCGACGAGGGCGAGCGGATCATGCTCGACGTCCGTGAGGACGACGAGTGGGCCGCCGGGCACATCAAGGGAGCCACTCACATTCCGCTCGGCGACGTGCCCGCCCGGCTCGACGAGATCGATCTCGATGCGGAATTGCTGGTTATCTGTCACTCCAGCGGACGCGCGATGCGCGTCCTGCAGTACCTATCGCAGATGGGTGTGGAGGGGTCTTGTGTTGCGGGCGGCATGCTCGCCTGGATTGAGAACGGCAAACCCGTTGAGTTCGGCGGGACGACGGAGCAACACGGTTGAACGCGTACGACCTCTGTCCGAGGTGCCGTATCCAGGCTCCGCACCGGCCCGGACGGGCCGGCTGCCCGCGTTGTGGCGGCCGGTTGAGTGTGGTCGAAGCGGCGCCGCGAAACCCATCATCGGTCCGGGCGCCGCGTATGGCCGCAACCGCCGCCGGTGCGCCCCATATCTACCACGGTAGGCATGTACGTTGGGTCGCCCGCCGACCCCCCGAGTCGATGCCGCCGCCCCGGTCCATCGCCGCGCGCGGTCCCCGGCTCATCCCGCGTTACTCCGCTGTACCGCGGTGGGGATTGCGCGATGAGCCCGTCGTGCAACCGACGACGACGCAGGAGGATACGTCGAGTAGGCTGCGTAGCGGCCTGGAGGTGGCCGCCGCCACCCTCGCAGTGTCGGCGGTGACGCATTTCTTCCGCTACGCCCTGCTCGTCGCCAACCGCAGCACGCCCCTGCCGGGGTGGCTCATCACGGTCAGCTCGGTGGCGGTCATCCTCGGCGGTGCCGCCGCTCTCTTCGGTGTTGTGTTCGCGAGCGCGCGCCTGGTCAGGTGGATACGGGCGGAACGACGCGACGGCTACCGATCCGTCGACCGGACCGATCCGCGCCGCACCTGGCTCCTTGCCGTGCTGGCCGTGGTACCGGTGATCAGTGTCGTCGGCGTAGGGCTGCTGCTGCACGAGGTGGCCGCGGTACGTAGCGGGCAGTGGCGCGATACCGGTGCCGACGGGATAGTGCGGCGGCGGCTCGATCGGATCTGGCTGGCGTGGGCACTGGTCAACGCGCTGGCCGTGTGGGCCGCGATCACCTGGGTGGTTTCGCTGTTGTCAGGTTCAATACAGACCGGTGCCGACGCGCTCGCATTGGTTGCGGTGAGCGCCGCGGTGTCCGCGGTGTTCGCGTTCTGGGCCCGGCAGCGACTGCCGCAGATTTTCGACACCGAGACCGTCGTAATCCCCGACAAGCGATGGGTGGCGGTGGCATGACGAATAGTGACATGACAGGCGGTGGGGCATGACAGACGGTGAGCAGGTGTCCCGTTCGGGTAAACCGGCGGTTGTCGCGCATCGGGGCGCTTCGGCGGAGGTTGCCGAACATACTCTCGGCGCCTATGAGTTGGCGTTGGCGCAAGGCGCGGACGGACTCGAATGCGATGTGCGGCTGACCGCCGATCACGAATTGGTCTGTATTCACGATCGGACTGTCGAGCGCACATCGAACGGTACGGGCGTGGTGAGCGAGATGTCGCTCGCAGAGTTACGCGAACTCGATTTTGGCAGCTGGCACGACCCGGGTCGGCCGGCGTCGGTCCTGACGCTGCGCGAACTGCTCACGCTCACGCTGGACTGGCGGCGCCCGGTGCGGCTGTTCATCGAGACTAAACATCCGGTGCGTTTCGGCAGTCTGGTGGAACAGCGGTTGCTTGAGATACTGCATGAATTCGGGGTGGGTACACCGCCTTCGGCCGATCACAGCAGGGCGGTGGTCATTTCGTTCTCCTCGGCGGGAGTGTGGCGGATTCGTCGGAATGCACCGCTGCTGCCCACGATCCTGCTCGGTGATACGGCACGAGTACTGGGTGGTTCGGCGGCTACCGCCGTCGGCGCCACCGGCATCGGGCCATCGGTGGAGACGCTGCGGCTGCACCCCGAGTTGGTGGATAGAGCCGCCGCGGCGGGTCGGGTGACATACTGCTGGACCGTCGACGAACACGTCGATGTGCAGTTATGTGCTGATCTCGGCGTGCGCTGGGTGGCGACCAACCTGCCGGCCAAGGTGCGCGACTGGCTGGTCACCGTTGATTGAGTCCCCCCCGCCGATCGAGTGACCGCCTGCGTTAACGCAACGTCACCTGGCGGCCGCGGATGCCGTCGCGTGAGCTGCGCTCGGCGATGCTGAGCTCACCGGTGTGGGTGAGCGCCTCACCGAGCCAGGCGTCAAGCTGATCCAGCGCTGGGTACCAATGCTCGTGATGGAATTCGTTGTCGAGGTCGAATACCGGTACCAGCAGCCCGTGAGTGCGGAATGAGCCGGCAAAGCGCGATCCGGCACCGAGGGTGAGCCGGCCCGTCGCATGCAGGCGGGCCAGCGCGTTCATCAGTTCGTCTTCGGATTCTGGGCGAACCCAACGCAGGTGAGCGCGTTCACCTGCATTGACCCACCACGGTGCGCCCGTACCGGTTTCGGGATGTAAGCGGGCACTCGGCAGCACCGTGTCATTGGCGCGGTCGAGTAGCGGGCCGAGTTCGGCAGGTACCTCGGCGCCCGGCGCGAACCACCACGTGAAGTCGTTGTGTACGACGATGCTCAGGGATGCGTCGGCCTTGAGTACGGTGTCGAGTGTCGCCGCATCCGCGTCGAGTTCACCACCGCGGTATTCCTGCCCCGGCGCTGCGTGCGCGGCCCATGAGATCGCCGCAGCCAGCGCCTGATTGAGTTCAACAGGCTCCGGCTCGGTCTGGAGTGCGACCAATCCCTCTGGTGCACCCTGCGATTCGCGGACGAGACCCGCTACGGCGCTGGGCAGGATGGTTGCCAGGGTGACGTCGTTGCGGGTGCCGGGCGCGGCGGCGGGACGAGAAGGGTTATCGGCGGGCAGCGCCGAGGTGAGTACGGGCTCGGGTGGGCCCGGCTCGATCAGTTCGAGGCGGGCAGTTGCCGATGCGACAAAGGAACGCAGCGCGACGAGATCGCATTCGGCGGCGAGCCCGGCGAAGGGGCGCCGCGGTGGCGCGAGCGAGGCGACCTGCCGTGCCTTACGCGCCTCTACCCGCTGTGCTCGGTCGCTGCCCGGGCGTGGACCCGATCCCCGCTTGCTCTTCTTGCCCATGGGTCCACCTTCTCATGCCAGCGCCCGCTCCTAGCGCCGGACCTCCCCCGGGTGCGGTTAGAGGTTTCCGCCCGCAGCGGGGGGCGCGGAGGTATCGGTGGCGCCGGTGGAGTTGAACTCGCGTTCGACGAAGCTTTCCAGGTCGAACACATTGCCCTGAGCGCGCTCGGCGATCGTCTGCAGGGTGTTCATCGTGGCAACCTCCTCGACCTGCTCCTTGAGGAACCACTGCATGAACTGTTCGCCGAGGTAATCGCCGGAGTCGCGGGCCGATTTCGCGAGGTCGATAATTTGCTGGGTGACCGAGCGTTCCTGGCTCAGCGCCAAGTCGATGGGTGCCTTGTAATCGCTGAAAACCGTTCGCGGCGGGTCGATTCCGGGAATGTCGACGGCCATGTCGCGGTCGAGGAAATACTGCACGATCATCATCGCGTGGTTACGCTCTTCGACGGCCTGTGAGTAGAAGAGCTTCGCGAGCTGCGGCATGTCGTGGTTGTCGTAGTACACGGCGACGGCGATGTACTGCTGCGACGCGAAGAACTCGTGGCCGATCTGATCGTGGAGTAACTGGAGGAATTTGGTGCGTTCGATTGTGGTCATGTGATCGATGATATCGCCCCGAATGTACGAAAGATGTTTCAGGCGAAGCTAACTGAGGAAAGGCTGACCTTAGGTCAGCGAATGGGGCCGCCGTCCTCCGAGATCAGTCTTTCCGGAATTTGCTGCCCCGAGCGGATGCTGGCGAAGAACTGCCGGGTGTTGTCGCCGATGGCCAGGGAATCGCCGTCATCGGTTTCTATCGGCCCGGCGGTCGGTGTTGTCGTGGTGCGAGGATCGTTACTGAGCCACCAGCCGAGAAACGCCAAATTCCAGATGTGGCTGTGCTTGTCGACGGTGAGGCTGTTGACGGCGCCACCGATGAAGGGCACTAGCCGGAAGGGATTTAGTAGCACGGATGGACCAGTAGCCTTTGCCATCAGCGCGGCCAGAAATTTTCGCTGGTTGACTACGCGTTCGAGGTCGGCGTTGGGGAATGCGCGGGTGCGTACCAGGCCGAGTGCCTGCGTTCCGTTGAGTGTGCGACACCCTCGTGGCAGGTGGAGACCGGCCTTTCGGTCATGTAGTGCCCGGTCAAGGCAGATGGTGACGCCGCCCACCGAGTCCACCAGCGTGTCGAAGCCGCCGAAGCCGATTTCGGCGTAGTGGTCTATCCGGATTCCGGAGAGATTTTCGACGGTCTTGGCCAGCAGTGGCGCACCGCCGAAGCTGAAGGCCGCGTTGATCTTATGCTGTCCCTGGCCGGGGATCGGCACGTAAAGGTCGCGCGGGATGCTGATCAGTATGGCCCTACCGCTGGGGGGTTTGTAGGCCAGCATGATGGTGTCGGTGCGGGCGCCGTCGTCGTCGCCGGTGGATAGATGTCGTTTCTGTGCGGCCGACAAACCCGACCGCGCGTCGCTGCCGACGATGAGCCAGGTGGTGCCGGGGGTGTCGGCGGGGCGTCCCGGATACGAGGGTAGTGCGTCGATCCGATGCAGTTGCGTGTCGTAATAGCAGAGGGCTCCGCCACCTCCGGCCACTAGCAGTAGTACGACGATGAGCAGGATTCGTCCGATATGACGCAGGGGGATTCGGCGCCCGGGGATTTGATGCACGGGGATTTGATGCGAGGGGATGTGCTGTGGGGGTGCCGATGATGGTGCGGGCCGGCCGGTTTCGCGGTGCGGTGGAATCGGTTGTGGCTGCTGGGTCGGCGCGTACGTTGGTGCGTTCGTGCCCGGGATTGCCGACCATGCCCGGGGCGGTTGGTAGGCATTGTCGGCCCTGG
>JASGFW010000074.1:0-21133 GCA_047605305.1 Gordonia sp. (in: high G+C Gram-positive bacteria)
TGCTGCCGGGTTCGTGGATCGGCGGGACCGTGGCCGGGCCTCGACGGCGGCGTCCTCAGCGGATGCCTTCGTGTCGGGGATGCGGGTGTCGGGTTTCGGTCGGCCAGCGCGGGTCTGGGAATTCCGGGTTTGGGGAGTCCGAGCGTCTGGATTTCGAGCCGGGGAGTTTCGAGCCTGGTTGACTCGGGTCTGGGTGGTACGGGTTTGGGAAGCACGACTCCCCGTGCTCTGGGATGCGGTATCGGGACGCGGCGCCCGGCTGCGTGACTTCGTATTCTTCGCCGGATTCGGGCGCGGCTGTCGGTCCTTGCGACCGTCGGCCTGATCCGTCGCTGCGGCGGAGCGCGTCAGATACCAGCGGCCGATCACCAACAGCAACGTGATGATGAAGGTCAGGGCCATCCAGGGAAAATCGTTGGCGATCGGCAACAGCACTTTGAAGACGAGTGCCTTGAGCCCAGACGCCTCATCCGCATTGAGTCCGTAAAGCGTGGCGATACCGATCGCGAATGCGATCAACGGCGGCTGCGCCGCAGCGGTGAACAGGGCACGCCGACGGACAGCGAGTGCCGCCGCGACACAGCCGACCAGGTACAAGAAATTGAACACAGACCCGAGGGTGTCGGTCTTATTCGCGTCGATCGCGGCACCCAGCGCAGTGGGAATGGCGGCGACGAGTACCGCACCCCACCAGGGAATACCCCGGACCGCCGGGAGCACGGACTGTTGGTCCACGGACACCGCCGAACGGCTTCGCTGCGGGAAAGGCACACCTAGACGGTACCGGTTGTCGCGCAGAAATCCGCTAACCGCCCGCAGATGTTGGGGTGTGATCGGGGTGATCGCCGAAGAGTACGGCGGATGCGACGGAGTCTGCGGGTGGTGCCGAGAACGACGCCGTGCGCACCGTGGTGTCGATCATGTCGGGAATGCGTGGTTCATCGACATCTCCGAGCGCATCGAGTGAGGCCAACTTGCGCGCGGTCACACCCACGCGCGTGTCGATCACCCCAACCGTCGAATTGAAGGATTCGACCGCCCGGCGCAGCGAGCCGCCAACCCGATCGAGATGGCCTAACAGCGATTCGAGGCGGTGATAGAGCTCCACGCCGAGTTGGTGGATCACCGCGGCGTCGGCCGTCATCGCGTCGTGACGCCAGCCGAGAGCTACCGTGCGCAGCAGCGCGATGAGCGTTGCCGGTGTGGCCAGGACAACGTTCTGGGTGAAGGCGTACTCGATCAACCCGTGATCGGCGCGCGCTGCGGCTTCCAGAATGGCGTCGCTGGGTAGGAACAGCACGACGAACTCGGGGGTGTGATCGAAGGCAGTCCAATACGACTTTGCCGCGAGTTTGTTGATATGGGCGCGTACCGCCTGCGCGTGATCGGCAAGGAGCGAATCGGTCGCAGGAGATGGTGTGGCGGCAGGTGGCAGGTTGACACTGGGTGAGGTGGTGTCGATGGCGTTCAGGTATGCGTGCAACGGCACCTTGGCGTCCACGATGATGGTGCGGCCGCCGGCCAGATGCACCACGAGATCGGGACGCAGGGTGCCGAGTGTTTCTGAATGCGCCGACACCTGCGTGCTGAAGTCGCAGTGTTTGCTCATGCCGGCGAGTTCCACCACCCGCTCAAGTTGGATCTCACCCCATCGTCCCCGGATATGTGGGGTGTGCAGGGCATTGGCCAGGGCACGGGTCTGAGTGCGCAGCAACGTCGACTCGGTCGCTATGCCGCGGACCTGTTCGGTCAGGCTTGAATAGGCGCCGATCCGGTTGTGTTCGACACGCCGTAACTCCTCGGAAAGCTGGCCGAGGACCCCGCGTAACGGTTCGACGATGTGGGTTACCTGGGTGCCGATCGCCGATGACTGCCGTCGAGCGGCATCCTCGGAGGCCGCCGACAATGAGCGGGCAGCCAACTCCTGGGCCGCCCGTACCGTATCGGCTTCGGCGCGGGCGGCCGAGACCGCCGCCGCCGACCGGGAGGCGTTGGCCAGCCACCCGATGACGATTCCCAGGACGATCCCGGTGAGTAATGCGATGACGCCGATGAGCATGTCCCAGATGATGCCCGCCGGTACCGACAGATTTGCGTTTCAGCCGGTCGCGCGTATTTCCGACTCGTGGGCGAGCAGAGATTGCTTGATGGTGAGTCCGTATCGGAAGCCGCCGAGGGACCCGTCGCTGCGCACCACTCGATGACACGGCACGAACAGTGCCGCGGCGTTTCGGGCGCATGCCGACGCGGCGGCCCGTATTGCGTTGGGTTCACCGGCGAGTTCGGCGAACTGCCGGTAGCTGGCCGGTTCGCCGGGAGTCAGGGTGCGCAACGTCTGCCATGCCTGTTCGAGGAATGGCCCCGACCGTTGCCGCACCGCGATAGCGTCGATCGCCGACAATTGGCCGGCGTAATACGCCGACACCGCCTCGGTCAGTGCCCCCAGCTGCGTGGAGGGTCGCACGCTTGGCGGGCGGATAGTGCGGTGAATCAGGGCGAGCAGATAGTCGGGATCGTCGGTCCACCCGGATGCCAGCACGACGTCGTGAGCGTCGGCGATGACGGTGAACGGTCCGTCGGGGGTGCCGATCGTGGCGAATCTCGAATCGGCGGCGGTCATCGTGCGTACTCCTCGGGGTCGGTGGTGGGTGCGGTGGCGGCCGGGACGGTAGGTGTGCGCGTCTGGTCGAGCCGGTGACGCCACAGGTGCATCGACGCATACGACCGCCAGGGTGACCAGCCCGATGTCGCGGTGAGATCGATGCCGAGTTCGGTTGCGGCGTGACGGATCACGAGATCGCGATCGAGAAGGATGTCGGGATCTCCGGTCACCTGCATCGTCACGTAGTCGGCCGTCCACGCGCCGATGCCGGGTAATTCCAGGAGTTGGGCGCGCAACTCCGCGGCGGCGACCCCGGAGTGTAACTGCACCCGGCCTTCGCTCATTGCTGCGGCGGCACCGAGTATCGCGGCGATCCTGCGCACCGGACCGCGCAGCACGTCCCGACCCAACGCCCCGATCGCATCGGGTGTGGGGAATGAGTACCACTGCGGTCCCGACCAGGCGGTCGGTGTGCCGGCGGCCGCGACCAGCCCGGTGAGATGATGACGGGCCGCGGACACGCTGATCTGCTGTCCGATCATCGTCCGGATCAGTGACTCGGCGGGGTCAACGCAACCGATGAGCCGGATACCGGGATGCGCGGCGATGAGCCGGGACAACCTGGGATCCGCTGCGAGCGCCGACTCGGCCGCGGCGGCGTCGGCGTCGAGATCGAATAATCGGCGCAGCCGGTTGACCGCGGTGCCGAGGTCACGCATGTCGAGGTGCCAGATGCTGGCTCGCAGATGGGCGTGGCGAGGTGCGCCCGCCTGGATGGCCGGCTGAACCTGTGCCAGCGCGGACCCGTGCGGCAGGGATAAGACGCGCCGATAGGCCCATTCGCCGCGGGGATCTCCGGTGAATTCCTCGACGCCCGGTACGGCGTGGGCAGCGAGATGGATAGCGGGCCATGTGCGATCGAACGGCTCGCGTAATGCGAGCCGCAACGAGATCTCGCCGGTGGTCGATTCGGTCGGGTGGCCCAGCGCGCGCAGCCTGGTCGGGGTGAGGTCGAAGATCTGCTTGATGGTGTCGTTGAATTGGCGGATGCTGGCAAAACCCGATGCGAATGCGACGTCGGATATCGGCATTGTGGTGCACTGCAAGAGAATTCGCGCATTGCTTGTCCGATGTGCGCGGGCTAGGGCCAGCGGGCCGGCGCCGAGCTCGGTGCGCAACACCCGATTGAGGTGGCGTGCGGAGTAGCCGAGGTGGTCGGCGAGCCCTTCGACTCCGGCGCGTTCAATCAGCCCGTCGGCGATCAGGCGCATCGCCCGACAGGCGAGATCGGCACCCTCGTTCCACCGCGGTGAGCCGGGTACCGCGTCGGGTGCGCAGCGTCGGCAGGCGCGGAAGCCGCGGGCCGCAGCGGCCGCTGAGGTGAGCACGAACGAGACGTTTTGTGGTTTCGGAGTTTGCGCTGGACATGAAGGGCGGCAATATATTCCGGTGGTGTGCACGGTGACGAAGAACTGTCCGTCGAACCGCGCGTCACGGGCCGCTACCGCGCGATAGCATCGGTCGAAGTCTAGTTCGACGCGAGCCGATGCCATGTTGGTCATCTCACCACCCTCGCATGCGAACCGGATCGGGTCTGGCGGAAATCGGACGTGGCTGTCAGGTTTCCAGATACTAATTCTTTGTGAGTTTTTGGTGACGTACTTAACAAGTGCTGGCACAATGTGGGATATGGGCACCCAGTTCGACGGTGACCGGCAACGAGGTCGGAACCGGGAACTCTCACTCGCGGAATATCCGGTGTGGGGGCTCGACATCATGCGTGGGCTCTACGGCCCCGAAACCATAGACCGGGCACTCGCGCAGTCATCGGAGCGTCGGCACCGGTCGGGTGGCTCCAAGCGATTGACCTCCACGCAGCGGCCTCGCACGGGGGCGTCGGGATCTGCCGACCGTGACGGGCCGGCGAGCAACACGGCGACGCTGGACAAGCCCTCGCTTGAGAAACCGGGGCGGCCCCCAGTCAATCCCGAACTGCTGTCACCAATGGTCGCCGAGATCGAGGCGATCAACGCCTTCCTGGATTTCTTGAGACGACGATTCGGTCGACGCTAGCCCGTCGCGGGTCCGCGGGGTGTGTGAGGATCGAGGGGTGACTGATTCGTCCGATACGCCGCCCGCTCCCGCCCCAGCGGAACTAGGCCCGTTGCCGACTCGTGCGCAGGTTTTTCTGTCAGGACTGAGGTCTTGTGCAGTGGTCGGAGCACAGTCGATCGTCGTAGTGCTCGCGCTGTGGATGCTGTTGTGGCTACTCGGCAAATCGTGGGTCGTCCTGCTGCCGGTATTGCTCGCGATCATCGTGAGTACCGTCATGTGGCCGCCAGTGCGGTGGATGCGCGGGCGTGGTGTGCCGGGGACGCTCGCGGCGCTGGTGATGATGGTTATCGGAATCGGTGTGGTGGCGGCGGTGATCGCGTTGATCGTGCCCTCCGTCGTTCGGCAGGCGCCCGAGATTGCCGGTCAGGCCGGGCAGGGACTGCGGAAACTGCAGGATTGGGTGCAGGGCCCGCCGATGAACCTTCGCGACGAGCAGATCGACGACGTCGTTCATGTGATCACCGACAAACTTCAGTCGAGTGCCACGACGATCGTTTCCGGAGTCTTCAGCGGTGTCGGTACGGTCACGTCGATGCTGGTGACGGCCTTCACGCTCATCGTGCTCGTCTTCATCTTCCTTAAGGATGGACCGAAGTTCATTCCGTGGCTCGATCGCACTCTCGGCGCTCCCGTCGCAGGCCACGTCGGCGAGGTGCTCATCCGGATATGGACCACGCTCGGCGGGTTCATCCGCACCCAGGCCATCGTCAGTGTTGTCGATGCGTCGTTCATCGGTGCGGGCCTACTGATTCTGCAGGTGCCGCTGGCCGGGGTGCTGGTTGTGATCACCTTCATCGGCGGGTTCATCCCGATTGTCGGCGCATTTGTCGCCGGTGCGCTCGCGGTACTCATCGCGCTGGTGTCCAACGGCCTGGCCACCGCACTGATCGTGCTGGGCATCATTCTCGCGGTGCAGCAACTTGAGGGAAATGTGCTGCAACCGTGGCTGCAGGCCAAATCGATGGATTTACATGCGGTGAACGTGCTGCTCGCGGTCACCCTCGGGGGGTCTGTCTTCGGTATCACGGGTGCCTTTCTGGCGGTGCCCGCGGCGGCGGCGCTTACGGTGGTGCTGCGCTACGTCAATGAGCAGATCGCCGTGCGCGTGGGGGAGAGGCGGAGTGAGGCGGGGTGATATTGCGCCGCAGCCCCGTGATGCGCCAGATCCGACTGCCTGACCACCGTCGGGATCGTTGCGATGGCCCGATAGACTGAATGCCCGTGAGTCTTACCCTTGGCATCGTCGGCCTGCCCAACGTCGGCAAATCCACCCTGTTCAACGCGTTGACCCGTAACGACGTGCTGGCCGCGAACTATCCGTTCGCGACGATCGAACCCAATGTCGGGGTGGTGGAGCTGCCCGATACACGGCTGAACCGGCTCGCCGAGATCTTCGGCAGCGAGCGCATCCTGCCGGCGGTGGTGTCGTTCGTTGATATCGCCGGGATCGTGAAGGGTGCCTCCGTGGGTGAGGGGATGGGTAACCAATTCCTCGCCAATATTCGTGAGGCCGACGCCATCTGCCAGGTGGTGCGGGTATTCGCCGATGGCGACGTGGTGCATGTCGACGGTCGGGTGGATCCGTTCGCCGATATCGAGGTGATCGAGACCGAACTGATCCTCGCCGATCTGCAGACGTTGGAGAAGGCGATTCCGCGGTTGGAGAAGGAAGCCCGTAAGAATAAGGATCAGGCGCAGGTGCTGGCCGCCGCGCAGGAGGCGCAGGAACTTCTTAACACCGGTAAAACTCTGTTCTCACAAAAGGATTCGTTTGATCTGCGTTCGGTGCGTGAGCTGCACCTGATGACGGCCAAGCCTTTCCTGTATGTGTTCAACGCCGACGAGTCGGTGCTGACCGATGACGCTCGTAAGGCGGAGCTGAAGGCGGCGATCGCCCCGGCCGACGCGGTGTTCCTCGATGCGAAGGTGGAGAGCGAACTGCTTGAACTCGACGAGGAGGATGCGCAGGAACTCCTCGACTCGATCGGCCAGTCCGAGCCGGGCCTGCGCTCGCTGGCGCGCGCCGGTTTTCACACCCTCGGCCTGCAGACCTACCTCACCGCTGGGCCAAAAGAGGCGCGCGCCTGGACAATTCATCAAGGCGACACCGCACCCAAGGCTGCCGGCGTGATCCACACCGACTTCGAAAAGGGCTTCATCAAGGCCGAGATCGTCTCGTTTAGCGACCTCGACGCCGCCGGGTCAATGGCTGCGGCCAAGGCTGCGGGCAGGGTGCGCATGGAGGGTAAGGATTACGTTATGGCCGACGGGGATGTAGTGGAGTTCCGGTTTAACGTGTAGCGGCGCGAAGAAGTAGATCTCGATGTTGGCCGTTCGCTGAACAAGGAGAGTGTCCTATGGATGATGACCTGCACGTAGTTGAGGGAACCGGTTGGATCGAGATACCTGGATTTGGCCGGATCAACCCGCGCCGAGACAACGTGGCGGGTGGGCGCCAGTACTTCACAGCCAAGACCGACAGCGGTGAGTACGCGACGGCGGCGGGAGAGTCCATCACAGGCGGCCCCGAGACTTGGCACTACGAGCCTGACATACCGTTCTTGCTTGCAGATAGTGCTCGGCGATGTGTTGAGGTCACGATTTCTTTCCTGGTTGGTGGTCGGTACGCCGTGAAGTCTCGCTCCGGGGTCTGGCCGAGTGGCGAGACCGGGGCCTGGTAGTCAAGCCGTAGATTCTGGTTCTGATTCGGCAGCCTGGCCACCAGTGGCGGACGAATTGTTGATTTCGGTGGCCTCGATCAGCCCGGCGTCGGTTAGGGCCTGGTGCGGGCTGGACCACCTGGTGGGGTCGGGCTCCTTGGAGAGGTCCGTCGGCATGCCGGGCGGACCGCCCTCGACTGACGCAACGTAGACCTGAGCCGCCTTGTCGACGTGGGTCTCGGTGACCACCACCTTCTCGCTCAACACCGCCTCGTCGATTCTCAGCAGCCCCTTCTCGATCAGGTCGAGCAGCATGATCTGTGTGGTGATGACGAGCTGGCAGATCCGCGCAATGCCCGGTGCGGCGGCGTGGTATCGGTCGTCGATGCTGAGATCTTGGATCACCGGGGAGCGTGGTGCGGTGGCGTGGACGAGATCGCCATATATCCACGCGTACATCAGCTTTCGGTCGGTAATTGACCCGCTTTCCGTGCCCACGATGTACGCCTGGGCCTCGCCGTTGCCGTCGATTGCGGTGCGCCACTTCTCGCGCCACCCGTCGAGGTCGATCTGCTTGTCGAGCGTGTCCGCGCCGACGATCTCCACGAGGGAATCGAGGACCTTCTGGCAGTAGATCGGCTCGCTGCTCAAGATGAGGGGCCGAACTCGGGTCGCCAGCGACTCCATCGCTTCTTCGGGCGGAAACTCCATCCTGATTCGATGCGATTCCTCGCCGGTCGTCGTGTTCCGGGTGATTGCGACCTTCATCGTCCCGCTGTAAAGCTGTGACATCAGCTCGCCCTGCTCGCGGATCAGCGAGTGCGACCGTATGCGTCGAGCGCGCAGCAAGAACCCCTCAATGATCGCCTGTGCGGTCGGCTGCTGTCTGGCCATGAGGGAACTGTATGCCGAGAGCCTGACACCCTCGCCCCGTACGGTCGCTGGTGGGTGTCGAGGCAATCATCGTCATCTGCCACACTGCTCCCGGCGCTCGATCTCCTGCCGGGGGCTGTGCCCTTTCCGTGCGTCCGCCACTCGGATCAATTTCGTCCACGCGAGCCAATTCTCGTAGCAGCGGTGTATCTCAATGCCATGACTCTGAGAGTGCCTGACGACATCCCGCGCTTCCGCTACTGATGGATTGAGCGTGTACCGGCTGGGGTGCAGAACTCAGATCTGTGGACGCTGCGACTTGGGAAGGGACTCGATGTGGTCGTGCTTCGGGATCACTCGGAGTTGGCGCATTGTGGGAACAGTCCAGCCGTCCGCACCGGGGCGAGGTCCCCAATCGTCGAGCCACCATGGCGGGATTCCGAGGACGTCCCCGATCTTGTCGGAGTCGCCATACACCGCGAACTCTATCCCGAACTTCCGTAACGCGAATATGCAGACGTTGACATACTGCAGTCCGGCCAGGACCTCGCGAGCCTCGGACTCGGTGATCGTCACGGTCTTGCGGTTGTGAAATGCCCACCCCGTCTCACGCTCAGGCACGTAGCTCTGACTTTCGGGGGTCCCACCGCCCTACGCTTCCCTTCTCGACACGCATCTCGTTAGGCTCACAAAAGGGCACGCGGAGCAGGGTCACCACTTGGTTAGGGCTCTCGCCCGTCACTGATCTGAAGTGCAGCATGTGGCCGAGATCGTCGCGCATCACCTTGGCGCGCTTACACTCGCGGCTCCACTCGGTCTCGCTTGGTAAGCGCAGGTTCAGCCACTTAGCGATGCGCCGCAGATCCTTTGCCACTGTGCCGCCGCTGGGGTGGACGAACGGCGGCTCGGTCGGTGGGTTCTCCTCGATAACGTATCGGAAGAACCGGACCTCCTCGATCACGGTTTCCCACGCGCCGCACACCTGCCAGAGCAGCCGATAGATGTCGTTCGAGGGTGCGTCTAACCACTCGTCGGCGACACGCTGGTTGTCCTCGATCCGTCGCAGCATATCGGCGGGCCTCGGTATGGCGTTATTTGGAGCAGTGTCGTCGGTATCTGTCGTCATTGCGCAACCTTATGCAGCCATGTGGTCGGAATTGTCGGCTTCGTAACTTAATGTAGTTCTGATTCAATGTCTGATTGTCGGCGTCATCGGTCGATCTCCACTGGGCATGCGGGTGCCGATAGAGTTGTAGGGCTGGACGGCGAGGGGAGTGACCGATGGAGATCGATCAACGCCTGGTCGATGCTGCCGCCATATCCACGAATTTCGGCGCTCTCGTGAAAGTGGAGCCTCTCCTGGCGATTTACGGAGCCGGAGCGGAATCGACCGTCTACTCCGATCCCAACGGCGCTATCGTCAAGTGCCGCCAGTTCGGTGAGGTTGCCGCCGAACAGCTTGTGATCCGCAGTTCCACCCGATTCCATGGCAGCCGGCAGGTGGACCGGATCAGGGCGCTTGAGCGTAGCGGCGTCCTCACCGCCGCCGTGGCGGACGCCTTCCACGAAATCCGCACCATCGGTAACGATGCGACTCATAAGCATCTGTTCGATGTCCGTGCAGCACTCACTTCGCTCGAACGCTGCTGGCAGATTGGCAATCTGTTTCGGCTGGCACTGCTTGGTGATCAGACTCCCCGCAGCTTTATCGCCCCGGAACCTCAGGCCGCCACTCGGCCCGGCAACGCCGCCACTGACAGTGACGTCACGGATCTGCTGGATCGTTCGCGCATTGAACTCGCCGAAACCCTCACGAAGCTCGATTCCACCCGGAGCGCCGCGGAGGCGCAGGCACAGGCGCGGCAGGCCGCCGAGACGGAATTGGAGCAGGCTCGTCGGCAGCAGGCTGCTATGGCCGAGACCATGGCGGCCCTTCAGGCCAAGGTGGATGGGCTGCTCGAGTCCGGACGACTCGAGTCGACAGCGACGCCAGTTCCCGACAAGGCGCATGCCGCTGATTTCACGCACAGGTTCCGTCGCCGTCCTCCATTGAACGAGGTCCAGTCTCGTCGGAATATCGATCGACAGCTGACCGAGTCCGGCTGGGTTGTGCAGGATTACGCGAACATCGATCCGACCGCTTCCCTCGGTGTCGCAGTTCGTGAGTTCCCGCTCGCCAGCGGCTTCGCCGACTATCTGCTGTACGTCAACGGCCGGATCGTCGGTGTGATTGAAGCCAAACGCGAGGGAACCGCACTGATCGGCGTGGAACATCAAACCCGCAAGTACGCTGAAGGTTTGCGTACCGAACACCAGCTGGCGGCGTGGCGGCGCGGGGGGCCGCTGCCGTTCCGGTACGAGTCGACCGGCGCCGAGACACGCTTCACCAACCAGCTTGATCCCAAGCCACGTTCCCGTGAGGTCTTCCAGTTCGCCCGCCCAGAGACAGTCCAGACCTGGATGCACCAGGCCGACGCCGATCCTGACGCTCCGACGCTGCGGGCACGAATCCATACGCTGCCGGAACTTGATTCCGACGGTCTCCGCCCCAATCAGTTCGAGGCGATCAGGGGAATCGAGAAGTCCCTCAAGGAGAACCGCCCTCGCGGCCTGGTACAGATGACGACGGGCGCAGGTAAGACATTCACCGCGGTCACCTCGAGCTATAGATTGCTCAAATACGCTCGCGCGTCCCGCGTGCTGTTCCTCGTCGATCGCAACAACCTCGGGGAACAGGCCGAGGGCGAGTTCGAGAATTTCGTGCCGCGCGACGACGGTCGTCGTTTCGGCGAAATCTACAACGTTCAACGCGTGAGCGGCCGGACCGTGCTCGGATCTACCAATGTCGCGATCTCCACCATCCAGCGACTCTACCTTCTCCTCCAGGGACAGGAGCTTCCGGATATCGATGACGACGTCGACGGCGATCTGGATGAACCGGATCGTCCGGTCGATGCTGTCTACAACCCTGCGGTGCCTCCGGAGACGTTTGATCTCATCATCGTTGACGAATGCCATCGGTCGATCTACGGCCGTTGGCGGAGTGTTCTCGACTACTTCGACGCACCGGTCATCGGCCTTACCGCTACGCCGACCAAGCAGACTCTGGGGTTCTTTGACCAGAATCTCATCAGCGAGTACCCGTATGAGCGGTCGGTGATCGACGGGGTTAACGTGCCGTTCGACGTGTACCGGATCCGCACCGAGATCACCGAACAGGGCGCGACGATCGAGGCGAACACGGTGGTCCCGATCCGGGACCGCAAGACGCGTGTGCAGCGCTACGAGGAACTCGACGACGATTACGCCTATACCGGTGCGGCGATCGGCCGCGATGTGATCGCCGAGGATCAGGTCCGCACGCTGCTGACCACTTTCCGGGACCGGTTGTACAGCGACATCTTCCCGGGACGGTCGGCGGTGCCGAAGACGCTGATCTTCGCGAGGACCGACGCGCATGCCGATGTGATCGTGGAACAGGTTCGGGAGGTATTCGGCGAGGGCGCCGATTTCGCAGCCAAGATCACCTACACCGCGGCCGACGCGAAGCAGAAGCTGCAGGATTTCCGAAACAGCCCGACGCTGCGTGTCGCGGCGACGGTGGACATGATCGCGACAGGCACCGATGTTCGCGCCATCGAGTGTGTCTTCTTCATGCGGTCTGTTCGCTCGGCGGTGTACTTCGAGCAGATGAAGGGCCGTGGCTCTCGGGTGATCGACGCCGACGATTATGCGGCGCTCACGCCAGACGCACATCCTGGGTTCACCAAGGACCGGTTCGTGATCGTCGACGCCGTCGGTGTCACCGATTCACCGCTGGTAGATGCGACACCGATGGAGCGTGTGCCGAGCCTGTCGTTGGAGCAGTTACTGGCGAAGTCTGCTCGTTTGACGATCTCGCCCGACGAATCCGCGACGTTGGCTGCTCGACTGGCTGCTCTGGCGTCGCAGCTTGGTCCCGGTGAGGACGCCGAGATCACCGAAGTGGCCGGCGGCACGTCGTTGCGCGATATCGCTCGGCGGATCGCCGACGCGAGCGATGATGACGCGGTGGTGAAAGCGAAAGACGAAGGCGGGGATGCCGCGGTCCGGTCGCTGATCGACGACGGCGTGGCGCCACTGAGATCGAATCCGGCGCTTCGCCAGCGGATTCTGGACATCCGCCGCCAGAAGGACCTGCTGTTCGACCAGGTGAACGCCGACACTGTGCTCTCGACGGAGAAGATCAGTTGGGCGGACGCGTCCCGCGATCGGGTGGCCTCGTTCCGGGAGTATCTGGCCGAGCATCGCGATGAGATCGCCGCCCTGCAGGTGGTTCACGGCAGTGGGACGGGACGCCCCACGTACCGGCAGTTGAAGATGTTGGCCGAGCAGGTGGCGCGGGTGCCAGCGATTGGCAGTGTGGAAGCACTGTGGAAGGCGTACGCCGAACTCGGCGAAATCACTGACCCGGACCACAAGGCGGAAGTCCCCGACCTGATTACGATCCTGCGACATGAACTATCGAGGGAATCCGGCGACAAGTCGAAGATTGCGCCGTTTGCCTCGGAGGTGGAGACCCGCCTGGCCGCATGGTTGACGGAGCAGGAGAGGCGCGGCGTCACCTACTCGACACAGCAATTGCGGTGGATCAACGGAATCGTCGATGTGGTCAAGACCAGTGTGACCATCGACGTCTACGACCTCGACCAGGTGCCGCTGTCGTCTCTCGGCGGCGCCGACCGATTCGCCCTCGACTTCTCGATCACCACACTGGAGGACGCGCAAGCCATGCTCGATGAACTGAATACGGAGCTTACGGCGTGACGGGGCGTCAACTTCCGAGGGGATGGGTATCGGCGACACTCAGTCAGGTCGCGAGCTGGGGTAGCGGGGGCACTCCAAAGCGCGACAAAAGTGAGTACTACGGAGGCCCGATTCCTTGGTCCGTCATCGGCGATCTGACAGACGGACCAGTCTCGTCCACTTCAGAAACAATCTCGACCGCGGGTCTGGACGCGAGTTCAGCAAAGATGGTCCCCAAGGACGCAGTCCTCATTGCGATGTATGGGTCCATCGGTAAGCTCGGCCTGCCTCAAATTGAGATGGCGACAAACCAAGCGATCGCGTTCGCCGTACCCCACAGAGACATTATCGACAGGCGTTTCCTCTTCTGGTTCCTTCGGTCGGCCCGTGATGAACTGGTCGCTGCAGGAAAGGGTGGAACCCAGCAGAACATCAGTCAGACAATCCTCAAGAACTGGCAGATCCCACTGCCCCCGCTCGCTGAACAGCACCGGATCGTCGATGTCCTCGAAGCGAACCTCTCCCGCCTCGACGCGGCAGAAGCAACACTCCGACAGTCTGTGGCTCGGCTTCGATCACTCACCGCCACGACCATCAACTACTCACTATCGGCCGCACCTGCGAGTGAGCGCTGCGCAGCGCCGCCAGCGCCAGCGGATGTCGTTGACGGCGATCTACCACCTCTTCCGACCTCCTGGCGCTGGCAACGACTGGGGGAGCTCGCCCATGTCGTCGGAGGGATAACTAAAGACGCCAAGAAGCAGAGCAATCCCCAGCTTCCGCTACACCCGTATCTGCGTGTAGCGAATGTCCAAGCTGGCTATCTTGATCTCGACCACATAACCGAGATCAGGGCGAGCCCCGCGCAGGTCGAGAAGCTGACACTTCAACGAGGCGATGTGCTACTCAACGAGGGCGGAGATCGCGACAAACTCGGGCGTGGATGGGTCTGGGAAGATCAGATCCCAAAGTGCATCCATCAGAACCACGTCTTCCGGGCACGCGTAATCGGCGGGCAGATTGATCCGAGGCTAATCGCCTGGCATGCGAATTCTTTTGGCCGCGGCTGGTTCATCCGCAACGGTAAGCAAAGCGTGAACCTCGCGTCAGTCAGCCTCACGACGATTCGGTCGTTTCCCATTCCCGTGCCCCCGGCACGCGAGCAGCCTGCGATTGTGGCAAGAATCAGCGAGGGACTGGAGCAGTTCGAGCGCGGGACAGCTGCGATTGGCACTGCCCTGGAAAGGTCGACGAGCCTCCGCCAAGCTCTCCTACGAGCAGCTTTCACCGGCGAGCTTGTCGAGCAGGGCTTTGTCGACGATCCTGCTGCCGCGACCCTCACAGGTAACTGGAGTCGATAGTTGCCTTGTTGTTGGACCTCGATCAATGTGGAGGACTGGCTTCAGGCCGACAGCGAGTTCGAGGAGCCGCTCGGCGGCAAGGAGAAGTTTTGGTTCACCGGCCCCGGCGGTAGCCGCTATCTGTTTAAGTACGCCCGGTGTGATGACGACGGCGGCAATGTCCGCGGGGAGGACTGGGCTGAATGGGCCGTCGCAGAACTCGCAGGTCTCATCGGCGTACCGACAGCCACCACGCTCCCCGCCCACTACAGTGGCCGCCGCGGAATTCTCTCGAAGTCGGTCGTCTCCGGCAGCGAGCGCCTGGTCCACGGAAACGAATTACTTGCGCGCGCGATCCCCGGGTATGACGCGGACACCGAACGCCACAACCCTGGATACACCGTCGGCGCCATCCAGGAGGCGCTGGCAGATGTCGGAGCTCCGAAGGACTGCGAGCCCTCAGTCGAGAGAGCTTTCGACGCCCTGGCTGGTTACATGATGTTGGACGCCTGGGTCGCAGGTCGTGACCGGCACCACGAGAATTGGGCAGTGATTGTCGGCGATGGCCTACCGCGTCTGGCACCGTCGTACGACCACGGCAACGCATTGGGTTTCCAGGAGCCCGAAGACAACGTCGCTGCGCTCGCCACTGACGACACCCGACTCCGCAACTGGTCGCGGCGCGGTGCTAGCCATCACTTCGCCGGCAAGCCGACGCTCGTCGGCGTCGCTGTCGAAGCGCTGTCCCGCGCGACACCGAAGGCAAGAAACTACTGGCTCGATAGACTATTGAGCGTGCAGGTCACGCACCTGCATGACATCCTGAACAGCGTTCCTTCGTCATTCATGTCAGACCCCGGTCGTATGTTCAGGTTCAGATTGCTCGTCCACAATAGAGAAAGGATCCTCGATGAGTGTTCTCAACTCGCCGATCTTGGTTGAGTCTCTAGCTGCTGTCGCGCGTCGACTGATCCTGATCTGGCAGAACCCGGACTCCCGGCAGTTCGTGCGCGTGGGCCACCTCGACGAGTTGGTCGACGGACGCTATGCCTTCCAATACTGCGACGATGTCGACACCATCGAAGGTTTCCATCCGCTGACCCAGTTCCCGAACACTGCGGTTCCCTATGTTTCGGAGACACTGCCGGCGTTCTTTGGGAACCGGCTGATGTCGAAGCAGCGGTCTTCCTACTCGCGCTACCTCGACGCACTCGGACTGGATTCGTCGATCAACACTCCGATGGAGCTGTTGGCCCGTACCGGCGGCCCCCGAGCTACCGACACCTTCCACCTGGTCGATGACTTCCGCGAGAACGCGGAGGGTCGAGTCGTCAGCCGTTTCCTCGCCTCGGGCGTTCGGTATGTCGAGTCCTCGGGAGAGCGCCTTCGCGAACTCGCGCCCGGCTCCCTTCTGCGTCTCGCTTCAGAACCCGACAATCCGAGCAATCCGCGGGCTCAGCTGTTGTGTGTCGAAGACGGCGCACCGGTTGGTTATGTGCCGGACTGGCTTCTCGAGGACGTCGAGGACCTTCGAAGCCGGGCCTCGGAGTTCGAAGTGATTGCCGAGCAGGTGTCCCCGGACGCGCAGCCACACCTCCGGCTGCTCTGCCGGATCGAAGCGACCGTCGTCTGACCATCGACTCACTCCGACTAGGCTCGATCTGTGTCGAACCCTGCTGAACTCCGCCGCCTCGTAGATAAGCTCTGGAGCTATTGCGATGTCCTCCGTGACGCGGGCGTCTCCAACATCGACTATGTCGAACAGCTCAGCTACCTGCTGTTCCTCAAAATGGCTGATGAACGGCAGAAAGGAATTCGCCGCGAGCAGATCATCCCGGCCGAACTTGATGTCTCGTGGGACCGCCTCACCGAACTCAGCGGCACCGACCTGGAGCTCGAATACCGGCGGGTCCTGAGCGAACTGGGCCGACAGCCGACCAACCTCGGCGTGATCTTCCGCAAGGCGCAGAACAAGATTCAGGAACCGGCACTCTTGGGCCGTCTGATCACGGACCTCATCGGTTCAGAGACCTGGTCCATCGGCGGAGACCTGAACGGTGACGCCTATGAAGGACTCCTGCAGAAATCGGCCAGCGACGTGAAGTCCGGTGCAGGGCAGTATTTCACGCCGAGAACTCTGATTCACGCGATGGTCGAAGTCATGCGCCCCGGCCCAGACGACACCATAGTCGACCCGGCGTGCGGCACCGGCGGATTCCTCCTGGCTGCCCTCGAATACATCAACAAACACCATTTGCTCGATCCACAGCAGCGCCACAACTTGAGCGAGGGCCGCACCGTGCGCGGCGTCGAACTTGTCGACGCCACCGCTCGGCTCTGCACCATGAATATGTTCCTGCATGGTGTCGGCCAGGCGACTGGCAAGCCCGTGATCGACGTGCGCGATGCCCTGGGCACCAAAGGCCGCACCGCGTCGATGGTCCTGGCCAATCCGCCATTCGGCCGCAAATCGTCGGTCACCGTTATTGGTGATGACGGACGTCCTGAACGCGACGATATCGCATACAGCCGCCCCGACTTCTGGGTGTCGACAACCAACAAGCAGCTCAACTTCGTTCAACACATCGCGTCGATCCTCAAGATCGACGGCCGCGCCGCCGTCGTCGTGCCCGACAACGTCCTGTTCGAGGGCGGAGCGGGCGAGACGATCCGGCGACGCCTCCTCACCGAATACGACGTGCACACCCTCCTCCGTCTTCCCACCGGTATCTTCTACGCGGGCGGCGTGAAGGCGAACGTTCTGTTCTTCGACCGCAAGAATGCCAACCCTGGCACGCCGTGGACAGCGAAGCTGTGGGTCTACGACCTGCGCACGGGATCTCACTTCACGCTCAAGCAGCGTCCGATGCGGGACGAACATTTACTGCCGTTCATCGAGGCATTCCACGTCGACAACCGTGCTGCGCGCACTGAATCCGAACGGTTCCGGGCCTTCGACTACGACGATCTGATCGCCCGCGACAAAGTGAACCTGGATATCACGTGGCTGAAGGACCCTTCAGCCTCCGAAATCGACGACAATGTTCCACCCGAGGTGATCGCTCAGGAGATCGTCGACGACCTGACGGCTGCTCTTGCTGAGTTCACGGCCGTCGCCGATGCGCTGGCCGCGCGGGCCAAGGGCGAATGAAGCTGCTGTGCGCTGATAAAATCCGATCCGGTGTCGCGGGCATATTTCGTCTTGACGGGTGATCGCGGTCGGATTCACGGAGTCTCCGGCAGAACCAGTGCGTGTCAGGGGATAAGGCCCGAGTCCGATTCGCTGGGGTCGAGACTTCTACTTGGCGTACTGGAAGAAGCCCGTCCCCTCACAGGTCTGCCGGCGGCGCTCCGCGCTCGCGACCTCCGGCACATGATCGCCGCGCTGCCCATCGCGGCCAACGTCCTGGTGAAGGCGATCCAGGAGCACCTCGGCTACAGTTCGTTCTCCGTCACGAGGGACATCTACGGGCTGCTCACGAGGACAACGCCGACACCGTTACCAACGCCTCTGGACGCCGCATTCAGGTTTACGCTTGCCGCAAGTAACGTTTCGTTCTTACCTGGCCGATGGAAAGATCGCGCATAGACTCCATCATTTCGACTAAATGTGTGTGCAAGGTAAGGACCTCATTTGCTGAAGGAAAAGATGCGCGTCCGTGCGCGATCTCATTTCTGGCGTCGCAGAGCTGCACGTCAATCAGGTTTCTTTTGAGCTCGAATTCGTCGATGGGAATATCTAGCGAACGCATGATATCCGACAGCACTTTATAGCGAAGATTGGATTTTGTGTCAACGATTTTTTCAGAGTTTAGCCGGATTCTTTCGGAAGACGTTCCTCGCACCATTGAAAGTAGCGAGTCTGTCCCTGCTGGATCTCCTGATTCTATTCGCCGAAGGAGTTGCTGAATATGCGCCACGGCTAGGCTGTCGGCCACATCGCATACTAGCGGTTTTCGTTTCAAGATCAGCTTCATGTACGCCTCAAAGACTGTTTTGCAGTACCCCTCCCAATGTGCGTATAGGAGGGTCGACATGCTCCTCGTCAGCGCGCGTGCAATCGGACTTGTTGGGTTGGTGTTGGCCTCTGACTGAAGCCGCGTGGCGAGGGCCTGTAACTCTACCCTGCGCCATCCCATTTCTTCATCGAGGAGTGTCTCGAACTCGTCATCTGTTACGGCGGCCAATTTAACCTGCGAAGTATTTGCGGCTTGCGTTGATTACGCGAGGGACTCGCCTGCGGGGGCTGACCCCGGCGCCTGAGTTTGAGCGAAACTCGGACGCATCCCAGATACTTTCGATTCGTTCCTTAAGTGAAGTGGGCTCTTCAGACTCCCAATATTCAAGATTATGTGCGACTCCAGAGGTGATAAATTCGTACGCCGATATCGAGAATGGGCCGAGATGCTTGTCCCGCTCAGTTGCATAGCGCCTGAATGTATCCTCACCTAGCGCTTCGACTAAGAGTGAAAAGGTTTTATTGAAAGTTTCCATGTTCAATTTGGTCCCTAGTCCTGCTCTCCGCTTAACCCAGCTAGTGAGAAACTCGCCATATTCACTGGGAAGTTCTCTATCGTCTCCATTGAAGTCGAGCTGGCAGAAGAATCGAAGTACGAGTTCTTCGCGGTAGGCTTCTTCTTCCTGTCGTTCTGATAGCGGAACGCAGGAATTGAACGACGTGCTTTCTGAAAGCTCTAGAACTTCCGCATAGAATGGGCGACTGATCATTACCATTAGGCAGTTTCGGGCTTCCTGTGGCGAAAGTATTGAACCTGCATTCAATCTTTGAAACAAGTCATACTTGGCGTTCGGATCTGACTCTTTAGTGATGATCTGGAAATCTAGTTTCGACCGCTTAAAGTTTCGCCGCAGAGCTTCATCGAAGGTCTCTTCGGATTCGCCACGGGCATCGTATCTAAGTCCTTCGAGACGGGTGAGATACTCGCCCGATGTTAGCACGAGTGGCTCACTGATCGTCCCGTTCTCGTTCTCGTAAACGCCCACAAATTGAAAAATTGTCGAAAGTCTTTGAACACCGTCGATCACGTCCCATACGCCGTCACTGCGTTGGGATACAAATATTGGGGGGATTGGGATTCCGAGCAGGATTGACTCGATTAGTCGTGACTTTTGCTCGTCGTTCCAGCGGAAAATTCTTTGAAATTCGGGATGAATCTCAAGGTCGCCGTCGCGATACAACGACAATACTTCGCCGATAGACATCGCGTAGCCGTCTGTTCGTATCTCCTTGGCCCGGTCGGCGATCTGAGTTCGCAGGGCCTCCGTGTTGGTCACCGCTTGATGATAGTGGCTGACGCCGTACGGATGTGGCATTCCTCACGCTTGGGGCGAACACGGGGCTAAGTCAGCCCTTCCGACAGTGTTTACGCAGGTAGCGGCGCATGATGTACTACTTGGCACTGGCGGCCCGCTTCAGCGTGTAGTGGCGAGTGATTGCGATTGGATTCATGGAGGCTGCGATGACGGAGCGGCCCGCGGTCAAGTGGTCGAGGGCCATGGCCTAGGTGATTCGGTAGCCGAGATCTGGGTAAGATGCCCCATTCTGGTTCCGCGACAGCATTGCACCGCTCAGGAACGGCTATTTCCGCAAATGGTATGGCAAGCCACCCGCAAAAGGTATCGTAGTGATGTCGTAAATGGCACTGTATGCGTGTGACCTGCCTGGAACGGACCGTCGACCGTGAATTCGACGAGCTGCTCTTCGCTGCGTCCGCGATCGCGCTCGACGGCCCCAAGGGCGCGTAGGCAAGACGGATACCGCAGGGCGACTGCGGCTTTGTACCTCGGTGACCCCGCCCAGTGGGAAGTGGTCAGAGCGGATTTCGCACTCTCGGCGTTGTCGGGTGGCATCGATCCTGATCGATGAGTGGCAGAAGCTGCCCCAGGTCTGGGATTCGGTGAGACGACAGGTTGACGCCGGCGCGCCACCGGGACGATTCGTGCTCACCGGATTGGCGACTCCAGAGGATTCACTGGGTACGCACAGTGGCGCGGGCCGAATCTTCTCGTTGCGGATGCGATCGTTGGTAGCGGCCTGCCGGGAATCATGACGGCTACGCCCAGGCTCCGGCGGAGCATGCTCGACGCCAATCTTCAGCGGGTTATCGATCGAGATCTTCCCGATTTGGGCTTCACCGTTCGCCGGCCGGAAACGCTTCGGCGGTGGATATCGGCCTACGCAGCGGCTTCGTCGACGGCGACCGCCTACTCAAGGCTGCTCGATGCCGCGACCGGTGGAGGCGGTGCCCAGCCGGCAAAGACCACCACGATCGCCTATCGCGACCATCTCAGTCAGCTATGGTTGCTAGACCCGATACCGGGATGGTTGCCGGTGAACAATGCGATCAGGCGACTTCAACAGGCCCCGAAACATCAGCTCGCCGATCCTGCACTGGCTGTGCGACTATTGAGCCTCTCGGCAAGCTCACTGCTAGGGTCCGCTGGGGCGCACATGGCCGGCCCGCTCTTCGAATCCCTTGTAGTACTCGGTGTTCGGGTGATGGATCAGGCAGCGGAAGCGCGTGTGAGTCATCTTCGCCTCACTGGCGGTGACCGCGAGGTCGACCTCATCGTCGAAGGCATTGACGGTCGAATCGCCGGCGTCAAGGTGGTGCCGCTTGCGCTTCTGGGTCCGTGAGCGGGAGATTCCTTGAACTGTGCCCGGTTGCAGGCAATGGCCAACGCGATGCGCGTGAGTCCGCCCGGACCAGATTATTGGTCCGAGGTGGCGTCACTCG
>JASGFW010000075.1:0-19188 GCA_047605305.1 Gordonia sp. (in: high G+C Gram-positive bacteria)
CAGGGGAAAACAGCCCAGAGAAAGCCAGCTCGACGGGGGTGAACCGCCCTATTGAGCATCATGGTGATCCCCTGGCACCATTGCGCCGGATCACCTGAAGGGTGTGTGCCACCGACGGTTACCGGCGCGCAGGGCCAGCATCGCAGCGATCCGCCCGCTGGCACCGGTGACCCCGCCGCCGGGATGGGCGGAAGCGCCAGCCAACAGAATGCCGTCCGCACCGGGGATCGTATGCCCAGCGAGATCAGGGTGCGGGCGGTACATGAACATCTGGTCGATGCTCATCTCGACGTGCATGATGTTTCCCCCGATCAGTCCAAGTTCTGCTTCTAGATCGGCTGGTGTCTGGATATGCCGGTGCTCGATGCTGTCACTGAAACCCGGTGCGTGGCGATCTATTTCGGCGAGAATCGCAGCGGTGGCGGGGGCCGCCGCCTGCTGCCACGAACCGTTGGCGAGGTGTCGGGGATGCCACTGTGCCCACACCGTGACCAGATGTTTGCCTTGCGGTGCGATCGAAGGGTCGAGTGCGGAGAAACTCATCGTGAGGCAGGCGGGTCGCGCCGGGAGTTCGCCGGCTGCGGCGGCAGCCGACGCCTGGTGTAGCTGGGCTCGGTCGGTCACCATCAGCCCGAGCGCAGAGTGCACCCCATGCGGTGGCAGCCCTGATGGCAGATCGCGGTAGGCGGGTAACGCATTGGTGCCCAATCGCACCGCCATGCCGATGCCGGAGCCGAGCGCGATCTCGCGTCGCCAGCGCGAGACGAGCTGAGCGGGCACGCTGTGGCCGGCCACCAATAAGTCCAGGGTTGTCATGATGTGGCAGGCGGCCACCACCTGCCGTGCGCAGTGGGCGGTTCCGTCGACGCTGCGTACCTGCCAGTGGTCGGCACATCGCTGGATCGACGCGGCGGCGGAACCGGTGATCACTTCTCCGCCGTCGGCGTCGAGGCGATGCAGTAGCGCATCGGTGAGCGCGCCACTGCCACCGACCGCCCGACCCGGCGGGATCTGATGCATCAGCGCGGCGAACCCCACCATCGGTGCGGTTCCCGGAGCAGACATCGGCGGACCGGATTGGGCGCCGAACCAGGCGAGGGCCGCTTTGAGATGTTCCGAATCAAACCAGCGATCGAGAAGGGCATCCCCCGACAGCATCAATTCCTGGGTAAGGGAAAGTAATTTCGCTCCGCGCGTCCCGAATAGGCCGTGGCGCGCGGTGCTGGCGGTGTGGCCCAACCCGGCGAAGGCCAGACCGAACTTGGCCGGTGTGGCGGGCCGGTAGAACGAGCGCATCAGGGCCTGGGCCCGCGGCGTCCACACGGCCACGAACCTGCGGTAGGCGTCGGCGTCGGCGGCCCCGCATGCGGCGGCGATCGACGCACATGTCGCATCGAGATCGGTACGCAACACCAAGGGCGGGGCTTCATCGGTGGCGGGGCAGAAACCCCAAGGGTCGCAATCGATATAACGCAGCCCGTGGTCGGGGAGATCGAGTTCGTCGAGAACGGGGGAGTGTCGGATCATCAGGTGGGCCGACGACCCGCGATCGACACGGTAACCCGGGAATCGGGCCACCGTGGAGACCGCGCCACCAGGAATATCGTCGCGTTCGAGCACCCGAACCGATCGCCGGGCCGCGGCCAGGTATGCCGCGGCGATCAGGCCGTTATGGCCCGCTCCGACGACGACGGCATCGAGCGGTGGTGAGTGGCTCACCGGCGGTGAGACGTCGAAGGATCGGCGGGCGGATACGCTGCGCGCTCCGGGTGGAGGACAGGCGGGTAAGGAGCGGGCGGATACGGGACAGGCTGCTCCTGGAGCGGAAGCGCCCGCCCCAGGAAGGCGAACGGTCGAGGATCGCCGGTGAAGGTGAAGTGGCGAAGTACGTCGACGAAGCCCATGCGGCGGTACAGCGCCCACGCCCGATTGCGTTCGGCCGGAATCTCGGGCGTCGATAGCAGCACATGACTTTCGGGCCGGTCGGCGAGTAGCGCCCGCAACAGCCACTGTCCGATCCCATGCCCCTGCGCGTCGGGGTGCACATGTAATTCGGTGAGTTCGAAATAGCCGGTGGCGATCTCGGCGATCTCGGCGGAACTGTGCCCGGTAAGGCGAAGCCCGGTGCGTAGTTGCTGATTCCACCACTGGTCCTCGGCGCCGCGATACCCGTAGGCGATTCCGACCATGGATTCGTTGGCCGAGCGTGCGATCGGTGCCCTGATCAGGCGTCGGGGATCGGCTGGGGGAGACGGATGGCCCTGTGTCGGTGTGTCTACTGCCGGTGTATGTATTACGGCGTAGGCGGTCCAGCCGGGCCGGGCGATGTGTTCACGCCACAGTGCCACGCGATTATTCTCGGTGCCACGCGGGTACTCCATGGCGGCAACGTAGATGTGTAGCGCGGGTCCGAGCCAGACCGGGCAGTCCTGCCCGGTCAGGCGAACGAGGCGCATCGCCAACTCCTCGCCGTCCTTCCTCGCGGTCGCTCTAGATGTCTTAGGGTCGCGCTCTAATGGTCACGGAACTCGCGGTGTCACGTGGTGGGGCAGCCGTCCGATGGAACGGCTGGTCACTTGTGAGGCATCGTCGCACGCCGGGGATGCGGCTGTGGGTCCGACGCGCTATTCCCCTTGAAGTGTTCGCGAGGTCTAGCTATATTGAATATGTCGAACGGGTGTTCGATGGATGTGCCTCCGCAAGCTGTTCACCGTCACCCAGCGACTGTCGTCGGTCCGGTGGTGGGCGAGGGAAGCGCTTACTGCCGGATCGTCGGCCACACCATTCCGTGTTACAGGGCGGCCGATACCGAAAGGGGGATATGTATGTCACGACAGGTGCCCATCCGGGAATTCGGGTCCGGTAGCGCTCGGGCGCGGCGGGCATCACCTCGCTCGGAGGTTGATCCCGTCGTGGTCACCCGGTCGCGGGATCTGTTCGAACGCGCCGAGGTCGTCTTCGCGAACGCCGACGGCGTCACCGACGATCCGGAGCGGTTTCGGCAGTACTACCTCGCGGCCCTACGCGCGGCCGGTGCTGCTCTTGCCGTGCATGAGCCTCCAGTGCGTGGCGGCGCCAGGCGTGTCTCCGCCAATGCGTGGGCGCGGATTTCGAGTACTGTGCCCGAACTCACTCATTTCGCGCAAAGATTTTCAGATCTCTCCCGAACGCGGATGGAAATCGAATCGGGTATCAGCCGAACGATTGATCCCGCAACGGTTGACGGTCTGCGCGCCGACGTCGATACCTTTCTTGATGCTGTTGAGCGGCTGCTGATCGCATATGAGCAGGGGAGTCTCGCGCATCAGGCGCTTGGCGCTATTGGACACAGTGCCTGAAAGGTGTGATTTGGGCCGAGTTGTCCGCCATGCGGAGGTAATTGTGGTCGTGTGTGCATTCTGCTCGTATCATTGAGCTCTGAGGCCGCGAACAGATGTCACGGGACTGGCGTCCGCGGCGCCATTTCTCGATGATTTTCGTCGGTAGCAGGTAAGGAGGGTCGGTGCCACTCTCGGAGCACGAGCAGCGCATGCTCGAACAGATCGAAAGCGCTCTGTACGCGGAAGACCCCAAGTTCGCGTCGAGTGTAAGACGTCGGCGCCTGGGCAAGTCATCCGGTCGGCGTCGCCTGCAGTCGGCCATCATTTTCGTGGTCGGCTTGGTCTTATTGATTGTCGGACCGTTGGTGGGGCTCCGTGCCGGGGGGCTCCCCGTGCTGAGTCTCATCGGATTCCTCATCATGTTCGGCGCGGGTCTGTTCGCGTTGTGGAGTGGCGGTAAGCCGCACTCCGTGAGTGCCGGTCCCGTTGGTGGGTCCGCGCGCCAGGCTGCTGGTAAGCGTAAATTCTCCGACCGTATGGAAGAACGCTTCAACCGCCGCTTCGAGCAGGAGTGACGCAGGGCCGGGAATAGCACAAGCCGGGAGTTCCGCGGGCGCCCTAAGGCGGCGTCAAGGCGGTAGTCATCCACTAAAGGGCCGCACATCCACTGTGATGTGCGGCCCTTTGTAGTTGGTGGCCGGTCCCCACTGGACCATTCCCACTGGATTGTCCCCACCGGATTTCCCCACCGGGTTTCCCCACAATGCCCCACATCGTGAGCAAAAGCCTGCGCTGATCGCCACTTATGGCACTTAAGCCACATCACTAACGTGTGATGTGGGCGCGACACGACGTCCTGTGGCAGGCTTCCCCCACCGATTTAATCCCTATCTACCTGGGCATATGAATCACGTATGGTGGTTGCGGCGGCTAATGGGGTGGAAAGTGGTGGAAAGTGGGGTACTGTGGCATCAACGGGCGGGGCGTACCGGAACGTGCCGACCGGGGTAGGAGGTGTCGACTGCTATGCGCTTTGTCGGCACATTCACGCCCAAATTGGATGACAAGGGGCGGCTCACGTTGCCCGCCAAGTTTCGCGACGCACTGGCAGGAGGGGTGATGGTCACCAAGGGCCAAGACCACAGCCTGTCGGTGTTCCGTGCCGAGGAGTTCGACAAGATCTCGGAGAAGATTGTGGAGGCTTCGCGCAATGATCCGGCCGCGCGTGCCTTCCAACGCTATTTCTTCGCCAGTTCAGAAGAGCAGCGACCGGACGGGCAGGGCCGAATCAGCTTGTCCGCCGATCATCGGGACTACGCGGGACTATCCAAGGAATGCGTGGTATTCGGCAGCTATGACCACCTTGAGATCTGGGATGCGCAGCGTTGGCGCGACTACCAGAGCGAACACGAAGAGAACTTCTCGGCAGCAAACTCCGCCGCATTGAGTGCGGTCCTGTAGTCGAGAGGTGAATGCGGACGAGATGAACCGGGCCCCGGGTGGATCGAGGCCCCGATCCGGTCCGACCCTGGCGTACTTCCCCAACGCCAGGTACGCGACCGGGTCGGGACCTCGCACTATCCGAGGCCGCCGAACCGATCACCGGTGGCCGTCGCCTCTGCGGACGTGCCATCCGCACGCTCCGGAAGCCAAGGTGGTGAAAATGCAATCTGATGGTGGGCAGCGACAATCGGGCGAGCACGGCCACGTGCCGGTCATGGCCCGCGAGGTTATTGAATTATTGAGCCCGGCACTGGCTGGTACCGGTGATCATGCGGCTCCGGTATTCGTCGACGCGACCCTCGGCGCCGGTGGGCATTCCGAGCTGGTGCTCAACGAGTTTCCCTCGGCGCGGGTGGTCGGTATCGACCGCGACGAGTCGGCACTGGATATCGCTCGTCGTCGGCTGGCGCACTTCGGCGATCGGATCTCCTTTCACCAGGCCCGATTTGATGAGGTTGGCGACGTCCTGGGGGATCTCGGCATCGCCGAGATTTCCGGTGCTCTCTTCGATCTCGGTGTGTCCTCGATGCAACTCGACCGCGCCGACCGCGGATTCGCCTATGCCGTCGACGCGCCATTGGATATGCGGATGAACCCGGCCGATGATCTCACCGCGGCCGACGTGCTCAACACCTATTCGCATGGAGAACTCGCCCGCGTGCTCTCCGAATACGGCGAGGAGCGGTTTGCCGGGCGGATCGCCTCCGCGGTGCTGCGCGCCCGCGAGATCGAGCCATTCACCACCAGTGGTCGGCTCGTCGAACTGCTCTACGATGCGATTCCCGCCGCTACCCGGCGTACCGGGGGCCACCCGGCAAAGCGCACCTTCCAGGCGTTACGGATCGAGGTCAATCATGAACTCGACGCGTTGCGGCTCGCGCTGCCCGCGACACTCGATCTACTCGGCATCGGCGGACGGGTTGTGGTGATGAGTTATCAGTCGCTTGAGGATCGGATTGTTAAGCGGGAGTTCGCATCCCGCACAAAATCGACCTCACCCAGTGGGTTGCCGATTGAATTGCCCGGCACCGCAGCGCGATTCCGTCTCGGTACGCGTGGAGCGCATCGCCCCGACGAAGCAGAACTGGCCGCTAACCCGCGCTCGGCGCCGGTGCGGGTGCGGGCCATAGAACGTGTGGAGAGGGGCTAGGAATGACACTGCTCGACGATCGGCGTGTCGATGAGGAGACGGTCACCCGGGCCGGCCGCACCGCACATGCCGGTGGATCATCCCGCCGGGGACGCGCCGGAATGGTGGAGTCGCAACGGACCAATCGATCCCGCGCCGCCCAACGCGCGATTGATCGGCGCCGCGCGCGGTTGGCGGAGTTTGGAGATGTGCCTAGCGAGGCCCGGAACATTCACGGTTACCGAAACGGCTATGGAGCACAACGAGTTTCCCTGGTGGCGCGTGTACGTGACGTGCCGTTCGTGGTGCCGGTGATCGCGTTGCTGCTGGTAGGTCTTGGAGTGAGTCTGTGGCTATCCACCAAAGCAACACAGGATTCCTACCGCCTCGGTATCGAGCGCAAGGAGAACCAGGCGCTGATGGATCATCGTGATTCGCTCAAACGCACCTATGAATCCGGCGATTCCGCACCGGAACTATCCGATAAGGCGGCGCGCCTCGGCATGATTCCGGCGGTGAATCCGGCGCGGGTTGTCATCGGCCTCAATGGGCGTTCCCGTGTGCTCGGGCAGCCGCAGCCGGCCTCAGGTAAGCCGGTGGGAACGATCAACCCGGCCGATAAGCCGGACCCGACCAGCACTATCGACAAGAGCAAGGTCGACGATTCGATGGGGCTCGCCGGCGCATCGTCGCGGGCTACGCACGGGCAAAACGCGCAAACGGCACCAGCTCCGGTGTCGGCGCCAGCGTCGGCCCCGGCTCCCGCGCTCAACCCGAACGTCGCACCCGAGGCGATCAATAGCAACCCGCCGGTCTCAGGTGCGACGGTAACCCGCTAAGGCGGGGGACAATTGATAACCATGACACGCGCCAGTTTTCAGCGACTCGGCGACCGCTCCGGCGCGTCCGCTACGCGTACCGTTCGCGGCCGCAGATCGGCACCGGATGCCGGTGGCGGCGGCGACAAGGGTGCTACCCCGCCCGGTGGTGGACGAAAGGGTTTGCACACCTTCGATTTTCGGAGTAAAGCCGCACTTGCCGTGATCCTCGTCGCGGTGGTTGCGGTGGCGATCCGCATGGTCATCGTGCACACCATCGAGGCGCCGGCGTTATCCGCGCAGGCCGCGCAGCAACGCGAATACACCCAGGTGCTCACCGCGCGCCGCGGCGCGATCCTCGACCGTAACGGGCGTCCCTTCGCCTACACCGAAGAGGCGCGCGCACTGACCTTTTTGCCCACGGCCATCCGTACATCCATCGCGGCCGAGCATAAGAAAAACCCGCAATATCCCGATGTCGATACCCGCTTGCATGAGATCGCCACCGGAGTGTCCTCGGCGCTTGGCGGGTCGATCAGCGCCGACGATCTGTACAAGAAGATGACCGGCGACGACTCCTTCGTCTACCTTGCCCGTTCGGTGAGTCCGGACGTAGCCGCCAAGATCACCACCGACTACCCCGAGGTGGGGGCGGACCCGCAGGCCATCCGGCTCTACCCGGGCGGCTCGCTGGCCGCCAACGTGGTCGGCGACGTGAACTACGACGGCAACGGCCTCATCGGGCTTGAGGCGTCGTTGGATTCGGTGCTGGCCGGTACCGACGGCTCCAAAACCTATGACCGGGGTTCCGACGGTGCGATCATCCCGGGTAGCACCCGTAATGTGCATCCGGCACTCAACGGGGAAACGGTGCGGCTGACGCTTGACTCCGACATTCAGTGGTTCGTGCAGAGTCAAGTGAATAAGGCGAAGGCGGCCTCCGGGGCGAAATCGGCATCCGCGGTGGTTCTCGACGCGAAGACCGGCGAGGTACTGGCCATGGCCAATGACAACGCTTTCAACGCGTCGAAGCCGCTGTCCGATCAGAAGAACGCCGAACTTGGCAACCCCGCCGTCACCTCGCCCTTCGAGCCGGGATCGGTGAACAAGGTGATCACCGCATCCGCGGCCATCGAATACGGGCTGACCACCCCCAACGAGGTACATCAGGTGCCGGGCAGTATCCGCATGGCGGGAATCACCGTCAACGACGCCTGGGCACATGGGGTTGAGCCTTACACGACCACCGGTATCTTCGGGAAATCGTCGAATGTCGGCACCTTGATGCTTGCGAAAAAGGTTGGCGAACAACGCTTCGCCGATATGGTGAACCGCTTCGGACTCGGCCAGCGCACCGGCGTCGGCCTGCCCGCCGAGAGTGCGGGCGAGGTGCCGGCACTGAGCCAGTGGTCAGGCGGATCATTCGCGAATCTGCCGATCGGGCAAGGTTTGTCGATGACACTGTTGCAAATGACCGCGATCTACCAGACGATCGCTAACGACGGTCTGCGTGTTCCGCCGCGGATTCTGCTTTCCGAACAGCGCGACGGCGAACAGCCGGAGGCCACCGACCGTCCGAAGCCGGTTCGGGTGATTAGTCCGCAAACGGCCCGCACCGTCCGCAATATGTTCCGTGCGATCTTCCAGGACGATCCGATGGGGATCCAGTCGGGAACCGGCGTCAAAGGCGCGGTCGCGGGGTACCAGCTATCCGGCAAAACCGGTACCGCCCAACAGGTTGATCCGGCGTGCAGTTGCTACTCGAATTCGCGGTACAACATCACCTTCGCCGGTATCGCGCCCGCCGACAATCCACGGTTTGTGCTGGGAATCATGCTCGACAATCCCGCGCGCAGCTCCGACGGCAGCGGCGGATTGTCGGCGGCACCGCTCTTCGGCACGATCGCCTCGTGGTTGCTGCAACGGGATAGGGTGCCGCTCTCCGCTCATCCGACGCCGCGACTGACCCTCGTCGCGAACTGAACGGCACCCCCCGTAGCGATAGCCGGTGGCGGCGCGCCGCGACAGCGATGCGGCGTCGCCCCGAATGGGCCTGCCGGTATCGTGGATGCGTTGCGGAGCGGGCGTGGTGCCCAGCCGGTCCCGACATGGCGCCGTGATGTGCAGCACCCAGCAGTGCAGAACCCAGCAGAGCAGAACCCAGCAGAGTAGAACGCAGCAGGAAGTAGAGAAGGGGGATCGGAGATGGCGCCGAATGATCCCCACTCCGCGCAGCATTCAGGCAAGTCAGCGTATTCCGAAAACATCGTGATCGGGCGACCCGCACGGGTGGCCCGCACCGAGGTGTCGATACTCGCCGCGGCGGCGGGCGCACGGATTGATCTGATCGGCGCGGCGACGACGGCGACCACGGTATCGGGGGTGTCGCTGCGGGCGCAGGACATCGTCGGCGGAGATCTGTTCGCGGCGTTACCGGGAGTGCGTACCCACGGTGCCCACTTCGCCGCCGAGGCCATCGCCCGGGGTGCCAGCGCGATCCTCACCGACGAGGCCGGGCGCGCTGAACTCGCCCGGGTGTTGCCCGCGCAGACATCCTGCGCCGTCCTGGTGCATCCGCAGCCGCGGTCGGTACTCGGCGGCATCAGCGCGCAGGTATACGGAAATCCCTCCCGGCAGCTGACCGTCATCGGCATCACCGGAACCTCAGGTAAGACCACTACCGCATACATGGTCGAGGCGGCGCTGATGGCCGCCGGGCGCACCGTCGGTCTCATCGGCACGGTCCAGACCAGGATCGACGGGGTAGCCCAGCCGAGTGCGCTCACCACACCTGAGGCGCCCACGCTGCAGGCGTTGCTTGCCGCGATGCTTGAAAAGGGTGTCGATGCCGTGGTGATGGAGGTGTCGAGTCACGCGCTGTCGCTTGGCCGCGTCGACGGCACCCGATTCTCGGTGGGCGCCTTCACCAACCTCTCTCAGGATCATCTCGACTTTCATCGCACGATGGATGATTATTTCGAGGCCAAGGCGGCGCTCTTCGCTCCCGCTTCGCCCACTCACGCGATACATTCGGTGATCTGTGTCGACGACGAGTGGGGCCAGCGGATGGTCCAGATCGCCGACAACCCCGATATCGCGCCGGTCACGGTGTCCTCAACTACGGCTGCCGCTGCGGGTTCAGCCGCAGCCGCCTGGCATGCCGGGCCGTCGAGCATCACCGTTGACGGTGCGCAACGAGTCACCATCACCGATTCCGACGGCACCGCCTACGATCTCACTCTGCGCCTGCCGGGTCGCTACAACGTCGCCAATGCGCTGGTCGCCACCGCGGTGGCGGTCGCTGCCGGAGTGTCGGCGACCACCGCGACGGCAGCGATCGCCGATGTCGACGTGCCCGGCCGGCTGCAACGCATCGATCGCGGGCAGCAATTCCTCGCGATCGTCGATTACGCCCACAAACCCGGCGCCCTCGAAGCCGTCCTGACCACCCTCGCTGCGCAGGCGCGCGGGCGGCTGGCCGTGGTGATCGGCGCCGGCGGCGACCGTGATGCCGGTAAACGTCGGCTGATGGGCGCGCTCGCGGCGCGTTACGCCGACGTCGTCGTGGTTACCGACGACAACCCAAGAACCGAGGATCCCGCGACGATCAGAGCGGAGATTCTCGCCGGAGCCCGCGACGTTCCCGCAGCGCAGCGCCGCGCCGACGTGGAAATCCGGGAAATAGGTGACCGGCGCGAGGCCATTGCGTCGGCGGTGTCCTGGGCGCGTCCGGGCGATATCGTGCTCGTCGCCGGGAAGGGCCATGAGTCGGGGCAGGAGATCCACGGCGTGAAACATCCGTTTGACGACCGGGATGTGGTGGCCGAGGAACTCGATGCGGTGATCGCGCAGACCGCCGTCTTGGTGGTGCCACCACCGGCCGATCTCGCCACGACCTCAACGATGTTGCGGGAACTGGTGTCGCGGGCGCGGGAGAGCGGGCGCGGGCGCTCACGGACGTGGGCGATCATCGGTGAGCTCCGCACCGATGCTGCGCTGACGGAGAACCAACGCGTCGTCGAACACGATCGGGTGGGTCGGCTCGCGGTGCGACTCGCCGTCGACAAGCTGCTCTGTGTGGGCGACTCGCGCGCGGTACGAGCGCTGTACCAGGGTGCGGTCATGGAAGGCTCGTGGGGCGATGAGGTGCACATCGTCGCGGATGTGTCGGTACTCGCCGATACGTTACGCGGCAGGGGATGGACACCAGGGCCCGATGACACGGTACTCATCGCCGGAGTTGATCCGGCGCGCACGGGGCTGGGGTCGGAGCGTGCCCGGCACACCACAGCACATGACCCCGCCACAGGGCATGACGAACGAGGAGGCAAACGAGTGAACCCGAGGGGGACGGTGCGGTGACTCAGATCCTCATCGCGGGGGCGATCGCGGTGGCGGTGTCAATTATGTTGACGCCGTTGCTGATCCGGATCTTCTCGCGTCAGGGCTTTGGCCAGGAGATCAGGGTCGAAGGCCCGCAGAGCCACCAAACCAAACGCGGTACGCCGTCGATGGGCGGGGTGGCGATCCTGATCGCACTGTGGGTCGGCTACTTCGGTGCGCACCTTGCCGGCGTCGTATTCGATACAGGCAACGGACCGACGGCGTCGGGGCTGTTGGTACTGGGGCTGGCGACCGCGCTGGGCCTGGTGGGCTTTCTCGACGATTTCATCAAGATCCGTAAACACCGCAACCTCGGCCTGAATAAGACGGCCAAGTCGATCGGACAACTCGTCGCCGCGATCCTCTTCGGAGTGCTGGTGCTCGGGTTCCGTAACGACTCGGGATACAACCCGGCCAGTACCCAACTCTCCTATGTGCGTGATATCGACGCGATCTCGATCGGTTCGGTGGCGTTCGTGGTGTTCTGCTGGCTGGTGGTGTCGGCGTGGTCGAATGCGGTCAACTTCACCGACGGCCTCGACGGTCTGGCTGCCGGTTCGATGGCGATGGTGCTCGGTTCCTACGTGTTGGTCACCTTTTTCCAATTCGTCAACGCGTGCGCCGGTGGGGCCAAACCCGCCAACGCCATCCCCAAAGGCTGCTATCACGTCCGTGATCCGCTCGATCTCGCGCTCATCGCGGTGGCCGGCGGCGGTGCCTGCCTCGGATTCCTGTGGTGGAATGCGGCCCCCGCCAAGATATTCATGGGCGACACCGGGTCGTTGGCGCTGGGCGGAATGCTCGCCGGGCTGTCCATCACCACGCGCACCGAATTGCTCGCGGTTGTGATTGGCGCGCTGTTCGTCGCCGAGATCATGTCGGTGATCATCCAGATCGCGTTCTTCCGCACCACCGGCCGCCGGGTGTTCCGAATGGCACCCTTCCATCATCACTTCGAGTTGGGTGGATGGGCGGAGACCACGGTGATTATCCGGTTCTGGCTGCTCACCGCGATCGCCTGCGCCCTGGGACTCTCGCTGTTTTACGGCGAATTCCTCGCCGTCAACGGATAGGAGCGCCATGAACGTGGTCGCACGCGGTGTCGGCGCTGCCCTGTCGGGGACCGCCCCCTCACGGACACCCGAATTGCAGTTGGCGGGGCTGCGGGTGCTGGTTGCCGGCGGAGGCGTCGCCGGAATGTCGGCGGCCCGCTATCTTCTCGACGCCGGCGCGGTGGTGGTGATCGCCGACGATCGATTGCGCGGAGATTCCGACGTTCACGACGCGGCCGGTGCGGACTTCACCTCGGTTGCCGCGCTCCTCGCCGATCGGGGGTGGCTGCAGCAGACGGATCTCGTCGTCACCTCTCCGGGCTTCGCGCCGGCCAATCCGCTTCTGGTGGCGGCGCGTGACGCGGCGATTCCGGTGTGGGGTGAGGTCGAATTGGCCTGGCGGGTTGATCGCGCCGGGCTGCTCGGACCGCCGCGCACGTGGCTGGTCGTCACCGGTACCAACGGCAAGACCACCACCACGTCGATGCTCACCGAGATCGTTTCGGCGTCGGGGCGTTCGGCCGCCGCCTGCGGCAATATCGGCCTGCCCGTGCTCGATGCGATGCGGGCGACACCGCGGGTGGAGGTGCTCTGCGCCGAACTCTCCTCTTTTCAGCTGTACTGGGCGCCGTCGGTGGCACCCGACGCCGGCGTCGTACTCAACGTCGCCGACGATCATCTCGACTGGCATGGCTCTTTTGAGGCGTATGCCGCGGCTAAAACAGTCGCGTTACACGGCACGATCGGAGTTGTCGGCCTCGACGATCCGGTGGCGTCGCGGCTGCCGGTGCGGGGGCGTCGCATCGGGTTCACTCTTGGCGTACCGCAACCGGGCGAGCTGGGCGTGGTCGATGGCGAACTCGTCGATCGGGCATTCGTCGGGCAACCGACCCCGGACGGGCGGCAGCCCCCGGACGGGCACACCCTCGCGGGGCGGTCGTTGGTGGCTGCGGCGGACATTTCCCCGGCGGGACCCTCCGGCATCGCCGACGCGTTGGCGGCCGCCGCACTCGCGTTGACTATCGGCGTCACCCCGGCGACGGTGGCCGCGGCGCTCACCGCGTTTCGCCCGGGCGCTCACCGTGGCGAGGTGGTCGCGACCCTGGACGGCATCGATTTCGTCGACGATTCGAAGGCGACGAATCCTCATGCGGCGCAGGCCGCGGTGGGTGCTCGTCGGCGGGTCGTGCTGATTGCGGGCGGTCTACTCAAGGGCGCATCGGTGGACGGCTTGGTCGCGGCGGTGGCCGATCGGCTCGCCGGTGTGGTCGTCATCGGGCGCGACCGAGACCTCATTGTCGAAGCGATCGCGCGACACGCCCCAAAAGTCCCAACCGTCACAGTATTCACAGGGGACGATGGCGTGGTGAAAGCACAGCGCGCCACCGGACCAGAACTGGGCTCGCCGACGGGCGGTCCCGTGAGTCTCCTGGGCACCAGTACCGATCCCGCAGTCGCGGTGATGGAACACGCCGTCACGCAGGCGTGGCGGCTGGCGGTGGCCGCCGCCGAGAAGCCCGACGCGATACTGCTCGCCCCGGCCGCCGCCTCATTGGATATGTTCGCCGGATACGGTCGTCGCGGTGATGCCTTCGCGGCCGCCGCGAAGGTGCTCGTCGGCTCCGCGTCGGTGCCGCGCCCGTGACCGCAGACTCCGCCGATAAGCGTGACACGGCCGATAAGCGTGACACGGCCGATAAGCGTGACACGGTCGCGGCCAGCTCGTTTGCCACCGTGCCCGTCGCGATGGTCGAGAAGGTGCGCAACCTGCTCAGCAGGCCACTGGCGTCCTATCACCTGATCCTCACCATGGCGACGCTGATGACCGGTTTCGGTCTGATCATGGTGCTGTCGGCGTCGTCGGTGGAGGGCTACTCCAAGGACGGCTCGGCCTACGGGCTGTTCGCCACCCAGGTCATCTTCGCGATCCTGGGACTCATCGTGTTCTACCTGACGCTGCGGCTGCCGGTGCGTGTGTTGCGGCGTTTCGCCACACTGCTGATATTCGGCACCACGGTGATGCTTGCCCTGGTGTTGATCCCCGGTATCGGCACCCTCTCGCAGGGCGCCCGGCGATGGTTCGTGATCTACGGGCTTTCGGTGCAGCCGTCGGAACTGGTGAAGGTGGCGTTGTGCGTGTGGGGAGCGCACCTGCTGGCCACCCGGCGCCGCGAGCACGCGTCGCTCAAGGAACTGTTCATGCCGCTCCTGCCGGTCGGCGTGCTGATCTGCCTGCTCATCATTCTTGAACCGAATTTGTCGACGACGATCACGATCGCGATCATCGTTGGCGCGTTGCTGTGGTTCGCCGGATTGCCGGTCAAGGTGTTCGCGGCCTTCGCGGTCTCCGGGGCGGGTATCGCGGTGATGCTGGCCCTGGTCGAAAGCTACCGCTCCGAGCGGGTGATGAGCTTCCTCGGCAGCGTCGACGATCCGCAGGGCGCGGGATACCAGGCACGGCAGGCAACGTATGCGCTGGCCAATGGGGGAGTCTTCGGCGTGGGGCTCGGCCAGAGCCGCGCCAAGTGGAACTACCTGCCCAATGCGCACAACGACTTCATCTTCGCCATCATCGGTGAAGAACTCGGCCTTATCGGTGGACTGCTGGTGGTGTTGCTGTTCTTGATGCTCGCCGTCACCGGCTTCCGTATCGCGCGCCGCTCCGCCGACCCGTTCCTGCGACTCATGTCGGCGACCATCACCGTGCTGATCACCGCACAGGCTTTCATCAACATCGGATACGTGATCGGGCTGCTCCCGGTGACCGGTATTCAGTTGCCGCTGCTCTCGGCCGGTGGAACCTCCACTCTTACCGTGCTGGCCATGCTCGGTTTACTCGCCAATGCCGCGCGCCACGAACCCGAGGCAGTGGCCGCGCTGACCACCGGCAATACCCGTGGGGTAGGTCGGTGGCTGCGGTTGCCGAAGCCGGTGGCCTACCTACCGTCACGGTCGCAGGCTTTGCGGGATCGTCTCGCGGCCCGGGAACGAGATCGCACTGCGCCCCGTCCCAAGCTGGGTGGTCCCAAGCTGGGTGGTCCCCGGGCGGATCGGCACGGCCGTGGTCGGTCGGCACGCAACGATAGCCGCACCCCGCGTCGTGGTGTGGTCCACGGTGCAGCCGGTGGTGCGCGAATCTACGGTCGGTGGGGTCGTAGCGATGGCCGGGTACAAGCCCGTGGCCGAGACGGCGAGTCACGGGTACCGGCCAGTAGATATTCGGGAACCGACTCGTCGCGCTGGCGGTCGGGTGGTGTCGGCAGGTGACGTCCAACCGGTCCGATACAGGTGAACAGGAGTTGAGGGGCCGATGACTGCGGGTTCGGACACTACAGCCGCTGACGCCGGACGACGACTTTCGGTGGTGGTCGCCGGCGGAGGGACCGCCGGTCATATTGAACCGGCACTGGCCGTGGCCGACGCGGTGCGCCGCATTGATCCGAGCGCACGGATCACCGCGCTGGGTACCACGCGCGGTCTGGAGACCTCGTTGGTGCCTGACCGCGGCTACGAATTGGCTCTCATCCCGCCGGTGCCGTTGCCGCGCACGCCGGGCGTCGAGCTCGCTAAGACACCGGTCAGACTGGCCCGTTCGGTGCTGGCCACCCGCAAGGTCCTCGCGGCCGTCGGCGCGGATGTGGTGGTCGGTTTCGGCGGTTACGTGTCGTTGCCCGCCTATTTCGCCGCGCAGGCGCACCTCCGAGGTAAGCGCCGACTGCCGATCGTCATCCATGAGGCCAACGCGAGTGCCGGCATCGCCAACAAGGTAGGTGCTCGTTTCGCCGACGTGGTGATGGCCGCGGTGGCCGGGTCGGGACTTGAGGGGGCCGAGGTTGTCGGTATCCCGGTGCGGGGCGTGATCGCCGAACTCGACCGTGCGGCGCTGCGCGCCAAGGCACGCCACTACTTCGGCCTCGATGACGACGCCCCCACGCTCTTGGTATTCGGCGGATCGCAGGGGGCTCAGCGGTTGAATGAGGCGGTGGCCGGGGCCGCAGACGTGCTCGGCCGTGCCGGGATCGGCGTGCTGCACGCCTACGGCCCGAAGAACACGATCGATCCGGTGTCGCCACCCGGTGCGCCCGCATATCGTGCGGTGGGTTATCTCAAGCGGATGGATCTGGCGTATGCCGCCGCCGACCTCGTCGTGTGCCGGTCGGGTGCGATGACGGTGGCCGAGGTGTCGGCGACGGGGCTCCCGGCGATCTATGTGCCGTTGCCGCATGGCAACGGGGAGCAGCGGCTCAACGCATTGCCCGTAGTCGAGGCGGGCGGCGGCATCCTCGTCGATGACGACGCGGTCACCGTTGATTGGGTGGTTCGTGAGGTACCCGCCCTACTCTCGGATCCCGGGCGTCTGGCCGCAATGTCGGCAGCGGCGGCGGGCACCGGCCATCGTGATGCCGCCGACGCCGTTGCGCGTGCAGCCTTGGAGCTGGCGGGCCGATTTCGCGACGGCACCCCCGACACCGCGTTTCGCTCACCCGGATCGGCCGCCGAGCGATGACAATTGAGAATGTGACAGGAGAACAGGACCGGCTCGACGTCGGCATGCTGCCGGAGCAATTGCGTCGGGTACATATGGTCGGTATCGGCGGTGCGGGCATGTCGGGGCTGGCCCGCATCCTGCTTGCGCGTGGCGGTGCGGTATCGGGTTCGGATGCCAAGGACAGCCGCGGCATCCTGGCGTTGCGTACCCGTGGTGCACAGATCCGGATCGGACACGACGCATCGGCCCTCGACCAGATCCCGGATGGGCCGTCGGTGGTGGTGACTTCCCGTGCCGCGATCCCCGACACCAATCCGGAACTTGTCGCCGCACGTTCGCGGGGTATTCCGGTTCTGCCGCGTCCGCGTGTACTCGCTCAGCTCATGTCGGGCTACCGGTCGGTGTTGATCGCGGGCACTCACGGTAAGACGTCGACGACATCGCTGACGGTTGTTGCGTTGCAGCATGCCGGTGTTGATCCGTCGTTCGCGATCGGTGGTGAACTCAACGAGTCCGGCACCAACGCCCATCACGGCAGCGACACGATCTTCGTCGCCGAGGCCGATGAGAGTGATGGTTCGCTGCTCGAATACACCCCCGACATCGTTGTGGTCACCAACGTTGAGGCCGATCATCTCGACTATTTCGGCACGGCGGATGCCTATGTGGCCGTATTCGATTCGTTCACCGAACGGATCGTTTCCGGTGGCACGCTGGTCGTATGTCTCGATGATCCGGGTGCCGCGGCGCTGGCTCGCCGGTGTGCGCCTGCGTTGGCGGCGCGTGGCGTCACGGTGCTCGGCTATGGCGAGCGCGCCGACGAGGTGACGATCCCGGGGGTGATCGGCGCGGCCACGTTGCTCGAATGGTCGCCTCAGCATGGTGGCGGGGTGGCTCGTGTCGAGTTTGCGCCGCCGGTCACCGATGTTGCGACGGAATACACCCTGCGATTGACTCTTCCGGGAATTCACATGGCGCGCAATGCCATTGCCGCCACGATTGCGGCGGTCCGGGCCGGTGGCGAGGTGGCGGGAGTGCTTGCCGGTATCGAGGCGTTCGGCGGGGTGCGGCGCAGATTTGAATTCAAGGGCCGCGCCGCCGGGGTCGACGTGTACGACGATTACGCACATCATCCGACGGAGGTTGCCGCGGTACTCACCGCTGCGCGTGGCATGGTGGCCGTGGCGCAGTCGGGGTCGCGACCGTCGTCGGTGGGTCGGGTGATCGCCGTGTTCCAGCCTCATTTGTACTCGCGCACAGTCGAATTCGCCGACACATTCGCGAGTGCGCTTGATCTTGCCGACAAGGTCGTTGTCGCCGACGTCTACGGTGCGCGCGAGGATCCGATCCCTGGTGTCAGTGGCGCTACGATCGCCGATCTGGTGTCGGTTCCGCATGTTTTCGTACCCGATCTGTCGGAGCTGGCGGGTGTGGTCGCCGGGCTCGCGGAGCCGGGAGATGTGGTGTTGACGATAGGTGCCGGCGATATCACCATGCAGGGCCCCGAGATTCTGGCCGCACTCGCGCAGGCCGCGGAGCATGCGGCGGGGTCAGAGGTTCGGTAATGGCGCGTTTCGTTCGCACCGGCCGCGGTCTGCGTGTGGTGCTCGGCGTGTGTGGCGTCGTCGCCGTCACCGTGGGATTGGTGCTGATCGCCTACTGCACACCGTTGATGTCGGTGCGCTCGACGGAGGTCTCCGGATCGCGGGGGCTACAGACGGCCGAGATCGTGCATGCCGCCGCTGTGCCGAGCGGTACCCCGCTGCTGCAGGTGAACACCGGTTCGGTGGCCCGGCGCGTGGCGGCGATCCCTGCGGTTGAATCGGCGCGCGTACAACGGGAATATCCGTCGTCGCTGCGGATCACCGTCGTTGAGCGACAACCGGTGGTGCGCGTCGTTGATGGCGACACCGTGCATATTCTCGACCGCAACGGGATCGGCTATCTGCGCTATGCGGCTAAGGGGCTGCCCGGGGAGTTTGCCACGTTGCCGGTGTTCTCGACGCCGACTCCGGGTCCGGCGGATCCGACGACGCTTGCCGCGATCCGTGCGGTCGTCGACTTACCGCGGACGCTCTCGGCACGAATCGTCAAGGTTTCCGCGTCGTCTCCGGTGGATATTGAATTTACGTTGGCGGGCAACAGAACCGTCGTGTGGGGGGATTCGTCGCGCGCAGCAGAGAAGGCCCGGACGCTGCGGTATCTCTTGGTTCGTGACGCGAAGGAGTACAACGTGTCGAGTCCGGAGTTTCCGGCCTATCGCTAAGCATCGATGGCGTGCCACGCGGGTTTCTTGGACCAACTTCACGACATGCCGCGTGTCGCGCTGGCCCCGGGGCGTCTTGGTGCCTAGCGTCATCACCGATACACCACACTTGACATAACTCTAAATCTATGGTTCAGGTTTAGGGTTTTTCCGAAAAGAGGAAGGCGAGCGTTATGACGCCACCGCACAACTACCTGGCCGTGATCAAGGTCGTCGGCATCGGCGGCG
>JASGFW010000076.1:0-19106 GCA_047605305.1 Gordonia sp. (in: high G+C Gram-positive bacteria)
TGCCACGTGGGGCCGGGGGCCGTCGGTGTGGTGATCGGCACCCACCTCGAACCGATCGAGTCGGCGGACTGAACGTCGGCGGGTATTCCCGTGATTACCTGCCCGTGGCGGGATTGGTGTCAATGTGGCGGGAGAACTCGATGAACATCGCGGCGTGGTCACTCAGACCTTCGGCCCGAGTCTGGTGGTCATACCACGACCCGGTGACCTTGAAAGCCCGGCGAGTGATGAAGGCGTGATCGAGTCGCTGGCTTCCGTATCGTTCGCTAATCCAGCTGTGTTCAATTTTGTCGGGATTGATCACTCGAAACGCGTCGTCTAGCCCAAGAGCGGTTATGCCCGAGTAAAAGTTGTAATCGTGTTCGTTGAACCCCTCAATGTGCGGACTATGTCCCGGTTCGAGAACATTCAGATCGCCGGCCACCAATAGCGGCCCAATTGTGGCCGCCTGGGCTAGCCAGCTGAGTGATTCCTTTTGGAATCGTTGGCGCTGGAGGCTGCTATCGTGTGTCATTCCATTTGTAGGGGCGTATATCCCGGTTATGGCCAAAGTCTCACCCGGTAATTGGATTCGAACGGCAACAACTCGCGGCCCCAGCTCTGGCGGCGTCTCAAAAGTGGAACTCGTAAACCCCTTCGTTGCGACGGCAACGAAATACTTGGCGGCGCGTCGTGCGGGAGGGTAGGTAACCTCGTAGCCTTCCGCGTCTAAACATGACAGCAGGAGATCGGCACCCGCGTTGGACTGCAACTCGCTGAGAACCACGATCTGGCTGCGTGTGCTGAGAAGCCAGTCGGCGAGGCGCTGAGCACGCGACTCGCCCGTACTCTGAACATTCAGCGCGCATACACGGATCGTCTCCCTGTCGCTCTCGCTGTCGGAAGGCTCCTGGATCGTACCGAAGAGCATGCCTTGCATACCGTCGGTCACTTGGTGGCTCCTTTCCTGGTCTGGCGCCGCAGGTCCAGCGGAGCCGTGGTTGGCAGCCTTGGGTACCTATGGTTGGGGTAGATCCCGTGTTCACGCACTGGGGTCACGGCTACTGTAATTGTCTACAAACTCCCAAACTGCGTCAATGATAGTGGAATTATCGCGAATCCAACTATAATGTGGCTCGATCTTAGATTCGTTAGCAGGATCGATCACGACGGATTTAACTGAAGCAGAATTCATCTTTGCGCACAATTGATCAACGCCGCGCTGTGGTGTGAATTTATCACCGGTAATGGAAATCTATAAGATTGGTAGATCAACTGAGTTGAGTAAACGTTCAAAATTGATCGGCGATGATGGAAAGCGATGAATGCCAGTCCGAACTTGTGTGGCGAAATCCCGTATCAACCCGGTGGACCGGGACGTCTCTGGAGAACGCCGGCCTCGTCACTTTCGGGGCACCGCTGCTTGAGTCAGAAGCAGTGCTCGTCCGTAGTTCAACGAAATCGTTCAGCGATAAGAGTGCTGGGGCAGTCCGGCTGATGATTGATAGATTCACCGGCGTCCTCACGGCACAGCAGTACGTCAAGATTGATTACGACTGCCCGCGTTCGGTATTGGAGCAGGCGTGCGCGCTAACCCCCGGGATGGAATCGCCCACGATCTCCCCGCTGGCTGATCCGGAATGGGTCGCGGTGCGTTCACTTGCCCCACGGAAGGTAATAAATCGGACCATGGATCAGCTGAAGTCACTCGGGGCCGCCGCTATTCTTGCTACCGAGCTGGCAGCATGTCGGCTATGAACAGTCATCTTTGGTAAGAATGCGCGGTGTAGACGTCGAGGAGCCAGCATTTCCGGTTTCCGGTTTGAACATGTTGCCGTGCGCAATCGCGTTCCGAATGTGCCGAAAGAAGACCCAGACTGGGGCCTTATCAAAATATTCACGTTGCTCGAGTTCACGTGCGACTCGGATAACAGTGAGCTAAAGTTACCTGTCTGGACCTCCGGGATTTCCAGGGCGTGTCAGTCGTCGTAGACTTCGGCCCACTGTGCCCACAACTGGGCCCGCTGTTGCGCGTGTTTGTTGTCTTGGCTCAAGGGTGAGTTCCTTTCAGGAAACGGGCGGTCGTGCCGAGCTACCAGAGTTGTTTGTTTCGGTGGCTCGGTAAGTGCGAACGACAGGCAACAGTAGGACCATGATTGTTGAGGCGATGACGATCCCGATGCCCGTGCCGATCGTCGGCGGTGCACCGAGGTGATCGCTGAGTGGGCCAGCGATCAGGTAGCCGATGGGGATCAGCAATGTTCCGAATAGGATGTCGTATGCCGTCACCCGGCTAACCCGGTCGGCGGGCACCAGGCGCTGCATGGTGGTGTAGAAGCATACGATGAAGGTCTCGGTCCCGATGCCGGCGACGAACGTGGTAACCATGACGACCCAGAGCGGTTGCGTGGTGGCCAGAGCTGCCAGCGGAAGTGCCTTGGTAACGGTGCTGGTAGCTGCGGCCAGCAGAGGGCGTGGTGGCTTCCATATCAGGATCAGGACACCGTCGGTGAGTAAACCAGCCGCCAACGCAGCGGTGACGAGGCCCCACGCTACGGGCCCGCCTAAGTCCTCCTTGCTGATGATTGGTCCTAGCAGTTGGAAGCAGCCGACCCAGACAGCGTTGACCAGGGAGTATTGCAGGACGAGCGACCACAGCCAGGAATGGGACCAGAACTCCTTCCACCCCTGTGCGAGATCTGTGTGGAATCGTGCGGTGGGTCGTGGCGGGAGCTGTACACGCAGCCGCGCCAAAAGTATTGCTGACGCCGCGAACGTTATTGCATCCCAGGCGATTACCCAACCGGATCCAAAGTAGACGACGGCGCCGCCGGCGAAGGCGGGGCCGAGTACCTTGACGCTGTTCATGCTCAGTCGGAGCAGCGCGTTGGCGTCGTGCAGCTGCTCGGCGTTCACTAGTTGCGGAATGATTCCTTGCGATGCGGGACCGAAGAATGCGCCTGCACCACCGGCGAGAGCGGCAGCGGCGGCGATGTTCCACACGCGAGCATTTCCGGTTATCAGCAACGCGGCCAGAACTGCTTGCGTACCCGCGCAGATCCAGTTCGACCACCATGACTGCGCTGCGGCTGAACCGGTCGGCGACTACGCCGCCCACAAGGAGAAACACGATCAGTGGGACGTAGCCAACGGCCAGGACGACGCCGAAGGTCGTTGCGGACCCAGTTAAGTCCAGCACAGCAAAGGCCTGGGCAATAGGCGCGACCGCCGAACCGGTGAACGATATCAGCCGACCCCAGAACAGGATTCGAAACTGTGGATGCGCCGCAAGCGTCTGAGTCCGCGACCTCCACGACATGTTTCGGCATCGTACGCGCAACGTGATCAGGGGGAGTGAAACCCTCACAGCCCGGTTTATGTTGCCGGGACGTGACGTCGTTGCCACACTGTGGTGTGCGCGGTATCGCACTATGCACAGCTGGCTTTTCGTACACAGCTTCCGGTTGGGTTTTCGCCGGAGTGACGGGCTCGTCGATGGTTGTGCCTAGGGTGTCAGGGCATGAGCGATAACCGCCGACGTAACGCGCTCGACCGGCTGGCCGTGCCGCCATCGCAGCTGCGCCAGGTGCCCGATCAGCTTGATGACGGCTACCGGGATGGGTCAGTATTCGAGGCAGTAGATGATCAAACCCCGCAGCGAGACTGGGGTATCGGGGCGAAGCCAATGTGGTTGGAGGATACGCCGACATCCACCGACGAGCGCATCGCGGATTTCGGCCGCAGTCACAAAAGCGATAATTACGGCGGCGATAATTACGGTGATGACGATTTCGGTGATGACGACGAGGACGGACGTCCGCGACACCGCATTCGCATCGCCCCACCGGGTGCCATCGCGCTGGTGGCGATCGGAGTGATCGCATGTGCGATAGCGGCCTATGGACTCTTCCGCAGCGATTCCGGCACGCCGGAGATCGCATTTCCCGCGTCGGCCGGCCCCACCTCATCCGCCAGTTCTCCTCCGGTGGCGCAATCATTACCCCGTGAGCAACCCGCGCCCGTGGCGCAGATGGTGGTCAGCGTGGTGGGTCTCGTCCATCGCCCGGGATTGATCCGGCTGGCGCCGAGATCACGTGTTGCCGAAGCGATCACGCGAGCAGGTGGGCCGCGTTCCGGTGCCGACATGATGTCGCTGAATCTGGCGCAGATACTCAACGACGGAGATCAGATTCTCGTCGGCTATGCGGGCACGCGGGGGCAGATGTCGTTACGCAGTGCCGTTGTGGGCTCCGGTGCGAGTGCCCCCGTTTCTGGCGGAGCAGCCACGGGCGCAACAGAATCGGGATCTGTGGGTACAGGATCGGCGCAGGCGGGTGGCAAGGTGAATCTCAATACCGCCACCGAAGCGCAGCTTGACGCCCTCCCCGGAGTCGGGCCGGTTACCGCCAAAGCGATCATTCAATGGCGTTCCACTCATGGGATGTTCACATCTGTCACGCAACTGGGCGAGGTCGACGGCATCGGTCCCGCCCGCCTGGCCAAGCTCAAAGACCTCGTCACGGTCTGATCCCGCCACGCCACTATGGACCTTCGCCTGGTGACACCCGCGCTGGTGGTGTGGGCGACGACGCTGCTCGGCCTGCTCGGCCCGGCGTGGTCGATGCCGTGGCTGGCGATGCTATCGGTGATCGCCGGTGCGGCATTGTCTTTCGCCTGCTGGCGACGGCATGACGGATGGGGAGCGATCAACTGGCGGTCGGTGGGTGTCGTGGTGGTGGGCGCGGGCATGGCCGCAACGTGTGCCGCCGCGCTGTGGCTGCGGCTGGAAACGCGCGCGGCCCATCCGTTATTCGGGTTGTCGGGAAAAACCACGGTGTCGATGACGATTCGGGACGATCCCCGCAACTTCGGGCCCGCGGCGCGTGGGCAGGTGAGTATCCGGGTCGCGGTGGATGTGGTGGGCGGCAAGCGGGTGCGGGCCGGGGTCGCCGATCTGGTCGGACGGTCGGCGCACTGGGCGGGCATCCTGCCGGGGCAGCGAGTGATCGCGTTAGTCAGTGTGCGCGCACCGCGCGGCGGTGATCTGTCGGTAGCCCGGCTGGCTGCCGTGGGATCACCCCGGCTCCTCGGGCGGCCACCACCGATTCAACGGGCGGCCGGTGCGGTACGAGAACGGTTGCAGCAGAGCGCAGCTCGCGCACTGCATGGTGAATCGGCCGGGCTGCTTCCGGGGTTGGTGATCGGCGATGAGAGCACCCTATCGACGCAGGTACGTGCCGAGTTCGTGGCGTCGGGACTGAGTCACCTGACGGCCGTCAGTGGCGCCAATTTCGCGCTCATCTGCGGTGCTGCGGTGGCGTTGGTGCGCGTGTTGGGTGCCTCACCACGGGTCGCGGCGGCCTGCGGCGCCGTGGTGATCGTCGCCTTCGTGGTGTTGGTGCGGCCCTCACCGAGCGTGCTGCGGGCCGCCATGATGGGTGGCGTCGGGCTGCTGGCGTTAATCTCTGCGCGCCAGGCCCGGGCGCTGCCAGCGTTGGGTATTGCGGTGGTGGGTGGATTGCTGTGGTGGCCGGAGCTGGCACTGGCACCAGGTTTCGCGTTGTCGGTGGCGGCCACCGCGGGATTAGTGGTGATGGCTCCCCGGCTTCGAGATTGGTTGCGCGAGAAGCGAGTGCCATCGGGTCTGGCGGAGGTGCTGGCCATCGCGATCGCCGCGCAGATCGTCACCGCACCGCTCATCGCACTGATCAGCGGCACGTTCAACGTGGTGTCGGTCCTGGCCAATGTGCTGGTGGCGCCGGTGGTGGCCATCATCAGCGTGGTAGGCACGGTGGCCGCGATCGTCGGCGCGTTCGGTCCTCCCGGTGGGGTTGGTGTGCTGCTTGCAGAACTGCTACTTCGAGCGCTGCGCCCCGAGCTGTGGTGGATGCTCACGTGCGCGCATCACCTCGGCGGTCCCGGGTGGGCAGCGATCGCGGTACCGTCGGGCGTGCCGGGACTGCTGCTGGTGGTGGGCATGACAACCCTGATAGCGCTAATAGCGCTGCGCTGGCGCAACGTCGGCGCCCCGCTCCGCGCCGTACTCACCCGGATACGTCGGTGAACTCGGGAGGCTGTGCGATCAGCGCCGCCGCCCCGCCGGCCGTAGCCCGGCCACCGCCGAAACTGCATGTGTCAGTGCGTAGTCCGGGTCAGCGGCTCGGCCTTTCACATCGCCGTTGAGCGCAGCCACAACAACAATGGCCCGGGCTATCGAGTCCGAATCCCATGCGCGCGCCTGTGCCTGCACATTTTTCACCCGCCGCGGCGGCATACCCAGGGCGGAGGCGGCGGCGTACTGATCGACCGATCCCATCGCACGCACCCGGGCGATGGCATGTACCGCTTCGGCGAGGGCGTCGGCGAGTAATACCCGTGGCACACCGTGGTGCAGCGCCCACGCCAGCGATTCCAGCGCGCCGGCGCGATCACCGGTCACCGCTTTGTCGGCCACCTCGAATCCGGTGACCTCCGGGCGTCCCTGGTAGTACAGCCGCACCGCGTCGAGATCGATCTTGCCGCCGGTGTCGGCGACGAGCTGGCTGCAGGCGGCCGCGAGTTCACGCAACTGCGATCCGACGCCGTCGACGATCTGCTCGATGACGTCGTTGCTCACCTTCACCCTGAGCGACTGGAATTCCTTACGAACGAAGTCCATGCGTTCCGAGGGCCAGCGCGGCGCGGTGCACTCGTGTTCGATCGCGCCCAACTTGCGGAGGTCGCCCACCATGGATTTCGCGCGGCCGCCGCCGGAATGGATCACCATCAGGGTGATGCCCTCGGGAAGTTCGCGTGCCGCCTGTGAGATGAGCGCCGCCGGTTCCTTGCCGGCGTCGGCGGCCGATTCGATCACCACCGCCCGCTCCTCGGCGAAGAGCGACGGGCTGAGCAATTCGGCGAGTTCATGCTGACTGACATCGCCCGCGCGCACCCGGGTCACCGGCACATCGGTGCCGGCGTGCGCCGACAACTCACCGGTGACCTTCGAGATGACCCGACCGGTGAGGAAGTCGTCGTCGCCGATGAGCAGATGCAGACGTTGCGTCACGTCAGTCATGGTGCCAGAACCCGGTGACACGATCGCGGGCACTATACCGGGAGTCGATGTACGCGGCGTGAGGTGAGAGCACGCAACTTACCCCGGTGACCGCGTGGATGTCACCGGGGTAAGTTGGCAAAGTCTGCCGGTCGTCGGCGCTGCGACAGATGCGCGCGCTCGGGACGAACCGGCCTCAGCTCAGAACCTGGATCAGAGCTTGTTGACAGCCAGGGCGATCGCCGACTTCTTGTTGGCGGCCTGGTTGGCATGGATAACGCCCTTGCTGGCGGCCTTATCGAGCTTGCGGCTCGTTGCCTGTGCCAGCTCGGTAGCCTTGTCTTTGTCGCCGGCTTCGACGGCCGCACGGAAACCGCGGATAGCGGTCCGCAGCGACGACTTCACCGACTGGTTGCGCTGCCGACGAATTTCGTTGGTGCGGATGCGCTTGACCTGCGACTTGATGTTTGCCACGCGTGGTTACCTCATACTTCGTTGTTGCTAATAGTTTGCCTGTCCCGAATGATCTTTCCGTCGGCCGGGCAGTTACCCCCCGCTGCGGTGTGATGATCACTCCTGAGCAGCCACGACACGGCGAAACTCGATATACCGTGTCGACTCTGCGACAGCGACCCACCCTACCAGCCTGCTCTGTGGCGACCCAAATCGCCTCCCGTAGGAGTCGCTGCCGAGCATTGATGCTTCGACCGTCATGCCGACTCGCCGAATCTGTAGCACCATGTCTCACTATGAGCCCCGCGTCGACCAGTGTGCCTGCCAAGAAGGCGGCGCGTAAGTCCCCAGCCGCCAAACAGTCCCCGACAAATACAGGAAAATCAGCCAACGGGAGTAAATCCGCCGAGCCGCGTGTTCCGAAAACGCCTACCAAGACGAGACCGGCACGCACAGGCGCCACACCCGCCGAGAGCGGTATTTTCACCGGTTATTCGAAGGCCCCCTACGGCAAGGCGTTTGACGAGATGTTCGACGCCGACGGCGAGGTTCGTCCCGCCTATCGGGGTATCTACAAGGTCATGGCCGAATCGGATCGGGCCGATCTGGAGGCGCGTGTCGACGCATTGGGGCGTGCCTTCATCGACCAGGGCATCACCTTCTCGCTCTCCGGCAAGGAACGTCCCTTCCCGTTGGATGTTGTGCCACGAGTCATTTCGGCCGCCGAGTGGAGCAAACTGGAGGCCGGTATCACCCAGCGCGTGCAGGCGCTGGAACTTTTCCTCGATGATGTTTACGGCGAGCAAGAGATCCTGCGCGACGGTGTGCTACCCAAACGGTTGGTCCATTCGTGTGAGCACTTTCATCGGCAGGCCGCAAATATTCGTCCGCCCAACGGGGTTCGGATTCATGTCGCCGGTATCGACCTGATTCGCGATGCTAATGGTGATTTTCGGGTACTTGAAGATAATCTACGGTCCCCGTCGGGTGTGTCCTATGTGATGGAGAACCGGCGCACGATGGCGCGAGTGTTCCCGGATCTGTTTTCCACTCATAAGGTGCGGCCGGTCGCCGATTATCCCAGCTATTTGTTGCGCGCGCTGCGGGCATCGGCGGCATTCAACGAAGCCGACCCGAATATCGTGGTGCTCACGCCAGGTGTCGCGAATTCAGCGTATTTCGAGCATTCGCTGCTGGCCCGGCTGATGGGTGTCGAACTCGTCGAGGGCCGTGACCTGTTCTGCCGCGACAACGTCGTGTACATGCGTACCACCGAGGGGGAGCAGCGCGTCGACGTCATCTACCGGCGCATCGACGACGACTTCCTCGATCCGATGCAGTTCCGGCCGGATTCGATGCTCGGGGTGGCGGGGCTGCTCAATGCGGCCCGAGCGGGCAATGTGGTGATTTCGAGTGCCGTCGGCAACGGTGTTGGCGACGACAAGCTGATCTACACCTACGTTCCCGACATCATCAACTACTACCTGGGCGAGAAACCGATCATCGGCAACGTCGATACGTTGCGCTGCTGGCTACCCGAGGAATGCACCGAGGTACTCGATCGCATCGATGAGCTGGTGATCAAACCCGTGGAGGGATCGGGCGGTTACGGCATCGTCTTCGGCCCGGATGCCACGAAAGCCGAACTCGATACGCTCGCCCGTAAGGTGCGCAACGATCCGCGGGGCTGGATCGCGCAACCGGTGGTGCAACTGTCCACCGTGCCGACCAAGGTCGGTGACACCCTGCGCCCCCGGCACGTCGACTTGCGGCCATTCGCCGTCAACGACGGAGAAAAGGTGTGGGTGCTGCCCGGTGGCCTGACCCGGGTGGCGCTGCCCGAGGGATCACTGGTGGTGAACTCCAGTCAGGGCGGTGGTTCCAAGGACACGTGGGTACTCGCGACGCGGTCGTCGCAGAGTGAACGTGAACTCGGCGGCGGCAAGGTTGTTACCGAATACGGTGCGAAGTCGGCGCGTCCGGCCGAGAGCGCACCCGATCAGACCTACACCCAAACCCAGCAGCAGCAACAGGAGGGTGGCCACCGATGATGCTGGCCCGCAACGCCGAATCCCTCTACTGGATCGGTCGTTACGTCGAGCGTGCCGACGATATGGCACGGCTGCTCGACGTCGCGATTCATCAATTACTTGAAGACACCTCGGCCGATGTCGACGCATCGGTGCGGATGGCAATCCAGGTGCTCGGACTCCAACCGCCCACGACCGCTGAACCACTCGATGTGTGGGCGCTCACCGAACGCGTGGCCTACGCCAAGGACGCCACCGGATCGGTTGTCGATTTGATCCGTGCGGCTCGGGAAAATGCCCGTGGCGCAAGGGAAGTGACCTCCAGCGAGATGTGGGAGTGTCTGAACACGACCTACAACGGGCTCGGTGACGCCGAACGCCGGGGGCGACGTCTCGGGCCGCATGAGTTTTTGTCGTACATCAAAAACCGGGCAGCGATGTTCGCGGGTCTGGCCGATGCGACGATGAGTCATGACGACGGCTACCGCTACCTGCTGCTCGGGCGCTCGGTGGAGCGGGTCGATATGACGATTCGTATGCTCCTCTCTCGTGCGGGTGATCCGGTTAACTCCCCGGCGTGGGTCAACGTGTTGGTATCAGCGGGCGCGCACGATACCTACCTGCGTACCTATCGTGGTCTGCTCGACGCGGAAAACATCGTTCAGTTCATGCTCATCGACCGACTTTTCCCGCGTTCGGTGTTCCATGCGCTGCGGGTTGCCGAACGTAATCTCGCCGACATCGAGAAGCGGCCGAGCCGGGTGGGGGAGCAGGCCGAGGCGCTGCTGTTGCTCGGGCGCGCACGCAGTTCGTTGGAGTTCGTCGAAACCAGACATCTGCTCGACGGTCTGCAGGAACGGTTACTCGACTTGCAAGACACCTGCCGGGCCGTCAACGAGGCGGTCACCGCGCAGTATTTCCATGTCTCACCGTATGTGTCGTGGGCCGATGCCCGTGTCAGTAACGGTGAAGATCACGTCATCGAGGAGAGTGAACTGTGAGTTGGCGCTTAAGAGTGGTGCACTCTACGGGATTCGCCTATCGGAGCCCGGTCACCTCCTCCTATAACGAGGCGCGGCTTACCCCGCGCAGCGATGCCCGGCAGAACGTGATCGTGAACCGGGTGGAGACCGTGCCCGCCACCCGCGCCTACCGGTACACCGACTACTGGGGAACCGCGGTCACGGCCTTCGATTTGCATGCGCCGCATGAGGAACTCGAAGTGTCGGGGATGTCGGTGGTGGAGACCAAGCCGGGGGTGCGCCCCGCCCCGGATAAGGCCGCCGACTGGGAACAGATCCTCAGTGAAGCCGTCACCGACCGCTACGACGAAATGCTCTCTTTCACAACCTATGTGCCGAAAAATCGGCAACTGGCGAACACCGCCCGCAGGCTGACAAAGGGATTCGATCCGGAGGCGGCGGTCGAGGAAATCTGCCGATACGTGCATCGGGAGATGCAGTACGTGCCGGGTACCACCGGTGTGCACACCACCGCGATCGACGCGTGGAATGAGCGAAAAGGCGTCTGCCAGGATTACGCGCACCTCACCTTGCTGATGTTGCGTAGCCTGGGAATCCCGGCCCGCTATGTGTCGGGGTATCTGCATCCCAAGCCGAATGCGGCGATCGACAAGACCGTTGAGGGCCAGAGCCACGCCTGGATCGAGGTGTGGACCGGTGGCTGGTGGGGATACGACCCGACCAACGACACGTCCATCACCGAACAACATGTGTCGGTGGGCGTGGGCCGTGACTATTCCGACGTCTCGCCGCTCAAGGGGATTTACACCGGCGGTAAGGCCACCGATCTCGATGTGGTGGTTGAGATCACGCGCCTGGCATGACATCGGCAGCGCCGGTGACGGTGTGAACAGACTGGTTGGATTATGTGGCGGCTACGCGCCGACGAACTAGGCGCGCTTGCCGAGGGCGCGGCGTTGCTGGGTTCAGGCGGTGGCGGCGATCCCTACTGGTTTCGAGCACTCGCCGAGCACACCCTCGCCGGTCGTGACGGCATCGAGATCCTCGACACCGACGATGTGGGTGAGGACACGCTGATCGTCGCGGCGGGGTTGGTGGGTTCGCTGCTCGCCTTTCATGAACGTCCGCCCCAGGGAAGCGAATTCGGCCGTGCGGTGCGCCGGGTCGGTGACGAATTCCCGTCGCGACACCTGGTGGTCTGTAATTACGAGAGTGCCGGTGCCAACGTGTTCGCCGCGATCGTGGTGGCCGCGGGCAGCGGTATTCCCCTCGTCGATTGCGATGGGATGGGCCGTGCGTTGTCGTGGCTGGATCAGACGACCTTCGACGCGGCGGGAGTGCCGATCGCCCCGTTCGTACTGACCGATAGCGCCGGACAGAGCGTGCTCTATGAGCGGGTGGGTGGCCGCAGCGCGGAACGGTTCATCCGGGCGGCGGCGGTGCAGATGGGTGGTTGGTGTGCCTTTGCCGGCTATCCGATGTCGGTCGCCGACATGGGCGATGCGGGTATCGCGGGGACCATCGCGCGAGCGTTGTCGCTGGGTAACACCGTCCGCGCCGCGCAGGGCCGAGATGTGGTGTCCGCGTTGATCGCCGAGCAGGGTGCGCGCCGGATCGGCGGTGGTCGCGTCGTCGAGGCGCAGTGGCGTCGGATCGCCGACGGCGGCATCGGGTCGGTCGTTATCCGTTCGACCGATACGGGCGAGGTGATCCGTGTCGAGGCGCGCAACGAGTTTCTGCTGGTCCTCGTCGACGGTGAGATCGCCGGTTGCACACCGGACATCCTGTGTGTGATGCGCACACGCGACGGGCATCCGCTGCAAGCCGAATCGATGGTGACCGGCACAGAGGTGGAGGTGGTGGTGCTGCCCGCGCCGCAGCGCTGGTGTGTGCCGGGCTTCCGGGAGAAGGTCGCCCCGGCGGAATTCGGGTTGACCGGTGTCTGAGGAGCCGATAGTTCGCGACGTGCTCGCGATGACCGTTCTGGCGGATGCGACGTTGTTGGGTGGCGGGGCGGGTTTGGCACGTCGGGCCATTGACTGCGCCATTGTTGATCCGGCGCGGTGCCGCAGCGTTGCCGCAGGCAGTGTCGTTTTTCTTGCTTCCACCGATAGCCTCGCCACCGAACTCGCGTTGCCCGGGCTTTACGAACGTGATGCCGCGGCGGTCGTCATCGATCACGATGTTCTCGTCTCCACCAGGTGGCTCGCCGACCGGTTCGCGATTCCGTTGCTCCATCACGGCGGCGATCGTTGGGAGAGCGCCATGCAGGTTCGCATCCACCTGCGTGAACCGTTGGTGGAGCGCGGACTTCGGTGTGCGGATGCCGCTCGGCGGTTGGCCTGCGCTGATAGCCCGTCGGCGGTGGCGACGGTGGTCGCCGGTGTGCTCGGTGCGCCGGTGGGTGTGCTTGGGTCGTCGGGTGTGGTGCTGGCCGGTGCGCCTGGACCCTGGCCGCCGCTACCGGAGTTTTCGTCGGGAAGCGTCGATTCGGGTACGGACAAGGTCATTTTCGCCGCAACGCCGGAAGGCCGTGAGTCCGGTGCCCGCCTCATGTGTGCGGTGCGTGTGCCGGCGGGAGTGTCTGTGGCACAGGCCGAGACGATCCGTGCGGTCGCGGAATTAGCTGTTCTGCGGCTCAGCGTATGGGCCGCGCGGTCGGCCCTGATGGCCTCGTGGGATCAGGCGGCACAGGGGGCGTTGCTCACTCAGCTGATGTCCACCGGCTCCCTGGACGGACCCTACGCCGAGCAGGCGGTGGCTCTCGGCTGGAAGCTCGATGGTTTTCATCTGGTGATCGCTGTGCGGCCCGACGGTGACGGACCGGATCGGCCGGCGACATTGGCGGCGTTGCAGCATGTGCTGGTCGCGGCGGGCGTAACGGCTCCGGTGGTGGCGATCGCGGACGGGTGGGTGTGGTGGACGAGCCGCAACCGTGCGCCGAACGCTGCGCAGATTCGCTTGCACGTCAATGAGATTCGTCAGGTGATTGCCGATATGTCGGCATTCTTGCTGGTCGCCGGGGTGGCCGCGCCCGCCTACGGTGTTGCGGGTCTTGTCCGGGCCATCGACGATGCGATCCGGTTGAGCCGGATTGCCGGAACCGGTGCGGGGCGCCGCAGTGTGGAGACGGCCAGTGAGGCCAATCCGCGGCAGGGCCTGCTGACTGCGGTCACCGACGATCACATCCGGCGGAACGCGGAGTTATTGCTTGCGCCGTTGGTGAGATCGGCCGATACCGAATTACTTGAGACGCTCGATGTGTATCTGCGCTGCGAGTGCTCGACCACCGCGACCGCCACCCGGCTGGGCGTACACCGCAATTCGGTGGCCAAGCGACTCTCCCGTATTCAGGCGTTGCTCGCGGTCGATCTGGCCGACGACGACACCCGCCTGGCGTTACGGATCGCGTGCCGGAGCCGATGAAGGGTGACGCGAAATGTATGCCGTGTCGGAGACGCGAAATGTATGCCGTGTCGGAGGTGTTCGCACGGCGGGGAAACATGGCTGTCACAGCGGGTAACGAGCGGGCGCCAGGCTGCCCTCAGTTGTGCACCGCGGGTGTGCACTCTGCCCACTGACGCGGGCGGGGCCAGGCCCTAGCGTCGGTCGTGTACCCGCCCTTCCGCCTGCACTATCTTCGAAGGAACTCCCATGGTCACAAGCAACACCAACACAGGGGAGCGCACCGGTGCCGACTCCGGGCATCCGGACTCTGCGCATCCTGATCAGGGGCATCCCGATCAGGGGGCCGACTATGCATTGTCTCCAGTCCCGAGCGCGTCGCGATATCACTGGTTCAGCGTGTGCGTTCAACGGTTCGGGCAGTTGTCGTGTTTATCCCAGTTCATGCTCGGCGCCGCACTCGGATTCGGGATGACGTTCGGCAACGCCATTCTCGCGGTGATTCTCGGTGCGGTGATCCTTGAGGCCGTAGGCATATTCACCGGCATCATCGGCCAGCGCGAGGGATTGTCGACTTCGGTGATCGCCCGATGGACCGGATTCGGCCGGTGGGGTTCGGGCATCATCGGCATCGTCCTGGCGATCAGCCTGACCGGATGGTTCGGTGTGCAGACAGGGGTTTCGGCCGAGAGTCTCAAGGCGATCATCCCGGTCGGGCCGATCTGGTTGTGGTCGTTGCTTTTCGGTATCGCGGTCACTGCGATCGTCGTATTCGGGTTCAATTCGATGGCCTGGGTGTCCTATGTGACGGTGCCCGGCTTCATCCTGCTCGCCGGCTATCTCGTCATCCATACCCTGAGCAAATACGATGTCGGAGAGCTCGCTTCCGGGCCGCCGCCGGGTCCCGTACTGACGCTGGGAGCCGGTGCGACGCTTGTCGCCGGGGGCTTTATCGTCGGTATGGTCACCACGCCGGATATGACCCGTTTCAATCGCAGCGCCGCCGATGTCGTCAAGCAGACACTGCTCGGTGTCACCCTCGGCGAATTCGTCATGTGCATGGCCGGGGTACTGCTCGCGCATGCGCTCAAATCATCCAGTGTGGTCGATATCGTCACCAGCTCTTCGGGTTTCATCGGAACACTGATCATCATCTCGGGCACGTTGAAGATCAACGACTGGAATCTCTACTCGTCGACGTTGGGTATCGTCAACGCGCTGGAGAGTTCCTTCGGGGTGCGTATCGACCGGCGCATCGTGACGATCGTGGTCGGCGTCGCCGGTTCGATTGCGGCGGCAGTGGGTATCCTCGATCATTTCGTGGCGTTCCTCACCGTTCTCGGTGTCGCCATCCCGCCGGTCGCGGCCATCATGGTGGTGGATTACTTCATCGTTCGCACCTGGCGGGCAGAGTTGGACCGCGCCGTGGGTCAGGTGCCGTCCACCGAGCCGACGCTGATCGTCGGCACGCTCGTCGTCTGGTTGGTCGCGGGTCTCGTCGGGCATTACGTGCAGTGGGGAATCCCGTCGCTGAATTCTCTCGTGGTGGCCGGTGTGCTGTATGTGGTATTCGCGAAAGTTGGTCTGCTCAAACCATTGTCGGTGCAGCCGACGCGTTTGACTGCCGCGCAGGCAGCGGCTGCTGCGGGGGTGGGTGCATGATTATCGGAATCGATGTCGGCGGGACGAATACCGATGCGGTGTTGCTCGATGGCCAGCAGATCGTGGCTGCCACGAAGACCGCGACGACACCCGACGTGACCTCCGGCATCATGACCGCGGTGGGCGTCCTGCGGGAGGCATCCGGCGCATCCGTCGATGCGGTGACCGCGGTGATGATCGGCACGACGCATTTCGTTAACGCCCTCGTGGAGGCCCAACGTCTTTCGCCGACAGCGGTCATCCGTCTTGGCCTGCCGGCCGGTTCCGGTCTGCCGCCGCTGGTCGGCTGGCCTGCACGGATGCGGCAAGCGATCGCGGGGCAGGCGTTCATGATTCATGGCGGCCACGAATTCGATGGTCGATCCATCAGCGAGTTGCGACCCGATGAATTGACCGACGCGGTTGATCAAGCGCTCGACGCTGGTGCCGAGAGCATCGCGATCTCCTCGATCTACTCGCCGGTGAATGCGGAATTCGAGTTGTTGGCCGAGAATCTCATCGCGGAGCGATACCCGCAGATACCGGTGACCCTCTCACATCAGATCGGGCGCCTCGGCTTGCTCGAACGCGAGAATGCCGCGGTGATCAATGCGGCGCTGCGTGGTCTGGCCCGTGATATCAGCACCGCGCTGACTGTGGCTGTGCGTAATCTGGGCATAACCGCGCCGCTGTTCGTCTCGCAAAATGACGGTACGGTCATGGATCTCGATTTCACCCGACGTTACCCGGTCAATACCTTCGCGTCGGGGCCGACGAATTCGATGCGGGGCGCCGCATTCCTGTCGGGTTTATCCGAGTGCGTCGTCATCGATGTTGGGGGCACCACATCGGATGTAGGGGTGCTGCAGAGCGGTTATCCGCGGGAGGCGGCGCTTGAGGTGGAGGTCGAGGGAATTCGCACCAATTTCCGTATGCCAGACGTTCTTTCGGTCGGTTTGGGTGGCGGATCGCGCGTGGTGGCCACCGATAGCGCGGTGGCGGTCGGGCCAGATTCGGTAGGGTATCGGATCGGGCATGAAGCGCTGGTATTCGGTGGTCGCACGCTCACCGCGACAGACATTGCCGTCGCCGCAGGTCTTGCTGATATCGGCGACAGGTCGTTGGTCGCAGATCTGCCGGCACGCGTGGTCGACGGCGGGTTGGAGCGGATTCGCACGATCCTGGAGTCGACGGTTGATCGGATGCGGACCACCGCCGAACCGGTGGATGTGGTGGCCGTCGGCGGCGGTTCGATTTTGGTTCCGGCAACGCTGAGCTGCGCCAGCGCGGTGCATCTGCCGGAGAATTATGCGGTCGCCAACGCGATCGGAGCGGCGATCGCACAGGTCGGCGGTGAGGTGGACCGCATTTTCGGAGTCCCCGCGGGACAACGGGAATCGGTGCTCGACACCGCTAAACAGGAAGCGGTTGACCGGGCCATGGCCGCGGGAGCCGCGCCGTCGTCGATCCGCATCGTCGATATTGACGAGGTGCCGCTCGCCTACCTTCCCGGCAATGCGGTGCGCATCCGGGTGAAGGCGGTCGGTGATCTACCGATGGGCCGCAACAGCACTGCCGCAACCGATTCTGGCACCCCGGCCGATCGTGCCGTATCTGATGATGCCGTGACTGCAGGAGTACAGCGATGAGATATCACCTCACCTCGGAAATGTTGGCGGATATGGCGGCGGGCGCGGCGATCATGGCCACCGGTGGCGGTGGGAATCCACTCGTCGGGCGGCTTCTCGTCCAGCAGGCACTCGATGAGGGGTGTGTGGTGGAGATCATCACCCCCGACGAACTCGCCGATGATGAGTTCGTTATCGCCACGGCGATGATGGGTGCGCCAAGTGTTGTGGTGGAGAAGCTGTCGAACGGTGTGGAGGCTGTCGGATCGCTACGGGCGCTGGAAAGCCATTTGGGGCGCACCGCGCACGCCACGGTGCCGATGGAATGCGGCGGGCTGAATTCGATGATTCCGCTGCTGGTGGCCGCGCGCGCCGGTATCCCGGTGGTCGATGCCGACGGTATGGGTCGTGCCTTTCCGGAACTACAGATGGAAACATTTGGGGTGTACGGAATTCCGGGATCTCCAATGGTGGTCTCGGATGAAAAAGGTCATTCGGTGCTGATCGATACCGGCGCGGATAACGTGCGGATGGAACGTCTCGCGCGCACGGTGACCATCGAGATGGGCGGTGCGTCATTCATCGCCGAATATGGCATGAGCGGAGCCGATCTCAAGCGCACTGGCATCGCGCACACGCTGTCACTGGCCACGCGGATCGGTGCGGCGATCAGGGTGGCGCGGGCGGCGCACGCCGACCCGTTCGAAGCGATGGCCGAGGTGGTCGCTGATTCGCTGTACGGATTCGCCACGTCGTTGCTGGAAGGAAAGATCATCGATGTTGAACGCGCGGTCACGGGGGGATTCACGCAGGGCCGGGTGAGAATCGCCCCCTTCGACGGTGGTTCGCCGTTGGTCATCGACTTCCGCAACGAGAATGTGATTGCCGTACGCGACCAGCAGGTGGTGGCCATCGTGCCCGATCTGATCACCATCGTCGACCTTGAGTCGTGCACGGCGATCACCACGGAAACGTTGCGATTCGGTCAACGGGTGCGGGTGGTGGCCATCTCAACACCGGAGATCATGCGTACCCCCGAGGCGCTGGCGGTGTGGGGGCCGCAGGCATTCGGTCTCGATCATCCCTGGACTCCCGTCGAGGAACTGGTGGCCCGTCTCAACCATCGTGTCTGAGGCCGCCGCTAGATGATGGGTCGGGGTGGGCCACACGGATACCTCACGATTCGAAGGGGTTCAGAATGCGAACCCCGGAAACCTTTTGCCCTGCGTTAAGGTCCTCGCTCCACAACACGTCGCAACCCATCCGTTCCGCACTCCTGATCACCATCGCGTCCCAGAAGGAAAGCTGAGCAGATTCGGCGATTTCGGTGGCGGCGATCACGTCGGAAGCAAGCGGGGAATGCACCGGCCATCGACTCAACACCCGCAGGCTCTCCTGTGCCTTGACTGGAGACATCGGCACTGCAACCTTGCGTGTGACGTTCACATAGAACTCCTGCAGCACCTGAACACTCAATACGCCGCGACGCGCTCTTCCTAAGTCGGCAACAAGCTTCGCGGCACGGTCGTGTCGAGGATCGCCACCGCCGTCATAGGCATATAGAAGCACGTTGGTGTCGACGAACTCTCCGCTCATCGCTCGTGCAACTCGTCACGACTCCAGCTGATATCTCCTACGGACATGCCGCTGCCCCCCATTCCAGCAACTTCACGCCCCCAAGCAATGTCGAAGTTCTCCGAACCGCCGGCCAGATGTTCAACCAGTTCTGCGATCAGCGCAGACACTGATGTGTCACGCTCAGCCGCAATCACCTTCGCTTTACGTACTAAATCCTCAGGCAGCGAGAGGGTAATATTCCGATTTGCCACGTGAACCAGCGTATCACTGGATCACAGGATTGTGTTCCGGGCATGAAAAGGCGTGACATGCTCGGCCTTGGCTCTCGGGAGACAGCATGAGCGTGGCCGCGCTGCGGCTGACGCACATTCAC
>JASGFW010000077.1:0-19092 GCA_047605305.1 Gordonia sp. (in: high G+C Gram-positive bacteria)
TGACCACACCAACGATGACCACACCGACGAACACCCGCACTCGGTATTCGCGGACTCGCACGCAGCACGCCGGGGCCCGTCGCCTGCGTCCTCGCCATGCGCCGGATATCCGTCGCCCGGTTTCCCCTCGTCTTGGCGCCTCCGCCCGCGGTACCCGATGCGTCGGTGATGCGACACCGGCGGCAACTGTGCGTCGGCGTGCCGCGCTGACCTGCGTGGTCGTCGGTGCGGCGCTGGCGGGCATGGTGTGGATCATCGGAATCCTCGGCAATGACTATCAGCGCGCGATGATCCCATCGCCGGTGTCCACAGAGGTGGTGCACGTGCGTGCCGGGGATTCGCTGAGTTCGATCGCCGAACGAGTGGCCCCCGATCTACCGCGGCAGACCGTCGTCGACGAGATCATCGATCTGAACGGTCTGCCCTCGAGCGGGCTGCGAGTAGGGCAGCCATTACTCGCGCCGTCCTACCGATGATCGGCGGGCGGTATCCTCGAAGGCACAGGGTCCTGTCGGAAACCCGACACGGCGATCACGCGCTGACCGAGCCTGACCTCCCGGTGGTCGAGCTCGCCGCTCACAGGTGTGTCGTCGATGCGTCCCGAGATGTGCGTGAGGACGACATGCGTTGCCCGTTTTGTAGGAACGAAGACACCAAGGTCGTCGACTCCCGTGTTGCGGACGAGGGGCAGGCGATTCGTCGGCGCCGTGCATGTAGTGCCTGCGGCAGGCGATTCTCGACGGTGGAGAGCGCGGTACTGGCGGTGGTCAAGCGTAACGGCGTGACTGAACCCTTCAGTCGGGAGAAGGTGATGCGCGGTGTACGCCGTGCCTGCCAGGGGCGTCAGGTGAATGAGGACGATCTGGCCCAACTCGCACAGCAGGTGGAGGATGCGGTGCGCGCCTCGGGTTCTGCGGAGATCCCCAGCAACGAGGTGGGGTTGGCGATCCTGCGGCCGTTGCGTGATCTTGACGAGGTCGCCTACCTGCGTTTCGCGTCGGTATACCGCTCCTTCGATTCCCTTGATGACTTCCAACGCGAGATCGATGATCTACAGGGGAACCTTAGTGGGCGGCAACAGACTTCCTCGGCCGACGCTGCCGGTGAATCGGTGAAACCGGTGTCACCCGAGCCGGTCAAGAGTTCGTAGCGCGCGCTTCTCCGAAATCGGATAGGCGGTACCGAGCCGCTGCGCGAACAATCCCACCCGCAGTTCCTCCACCAGCCAATGCGCCTGCTCATTGACCGCGTCGCGGCGGCCGGCGGGCACCTGGGCCAGGCGTTGATTCCATCGTTCGATCACGCGGTCGACGGCGGCCAGCGATTCGCGGTCGCGGATGTGCGCGGCGGGTAGTTGTTCGAGACGTACCCGTGCGGCGCGCAGGTAGCGCGGCAGATGTTCCAGGTGGGTGCGCGGCGTTGCCCCCACGAATCCGTCGAAGATCAGGTGTGCGAGCTGATCGGCGACATCATCGGCGGCGGTGTCGCCGCGGTGACGGTCGATCTCGCCACGTAGTGGTGCGACTTCGGCCAGGGCGCGCACGGCGAGGTCGAAATACTCCGGCGCGGCCGCACGTACCGCCGGCGAGACGTGTTCGACGAGTCGGGCGAATGCGTCGGGAGTACGCACCGTGGCGTAATCGGTGAACCCGGGCGCGAGATCGCGGATCGCGCGACGCGTGCAGTCGGCATACAGTTCGTCGGTCTGACGGTAAGGGCTTTGGCTGAGCGCGAGCCGACCCGCAGGATCGAGTCCGGCGCTGATCTTGCGACCCAGCGGTGCGATCGCATGATCGAGAAGGATGGGCAGCGATTGGGCCATCAGGCCATCGCGGGCGGCCTGGGTGGAGACACGTGTCACCGCCACCCCGCTGGCCCCACCGGCGGTCGGGCCACGGGGTGGCTCGATGACGGGTTCGAGTGTGGGATAGCGGGTAATCGACTGTCCGGCAACACTATCGACGACGCATGCGACAAGTGTTCCGATACCGTCTGCGCTCCACTCGGTAAATGCCGGACGCATGCGGGTCGGCGGGTGGTCGTCGGTGAAACGCCGGACGAGATCGGGTAGCGATTTTCCGGTGGCCAACACCTCGCCGTCGGCGGCGGTCACCGCGAAAGTGATACGCAAATGGGTCGGGAGACGGTCCGGATCAAAATCGGCCGCGGTGATCTGATGTCCGGTGATCACCGACAATTCGCGGGCCAGCCCAGTGACGATCGGCTCCTTGCGGGCGGTGAGCCGAGACAGCGCGAGATCGGCGAAACGTTGGGCGGGTGCCATCGTCTTGCGGAGCGTCTTGGGTAGCGTCTTGACCAATTCTGTGGCGAGTTCCGAGCGCATTCCGGGCACCAGCCAGTCGAATCCGGCTGGGCGTACGTGGGTAATCAGCGGGCGGGGAATCACTACCGTGACACCGTCGTCGGGAGCCCCCGGCTCGAATCGGTAGCGCAATTCCAATCGGGTATCGCCCTGCTGCCAGGCGCCCGGATAGTCGGTGTCGGAGACGGAGACCTCGGCTGCGACGTCGGCGGGCGTCAGATCGAGGAGTTCGGGCTGATCTCGCCGTGCGGCGCGCCACCAGGTATCGAAGTGGCGTGCCGAAACGACCTCCGCGCCGACCCGGCGATCATAGAAGTCGAACAGCTGGTCCTCGGTGATCACCACGTCGCGGCGGCGCGCGCGGTGTTCGATGTCGGCGGCATCGGCCAGCAATGCCCGATTCCGCTCGAAGAAGGCGTGGTTGGTTCGCCAGTCGCCCTCCACCAGGGCGTGCCGGAGGAAGAGGTCGCGGGCCGCGACGGGATCGATCGGGCCATAGGTGACGCGGCGGCGGGCGACGAGTGGCACTCCGTAGAGGGTGACGCGCTCATAGGCCATCGCGGCACCGTGTGTGGCTGACCAATGCGGTTCGGAATAGGTGCGTTTCACCAGATCTCCGGCGAGACGTTCGGCCCACAACGGGTCGATGCCGGCGACGGTGTGCGCGAATAGTCGGGAGGTCTCCAGGATTTCGGCGGCCATCACAAACGGTGGTGGCTTCTTCGATACCGACGAGCCGGGGAAGATGGCCAGCGTCGTGTTGCGCGCTCCGGTGTAGTCGCGGCCTTCGGTGGTGCGCGCGGCAATATTGCTGAGCAGGCCCGCCAGGATCGAACGGTGGATGGCATCGCCGTCGCGGGCGGTGGGCTGCGTCGACCAGTCCAGTTCGGCGACGATCCGCTCCAGTTGGCGATGGAGATCCTGCCATTCCCGGATCCGCAGGTAATGCAGATACTCACGCTCGCACATCCGACGGAACTGGTTGTTTGACAGCTCATTTCGCTTCTCGGCGAGGTATTCCCACAGGGTGAGGTGGCCCAGGAAATCCGATCCTGCGACGGCGAATCTACGATGCGCGGTGTCGGCGGCATCGCGGTGTTCGGCGGGGCGTTCGCGGACGTCGGGCAGCGAGAGCGCGGCGGCGATGATGAGCACGTGATCGAGGCAGCCCTGCTCATGTGCGGCGATGAGCATGCGCGCGATCCGCGGATCGACGGGGATACGCGCCATGGTGCGGCCCACCGGGGTGAGCCGCAGCGCGCTGTTTGACTTCTCGGCGGTGGTGATGGCGCCTAATTCGGTGAGTACCGCGATACCGTCGCGGATCGCACGGGTATCGGGCGGCTGTACGAACGGGAATTGCGCGATATCACCGAGCCGCAACGATGTCATCGCCAGGATGACCGCGGCGAGATTGGTGCGCAGGATTTCCGGATCCGTGAAGGCCGGTCGGTTCTCGAAATCCTGCTCGTCGTAGAGGCGGATACATACGCCGGGAGCCACCCGGCCGCAGCGGCCGGCCCGCTGACGCGCGCTGGCCTGCGATATTGGTTCCACCGGAAGACGATGTACCTTGGTGCGGGCGGAATAGCGGGAGATTCGGGCGGTTCCGGTATCGATCACATACCGGATTCCGGGAACCGTCAAGGATGTCTCGGCCACGTTGGTGGACAACACTATTCGGTTCCCGCGTGACGGCGTGAATACCTTCTGCTGTTCGGCGATGGATAACCGCGCGTAGAGCGGTACCACCTCGGCGCCGTGATGGACTCGACGGCTCAAGGCATCGGCGGTGTCGCGGATGTCGCGTTCAGTGGGCAGGAAGACGAGAATATCGCCGCCGGAGTTGCCCGCGCCCCACAATTCATCGATAGCGGCGTCGATGCCCTGGAGCTGATCGAGATCGGCGTGTGCGCCATCACCGCGTTCGTTATCGCTGTCGGGACGTGCCAGTGGCCGGTAGCGCACCTGCACCGGATAGGTTCGGCCGGACACCTCGATGATGGGTACCGCTGCGTCGATGGTGCCGAAGTGCCGCGCGAACCGTTCGGGTTCGATGGTTGCCGAGGTGATGATGAGCTTGAGGTCTGGGCGGCGGGGGAGTAACCGATGCAGATAGCCGAGGATGAAGTCGATGTTAAGGCTGCGTTCATGGGCTTCGTCGACGATGAGGGTGTCGTAGGCACGCAGCATCGGGTCGGCGGAGATTTCCCGGAGCAGAATGCCGTCGGTCATCACCTTGACGAGGGTGTCGGCTCCTGAGTGGTCGGAAAATCGGACCGAATAGCCGATCGCATCGCCGATCCGGGTGTGTGTTTCGTCGGCGATACGGCGCGCGACCGAACTCGCGGCGATGCGACGCGGCTGGGTATGGCCTATCGTGCCGCGAACCCCGCGGCCGAGTTCCAGACAGATCTTGGGTAGCTGGGTGGTCTTACCGGAGCCGGTCTCGCCCGCGACGACGACGACCTGGTGACCGGCGATGGCCGCGGCGATCTCCTGGCGTGCCGCCGATACGGGCAGTTCCGGCGGAAATTCCAGTACCGGAACCGATGCGCGACGGTGATCGACGCGGCGGGCAGCGGCGTCCAGATCGGCCAGGATCCGGTCCAGCGCGTCCGCGCCTGGGTGATCACCGAGCTTGCCGACGCGCCGCCGAAGCCGATAGGCGTCGGCGATGGTCACCGTATCGAGGCGGCGTAGCAGTTCGCGGCGGTCGAATCCGGCGGAGACCGCATGCGCCTGGCCGGAGTGGTCTGAGGGCACGGGCATGATGTCTCTCAGGATATGGGCGCACCGTCTGGTAGGGAGAATCGGGCTACCGCCCGCCTCGACGCTTCGCCCGCCCGCCGGTGCTTCAGCCCAGTGCGGCCCGCACGCGACGGGCGAGTTCGTTCACCTCGTCGGTGCTCATCACGAATGCCGGCGAGATCTGCAGCGCACCCTGCCCGGTGGCGCGGGTGCTCACGCCCTGGGCACGCAATGCGGTGACCGCGGCGGGCGCCTGCGTCGGGTCGGCCAACTGCACTGCGGTGGCCACGCCCAGTCCGGTGCGTATCTCGGCTACCGCGTCGAGTTCGACGAGTGGGGAGAATGCCGCCGCGAGATCGGTTTCCAGGCGGGTCGCCGCGGCGAGGAGATTCTCGCGTTCGATGATGTCGAGGTTGGCGATCGCGGCGGCGGCGGCACCGGCGTGCCCGCTGTAGGTATATCCGTGACGCCACCACACCCCGCCGCCGAAGAATGGTTCGGCCACCCGTGGCGCGATGAAGACGGCGCCCATCGGGACGTAGCCCGACGTCAACCCCTTCGCGGTGGTCATGATGTCGGGTTGCAGGTCGAAGCGGGTGGAGGCGAACCAGCTGTCCCCACCGATGCGGCCGAAACCGGTGATCACCTCGTCGGCGACGAAGAGTACGTTGTTGTCCCGGCAGATCTGGCGGACCTCACGCAGATATCCCTCCGGCGCCGCGTAGACGCCGCCGGCACCGATGATCGGCTCGCAGAAAAATGCGGCGACCTTATCCGCGCCGAGTCGTTCGATAAGCCCCAGCAGGCTTTTGGCGTCGTCCCAGTCGACGGTCTGCGCGTCGGGCATCAGGGTGCCGTAACCGTCATGATTGGCCGGTATACCGGCCAGCGAGGTACCGGCGACATGCATGCCGTGATATGCCTTGGTGCGGCCGACGATGATGGTTTTCCCGGTGTGTCCGAGTTCCTGCCAGTAGCGGCGGGCGAGTTTGGCGGCTGTGTCCACGGAGTCGCTACCGCCCGAGGTGAAGAAGATCTTCGAACCGGCCACCGGTGCGATCGCCGCGAGACGGTCGGCGAGCGCGTCGGTCACATCGGTGGTGAGATCGCCGAAGCCCGAATAGTGGGCGAGCGTGCCCAGCTGATCGGCGACCGCCCGGGCCACCTCGGTGCGGCCGTGTCCGATATTGGTGAACCACAGCCCTGCGGTGGCATCGAGGTATTCGTTGCCGTCGGCATCCCAGATGCGTGTGCCCGCGCCGCGGACCAGCACGAGCGGTCCGGTAGCCGTCACCGAGCCCATGTCGGCGAAACCATGCCAAAGAGAACCTGTCATGTGCTCCATGATGTCTCACCGTGGGCCGCCGGGCATGCCGGGGCCCGCGACAACGCTGGCGGTCTGCGGTAGGTATCCAGGACGTGGCGGCATATATCCCGCACATGATGATGCCCGGTCACCCTCGTGGGGTGACCGGGCATCATCGGTCATCTCTGGCGGGCGCCGGTTCAGGCGTTGGCCAGCACCTCGGTGGTGGAGATGGCCTGGGCCACACCGGAAACGGTGGCGGCGACCTTCACGGCCTCCCACACCTGCTCCTTGGTTAGGCCGGCATCGCGAACGACCTTGGCGTGCGCCGCGGTGCAATCGTGGCAACCGTTGATCGTCGACACGGCCAGGCTCCACAACTCGAAGTCGGCCTTCTCGACGCCGGGGGTGCCGATGATATTCATCCGCAGGCCCAACCGCACCTGGTTGTAGTCGTCACCGAGGAAGCTCTTCGCACGGTAGGCGACGTTATTCATGCCCATGATCGATGCCGCGCCGAGTGCGGCGTTGTAGGCTTCCGCCGACAGCGTATCGCCAGCTTCTTCGGCGATCTCGGTGAGTACCTTGGCATTTCGGGTGGCGGCTGCGGCCGCGAGGAATGTGCCCCACAGCTGCTGCTCATTGAGTTCGGTTGAGCGAGCCAGTGAACTGAGGTTGAGCTTGAGATCCTTGGCGTACTCGGGAAGTGCTTCCTTGAGGTTATCGATGCTCATCGTTAGTCCCCTCAGACGCTCGCGGTGAGCAGTTCGCCCGCGTTGATGGTCGGGTCACCCTTGCGCCAGTTGCAGGCACACAGTTCGTCGGACTGCAGTGCGTCGAGCACACGCAGCACCTCATCGACGTTGCGGCCCACCGAACCTGCGGTCACCGAGACAAACTGGATCTCGTTATTGGGGTCGACGATGAAGGTCGCGCGGTCTGCGACGCCGTCGGCATTGAGTACGCCGGTGGCCTGTGCCAGCTCACGCTTGAGATCGCTGAGGATCGGGAAGGGCAGCGTCTTGAGATCCTCATGCTGTGCGCGCCACTGGAAGTGGACGAATTCGTTATCCACCGAGGCGCCGAGCACCTGGGCGTCACGGTCGGCGAATTCCTCGTTGAGCTTGCCGAAGGCGGCGATCTCGGTGGGGCAGACGAAGGTGAAATCCTTGGGCCAGAAGAAGACGATGCGCCACTTGCCGGGATGATCGTCGCTGGAGATCTGGGTGAAGTAATCGTCGGGCTGCTGCGCGTCGACCTTGCTCAGGTCGCCGCCGATGACGGCGGTCAGGTTGTATGCGGGGAACTGGTCTCCGATGGTCAGCAAAGCCATGTCTGCTTTCGCTCCTCTTATCTCGCTTGATTTCGTGTGTCGCGCGCGAATACACGTATGTTGCGGTTGCCATTTGATTCTGCCGAAGAATCGGCGAAAGCGAAACGTGATGATTAGCACTACATTGATAGGTATGGCTGATCGAACTTATCAACCGTCGGTGGCGGGTCTGCGTGCCTTTGTGGCACTCGCCCGCAAGCATCACTTCGGTTCCGCCGCAGCAGAATTGGGCATAAGCCAGCCGTCTCTGTCGCAGGCGTTGGCCGGCCTGGAGGCGGGTCTGGATACACAGCTGATCGAGCGCACCACCCGGCGGGTCTTCGTGACTCCGGAGGGGGAGGAACTCCTGCCCAAGGCGATCTCGGTGATCGATGCCGTCGACGAATTCCTTGCTGCGGCATCGGGTACCGGTGACGTGCTCACCGGCACGCTGCGGCTGGGACTCATCCCCACCGTCGCCCCCTACGTGCTGCCGACGATACTGCGCGGCCTGGCCGGCGCGTTGCCGGAGCTGACCCTGCGCGTTGTCGAGGATCAGACCGCACGGTTGCTGGCCCAGCTGCGTGAGGGTTCCCTCGACGCCGCGATGTTGGCGATTCCCGCTGACACTGCGGGCATCGCCGAAATTCCCATGTACGACGAGGATTTCGTCCTCGCGCTGCCGGCCGGACATCCGTTGGCGGGCCGGCGACGCGTCGATCCGCGCGCATTGGCCGATCTGCCGCTACTGCTGCTCGACGAGGGTCACTGCCTGCGGGATCAGGCGCTGGAAGTCTGCCGGTTGGCCGGTGTGCGGGCCGATGTCGGACATACGCGGGCGGCGTCGCTGGCGACCGCGGTGCAATGCGTCGAAGGAGGGCTTGGTGTCACGTTGATCCCGAGCACCGCGGTGGCCGCGGAGACGGCGGGAGGTGACCTGGCGACAGCCTCATTCGTCGCGCCGCGGCCCGGTCGGCGTATCGGGCTCGTGTACCGGGAATCGTCGCGCCGGTCTGACGCATACGCCCGGTTGGCGTCGTTGATCGCCGGGCTGATCGCCAAGACGGGGCCGGTGCGGGTGATTCGTGGCGCGGTGACGTAGTCGGATTTGCCCTAGTGGGCGATGGTTAGTTGTTCCCACTCATCGAGCAGGCTGGAGTCCACCTCGCGCACCATCGCGCCGACCCGCTCGGCGATGGCGGTGATCTCCTCGGTTACCACGGTATTCGGAACACCTTGGCGTAGTACCCGATAGCAATCGGATAGGTACCGCAGTACCACACCCTCGCTGCGGGCCAGACCGTATGCGGAGATCAGCTCGGTGAAGGTCATCGCGCGTTCAAGCATCTCCCGCAGCACCGACTTCGGCGACGGCGGAAACCCCCCGATCCACGGATGGGTGCCGCGATACACGCCGAAGGCGTAATCGAGTTCCTCGGCCAGCGGGCGCGGCCAGGTGATCTCCTCCAGCCGCGACATGCGCTCCTCGTACTCGATTCCGTCGGCCTTCATCTGCGCGATCGCCACGTCGCGGGCGGCCTTACGCTGGGCGATGAGCACCGGCCGCGGATCTTCGAGCGTGGATTCGAGCACCGAGATCACATCGAGCGCATGGGTCGGAGCGGCCGGGTCGAGGATCTCAAAGGCGGCGAGCGCGAATGCCGACAAAGGATTCGTCAGCGCGAAGTTCGCCGGCATATCCACGCTGAGTGCCACATGCGATCCTGCGGCATCGGGTTCGGGTCGTTGCACGACGATGCCGGCGTCACGTAGATCGCGGTAGAGGCGGATGGTGTGGCGGATCTGGCGCAATTGACGATCGCGCGGAAGGTGATTGTCCTCCAACAGATGTCGCGTCGCGGCGAAACAATCGCCGGGACGCGAGAGGACCTCAAGCAGCATGGCGGTGGTCATCCGGAAATGTGAACGCAACGGCTCGTCGGGGGCATCGACCAACTGCCGGAAGGTCTGCTCACCCCACGACACGAAACCCTCGGGTGGTTTCTTGCGCACCAGCTTGCGGAGCTTCTTCGGGTCATCACCGGCCTTGGCGAGCGCACGCGCGTTCTCCACATCGTGCTCGGGCGCCTGTGCGACCACATAGCCGACGGTATCGAAGCCCGCGCGTCCGGCGCGTCCGGCGATCTGATGGAATTCGCGGGCCCGCAGTCGCCGCACGCGTGTGCCATCGTATTTGCTCAGCCCGGCGAACAGCACCGTCCTGATCGGTACGTTGATGCCGACGCCGAGGGTGTCGGTGCCGGCGATCACCTTGAGAAGCCCTTGTTGGGCAAGACGTTCGACGAGCCGTCGATACCGTGGCAGCATGCCCGCGTGATGGACGCCGATCCCGGCCCGCACCAGTTTCGACAGTGTGGCACCGAATCCGGTGGAAAACCGGAAATCCCCGATCGCCTCGGCGATCACGACCCGCTCTGCCTTATCGCAGATCCGCGCCGACAGCAGCGCCTGCGCACGCTCCACCGCTGCCGCCTGGGTGAAGTGCACCACGTAGACCGGGGCGCGCCCGGCGGCGACGAGCTCCTCGATGGTGTCGTGAATCGGGGTCATCGCGTAGCTGTATTCGAGTGGCACCGGGCGGTGCGTGCCGGTGATCGCGGTGGTCGGCCGGCCGGTACGCCGGCGCAGATCGTCGACGAAGAACCCCACATCGCCCAGCGTCGCCGACATCAGCAGGAATTGGGTGTGCGGCAACTCGATGAGCGGCACCTCCCACGCCCAGCCGCGGTCGGTTTCGCCGTAGAAGTGGAATTCGTCGGCGACGAGCACCCCGATATCGCTGCCCGGCCCGTCGCGCAGTGCGAGGTTGGCGACGATCTCGGCGGTGGCGCAGATGATTGGCGCATCCGCATTGACCGCGGCGTCGCCGGTGAGTAACCCGACCTGATCGGCTCCGAACTGGTTGCACAGATCGAAGAACTTCTCACTCACCAGTGCCTTGATCGGCGCGGTGTAGAAGGCGCGCCGGCCGTGACAGCGCGCGAAATAGATCGCGCCGGAAGCGACCAGCGACTTACCCGAACCGGTCGGCGTAGCGAGGATCACATTGCTGCCCGAGATCAGCTCAAGCAGTGATTCCTCCTGATGCGGATACAGATCGATGCCGCGCGCCGACCACCACGAGGTGAAGGTCTCGAAGGCGGTGTCATCGTCGGCGACCGGCGCGAGCCCGGATATCACCGTCGTCTCCGGGGTCACCGTCGTGGTGGGGGCGCTCAGATCTGCGATGGCCGGCCGCCGTCGCCGGAATCGTCGGCAGTGTCCTCGCCGTCGGCGGCATTCTCGCCGCGGGAATGCTCGGCCAAGAACCGCTCCAACTCGGCACCCAGTTCATCACCGCTCGGCAGCGGTTCGTCCGCGGCTAGCAGCGAGGCGCGCTCGGCCTGCGCCGAGGTAAACGTGTCGTACTGGGCTTCTAACGCCGAAACCACCGATTCGATTTCGGCGTTACTGGACACCTCTTTGTCGACCTGTTCGCGTACTGCGGCTGCGGCGTTTTCGAGCGCCCCGATGGGCAGATCGAGCCCGGTGAGACCGGCGACGGTAGCCAACAGGCGTGCGGCGGCCGCGGGATAGTCGGTCTGCGACAGATAATGCGGAACATGCACCGACAGGCCAGCGGTGCGTCGACCCAGCTGGCCCAGACGCAACTCCAACAGCATCGACGCGCTTGCCGGCAGCTTCATCGCCGAACCCCACCGCGGCAGATCGCCCAGGGAATCGGGTTCGTTGCCGTGGGCGGTGATCGACGCCGGCCGGGTGTGCGGCACGGCCATCGGGATGGCGTTGAGACCGATGACGTCGGTGACGGCGAAATGGTCGGCGAGGCGGTGGATGGCCTCGGTGAACTTCTCCCAGCGCAGATCCGGCTCGGCCCCCGACAGCAGCAGGAAGGGACGACCGGAGTTATCGCGGATGGCGTGCAGCAGGAGTGTGGGCATCTCGACGTCGGTGAACGTTTCGCCGTTGAAGCTGATCGTCGGCCGACGCGACCGGTAATCCATCAGTTCGTCGTTGTCGAAGGTCGCCACGACCTCCGATTCGAGGGTGTCGCGCAGATTTTTCGCGGCCAGCGCCACCGCATGTCCGGCGTCGGCAAACCCGTCGAGCGCGTGGATCAGTACCGGCCCCGTTCCGTTGTCGTCGGCGACGCGGGGGGCCGGGAAGGCGAGTTCATAGAGCGGTCGAGCGTGCTCGGGGTGAGAATCCATGTCATCCCTCCTCTCGGTTGACGGCGATCATCGTGGAGCCGATCCACGGCTGATGTCCAGGCATATTTCGCGATTGTCCCGCATCGTGCGTCCGGGAGGCCAATCGCGCTGGGCAGCAGGCGTGTCGGGCGGTACCGGCCCGGCGGGCGCCGACTCCGGTATCAACAGTGCGCGGGCATCAGGGATTCCCCGCCCGGCGGAGTGTCGGGGGTTGCCACCGTCGGCTCGGGTGGCACAGTGGGGCGGTGACCCCAGGACTGCGCACCACCGGACTGCGCGCCACCGGACTGGGGCTGGTCCTGGGCGCATTGCTGACCGCCTGTACCGTCGGCGGTCATCCCGTCGGGGGCAGCGCCGACCTTTCCGCGCATTCGGTGACCGCCGCCGACTTCCCCTTGTCGGGGGCCACCAGGGTGCCGCAGACGTCGGTGAAATTCGCTCTCGGTGATCTGATCGGCCGCCCGGTCGACGCCCCCTATAACCCGCCGGAGTGTGCGCCCGCGGCGGTGTCGGCGCAGGGGGCGGTGATCTACGTCGTGATCGATACAGCGCGCCGCGCCAGTTTCACCACCGCGGTTACCGGGGTTGACCACGATCTCGGTGCGGTGATCAGCCGGGCCGCTCGCTGCCCGCGGACCGTCACCGGGGATTCGGCGTCGGCGACCACACATATTCAGACGCAGGCCCGCCCGGCTCCGTCGGGTGGGCCGGGAATCTCCACCGGAGCGATTCTCCGGACAGAACAAACCGGCGATGCGGCGAGTCCGCTGCTCACCCGCACCTACACCCTCATCGGGCAGCGTGGCGACATTCGCGTCTACGTGCAGTACCGCTGGCCGTCGGCGGGGGATATCCCGGCGGATCAGAAAACCCAGCTCGACACGTTATTCGCCACGGCGCTAGCCCGCGCTTTCGGGTAGTCGCAGCGTTCTCGGGCGCATCATTCTCCCGGCCCCCGCCGCGATCCCCCCCGCCCGGGAGCGAGCGCGTGTGCATGGACCGGAGTTCGTGCACAACCGCGATATCGCGCGGCTCGCCCGGCCGAAAGGGTCGTCGGCCGCCCCGATGATGATCCCCATGTCACCCACCGATAGCCCTGCCGCTGATAACCCTGCCGCTGATGAACCTGCCAGCCTGCCCGCGCCGTCCGCACTGCTGACGGCTATTCCGGCGTTGCTCGGTTTCCTGCCCGAACGCTCGCTGATCCTCGTCGATCTCGGGTCCGGCGGACGTGTGGGCACCATCATGCGCCATGACCTCGACCTGTATGCCGATGGCAGCCCCAGCGGGGAGATGGCCGCGGTGATCGGCACACTCGGCGGCATTCTTGCCAGCGGTATTCATTCTGGCGGTAGTCGTTCTGGTGGCGGCCAGCGCTCGGTCGTTGTCGCGGTGATCTGTGATGATCGCTTTGACGCCACCGATATCCGGTATCGGCCCACCCTGGCCATGGTCGATGACCGCTGCGCCGATTTCGGGGGCCTCGCGCACGGATTCATCCTGCCCCGCTTCGTTGCGGGTACCAGGTGGCATCGCACCTGGTCGCACGGTGTCGGCGGGGTGGGTGAACACGCCGGTGTCCTCGGCGATCCCCGCAGCTGCCCGACGGCACTGGCCAGGGCCGTCGCCGATGGTCGACGGATACTGCACTCACGCAGCGAGATGCGGGCGATGCTGACCCCGACACGGCACTGCGATACCGGTGCATGTGATGTGGGGCTCGCGGCATGGGAATCGCTTACCGACTCATCCGCCGACCAACTCGCGGCCATCTACGACGCCGTCGTCGGCACACCCGAAAGGTTCTCCTGCGCGACGGTGCGTGAACTGGAGCGGGCCATCTGCAACCTGCGGGTCCGCGACGCCGCGCTGGCGTTGGCGGTCACCGACCTGCGTCATCCGGCCGAACACCTCTGGCGAGAACTCACCCGACGGCTGACCGGCACCGGACGGGCCAGCGCGGCGACGCTCCTGGCGCACCTGCACTACATCGGCGGTGAAGGATCCTATGCGGGTATCGCCCTGGATTGCGCCCTCGATGCCGACCCCGACTGGCACCTCGCGGTGCTGCTGGATACCGCGCTGCGCAACGGGGTGCGTCCCGCGCTGCTGTGGGAGATCATCGGCGATTCCTACGCAACCGCCGCCGCATTGGGCATCCACCTGCCGCGCGCCACGCTCCGCGAGGCGGGATGAACTCCGGTGCGGTCAGACCTTCTCGACGAAAATGGCATGCGCCATATCCGGTACCAGCGACAATCCGTCGTGGCCGGGGGTGCTGATCTCCACCTTCTGCGGACTGCACGTCACCGTCACCCGAGCATTCGGCACCACACCGGCCTCGCGTAGCGCCGAAATCAATTCGGCGTCGGATTGTGCATGCTCGGACAGGCGGCGGATGATCACCGCGACCGAATCGCCCTGCGGCAGATCGGAGAGGCGCGTCGCTCCGTCATCGAGTCCCGCGCTGGGCACACCGAGCTCTTCGAGTCCGGGAATGGGATTACCGTACGGGGAGGTCGTCGGATTATCGAGGATCGCGAGCAGACGCCGCTCGACGTTCTCGCTCATCACATGCTCCCAGCGGCAGGCTTCCTCATGCACTTCGTCCCACGGCATGCCGATCACGTCGACCAGCAGACGTTCGGCGAGACGATGCTTACGCATGACTGCGATCGCCAGGCTGCGACCCCTGTCGGTGAGTTCGAGATGGCGGTCGCCGGCGACTCGCAGCAGACCGTCGCGTTCCATCCGTGCCACCGTCTGCGATACCGTCGGACCGCTTTGTTCGAGGCGTTCGGCGATACGCGCGCGCAGCGGGATGATGCCTTCCTCTTCGAGGTCGTAGATCGTCCGGAGGTACATCTCGGTGGTATCAACCAGATCGTTCACAGTGCCCAGTCCCTTCGTCCCTGCCAAGGGTACCTTGACCTGCGTGGAACGCCGATCCGGATACACCCTGTGTACGGCCGGTTATGCCGCGATCGCACCGCATAGGCACTAACCTTGCGATATGCGAGTGCATATGGGTCAACGATGACCGCAGCCGTGATCTGGAGTGAGGACTACCTGGCCTACCGGTGGACCCACACTCATCCGATGAATCCGGTGCGGCTGGCATTGACCATGTCGCTGGCGCACACCCTCGGCGTACTCGATGACGTCGAGATCTCGCCGCCGCTGGATATTTCCGACGATGTGCTCACCCTGGTGCACGGTCGGGACTACATCGACGCGGTACGGGCGCTCGGGTCGGGGACGGCGTCGTTATCGGGACCGCTGCTGGAGCGGATTTTCGGTCTCGGTGACGCCGATAATCCGGTGTTCGACGGGATGCATGACGCGGCCCGCATACTCGTCGGCGGCACGGTGGCGGCCGCGCAGGCTGTCGCGGGTGGCTCGGTACGTCGGGCGGTGAACATCGGCGGCGGCATGCATCACGCGATGCGGTCGCGGGCCGCGGGTTTCTGCATCTACAACGACTGCGCGGTGGCCATTCGCTGGCTGCTCGACAACGGATACGATCGCATCGCCTATATCGATGTCGACGCCCACCACGGTGACGGTGTACAGACCGAGTTTATCGGCGACCCGCGGGTGTTGACGGTGTCGTTGCATCAGCATCCGGCGACGCTGTGGCCGGGCACGGGGTGGCCGACGGAAGTGGGGGAGGGTGACGGGCACGGTAGTGCGGTCAATATCGCGCTGATGCCACAAACGTCGGATCAGTTGTGGCTGAGGGCCTTTCATGCGGTGGTGCCCTCGCTTATCGCCGAATTCCGGCCACAGATCCTGATCAGCCAATGCGGGGCCGACAGCCACCGCGCCGATCCGCTCACCGATTTATCGCTGACCGTCGACGGACAACGCGCCGCGATGATCGCGATGCGAGAACTCGCCGAGAAGTATTGCGAGGGACGCTGGATCGCGGTCGGTGGCGGCGGGTACGGGGTGGTGGACGTGGTGCCACGCAGTTGGGCGCATCTGCTGGCGGTGGTCCTCGACCGCGACGTTGACCCGGCCACCGAGATCGCCACATCCTGGTGCGCCACCGCCGAACATATCGCCACCCAGGTCCATTCGGAGTATTCGCAGCCGCCGGTGGGTGTGATGGGTGACGGCGGCAACGTCGACTACATCGGCTGGGACGGTGACACCGGCCAGCCGCCCCCGCCCGGCATTTCAGAAAGCGCTCAACGCCAGACCGATCGCGCCATCATGGCTACCCGTACCGCGGTATTCCCGCTGCACGGCCTTGACCCGGAGGATCCCCGTGACTGATTTCGATCAGCGTCCGGCCGCAGCGCCGGCGGGCTCCGGCGAGCAGCCGCGCGGACCGTGGGACTATCCGCGGCACTGGATCGCCGACGTGCTGGCCTCCGACGGCGGCGTCGTGCATCTGCGGCCGATAGTCCCCGACGACGCCGACCGGGTGGTGCGCTTCCACAGCGGACTCTCCGAACGGACCCGCTACATGCGTTACTTCGGGCCCACGCCGACGCTGCCCCCGCGTGAGGTGGCCCGGATGACGACGGTCGATCACCGCCAGCGGGTGGCGATCGTCGCGGTACTCGGCGCGGAGATCATCGCGATCGGCATCTACGAGGGACTCGCCGCGGACGGCAAACCCGACTCCGCGGAGGTCGCCTTCGTCGTCGCCGATGAACATCAGGGTCGCGGGCTCGGGCCGATCCTGCTCGAACATCTTGCCGGGGCCGCCGCCGAGAACGAATTCGCCCGATTCGAGGCGGAGGTACTCTCCGAAAACCCCAATATGGTGGCGGTATTCCGGGACGCCGGATATCAGATTTCCCGATCCTTCGATGGTTCGACGGTGCACGTCGAATTCCTCATCGACCCCACCGAGGCGTTGCTCTCGGTGCGTAACGCGCGCGAACGCGCGTCGGAGGCGCGTAGCGTCGCCAACCTCTTGCGACCGACGTCGGTGGCGGTGATCGGGGCGTCGACGGATCCGCAGAAGGTCGGAAACGCGTTACTGGCGAACATCATTGCCGGGGGCTTCACCGGTCCGGTGTACCCCGTGAATGGTCCCGGTCCGCGTGCGGGTGAATCCGGCGACGCTCCGCAAGAATCCGGGATCGACGCGCAGGCGCAGCGTACAGGCGTAGCGCGGCGCCGCGGGCCGGCGCGGAGTGAGCGGGTGCGGCCGCCCTCGGTGCGCGGTATCCGGGCCTATCCGACGGTCCGTGACGTGCCCGACCCGGTGGATCTGGCGGTGGTCGCGGTGCCCGCGTCGATCATCGATGACGTCCTCGATGACTGCCTGGTGAAAGGCGTGCGCACCCTGGTAGTCGTCTCGGCGGGTTTCGGTGACAGCGGTGAGGCGGGCCTGGAGAGTGAGCGGCGCCTCGTCGAGCAGGTCCGCGCGCACGGCATGCGTCTGGTGGGGCCCAACGCCCTCGGCGTCGCGAACAATGACACGGGTATCGCGCTGAACGCCACACTGGCACCGCGTATCCCGGCGGCCGGGAGGGTCGGTTTCTTCTGTCAGTCCGGCGCGCTGGGCATCGCGATTCTCGATACCGCGGCCCGGCGTCAGATCGGGTTGTCGACATTCGTCTCCGCAGGAAACCGGGCCGACGTCTCGGGAAATGACCTGCTGCAATACTGGGATTCAGATACCGCCACCGACGTGGTGTTGCTATACCTGGAGAGCTTCGGAAATCCGCGCAAGTTTTCTCGTATCGCCCGGCGGGTATCGAGATCCAAGCCGATCGTCGCCGTCAAATCCGGCAAGGGCGCAATGAGTCCGGTGCGGGCCGCGCGTACCTCCGCAGCCAGCCTCGACGATCGCATCGCACGGATGGTGCTGGCGCAGGCCGGTGTTATCCAGGTCGATACAATTCCCGAATTATTCGATTGTGCAACACTTTTCGCCTATCAACCATTGCCGCGCGGGCCGCGTACCCGCATCATCGGGAACTCGTCGGTGCTCGGTAGCCTCGCCGCCGACGCCGCGCGTACCGGCGGCCTGGACGTCATCGACACGATCGACCTCGGCGCCGGAGCGTCGAAGGAGGAATTCGAAGCGGCGGTCAGCGCCGCCATGGCAGCACCCACGATCGACTCCGTGCTGGTGGTGTTCGTGCCGCCCGTCGCCGTCGATGCGGACGGGCATGCGCGGGCGCTGATGGCGGCCGCGAACAGCCCCGCGGCCGACGGACCGAAACCGATCGTCACCACCTTCCTGGCGGTGGAGGGGGTGCCGCCGGGATTGATGCGCACCGGAGTCTCGGGGCTGCCCGAGTGGGGATCGATCCCCTCATATTCTTCTCCCGAGCGGGCCGCAATCGCATTGGCCCGGTCCTGGCAATACGCGAAGTGGCGGGCCCGTCCCGAGCCGGAGATCAGCCGGCCGGACGGCATCGATGCGGAGGCCGCCCGCACCTGGGTGCGCGAAGCTATGGAGTCACTCGCGCCGTCGGGCGCTGACGGGGATGGCGGCCGGATACTCGATCACATCGAAAGTGCCAGGCTGTTGCGGGCCTACGGCATCGACGTCGAGCCGTTCCGTGAGGTCACCACGATGCATGAGGCGTCGGCGGCCGGGCGTGAACTGGGCTTCCCGGTTGCGGTGAAGGCGACATCGGAAGGATGGCGGGGCCGTCTCGACCGCGAGGGTGCGCGCCTGGATCTGCCCGATGCGACGGCCGTGGTCACCGCCTTCGCCGAATTAACCGCACTGACCGGCGACAGTGTGCTGCATGTGCAGAAGATGGCGCCCAAGGGGATCGGCACCATGATGCGCGTACGTCATGACCCGTCCTTCGGTTCCCTCATCTCATTCGGGCTGTCCGGACGCACATTCGAGTTATTGGCCGACGAAGGGTATCGGGCCATCCCGATGACCGTAGCCGATGCCGAGGACCTCATCGACGAACCCCGGTCGGCATCGCTGCTTAACGGATACCGGGGAGAGGCGCCCGCCGATCGCACAAAGCTAGTGGATCTGCTGCTGCGGTTATCGACGCTGGCCTATGACATTCCCGAGATCCGGGAAATCTCCGTCGACCCGATCCTGGCGTCACCGGAAGCGGCGGCCGTACTCAACGCGCAAATACGAGTCGGTCCGGTGCCCAATACCACGGACACCGGACCGCGTCGGCTCGGATAAGGGGTCGGCTCGGATAAGGGGTCGGCTCGGATA
>JASGFW010000078.1:0-19036 GCA_047605305.1 Gordonia sp. (in: high G+C Gram-positive bacteria)
ACGACCGCGAGAAGCTGCAGGAGCGGCTGGCCAAGCTGGCCGGCGGCGTCGCGGTCATCAAGGCCGGTGCTGCTACCGAGGTTGAACTCAAGGAGCGCAAGCACCGCATCGAGGACGCCGTGCGTAACGCGAAGGCTGCCGTCGAAGAGGGAATCGTCGCCGGTGGCGGCGTGGCCCTGCTGCAGTCGGAGGCCGCTATCGACGCGTTGGCACTCGAAGGTGACGAGGCCACCGGCGCAAACATCGTGCGCGTCGCATTGTCGGCTCCGGCCAAGCAGATCGCCATCAACGCCGGCCTCGAGCCCGGCGTCGTCGCTGACAAGGTCCTGAACTCGCCCAAGGGAACCGGCCTCAACGCCGCGACCGGCGAGTATGAGGATCTGCTCGTCGCCGGCATCAACGACCCGGTCAAGGTCACCCGCTCGGCGCTGCAGAACGCCGCGTCCATCGCAGCCCTGTTCCTCACCACCGAGGCGGTTGTCGCCGACAAGCCGGAGAAGAACCCGGCTCCGGCTATCCCCGGTGGCGGCGATGACTTCGGCGGTGGATTCTGATCCTGTCTCCGACAGGTAGGGGATTCTGATCCTGTCTCCGACAGGTAAGGGATTCTGATCCCTCCGTCTGGATCTAGTCAGACACACCGAAGGCCGGTCACCCCCCCACGGGGTGGCCGGCCTTCGGCATGTCATCCGATGATGTCGTGGCTGCCTACTTACCTCGGATTGTCGAAGCATCCCCCACGCCGCCAGGCTATGTATGGTGGCATAGCAGGTGCCGGTTACGAATATCTATATTGGGGTGACGTCGAGGATGGCAGATCAGCCGCACCGGTCAAGCGCGAGCGGCTACGGTGCCGACTCCGACGGTCCGCGCGAGCGAATGATCATTCACGCCGCCGACCTCATCGGCCGCGACGGGGTTGCCGCCACGTCGATAGGCGATGTGATCGCGGCGAGCGCGGCCCCCCGAGGCTCGATCTACCACCACTTTCCGGGTGGTAAGACGCAACTGATGACCGAAGCGGTGCGCTATGCCGGGGAGAACATCTCCCGAAAGCTCGGTGGCCGCAACGATAGTTCCCCGGCCGAGACGGTGATCCAAGTCGGTGGCATCTGGCGCGACATGCTCATCGCCACCGACTACCAATGCGGGTGTCCGGTGCTTGCCGGCGGGCTCGCTCGCAGGTCCGAACCGGCCGTCGCCGACGAGGCGGATCAGGTTTTCGGTCAGTGGCGGCGTCTTGTCGCCGCCCGCTTCCTACATGACGGGGTTGATCCCGATCGCGCGGATTCGTTGGCCTATCTGGTCATTGCGGCAGTTGAGGGCGCGGTCGGATTGTGCCAGACGCAACGCACGGTTGAACCGCTTGACCAGGTGATCGCGGTCCTCGCCAGGTTCTGTGGGAGTGTTATTCCGGGTGTCGCGGTGATATCGGAGTGAACGCGTCTCCGACGCACCCTGTCGGAGATGCCGCAATTTAGTCTAGGCTTGCCTAAGTACGTGGCGGGCGGTAACGAACCGCGCGCGTCATGCCTGGGCGAGGAGGACGACGGTGTCTTCGGATGTGGCGATCGAGATCTCTGATCTGACAAAGGAGTACGGACAGGTACACGCCCTGCGCGGGGTGTCGTTCGATATCCAACGGGGTGAGGTACTCGGGCTGTTGGGGCCCAACGGGAGCGGCAAGACCACCACGGTGACACTGCTTGCGACGTTGGCGCGACCAACCTCGGGTACCGCGCGCATATGTGGTTACGATGTGGTTGCTGACGCCGGACGAGTTCGTGAATTGATCTCGCTCACTGGTCAATACGCTGCTCTGGATGAGTCGCTGACCACCGTCGAGAATCTCACCGTTTTCGGCAAACTCACCGGATTACGCGGCCGGGTACTGACTGACCGGGTCGGCGAACTACTCGAACAGTTCGATCTCGAATCGGTCCGCACGCAGCGGGTCGGTACCCTCTCCGGCGGTATGCGCCGCCGTGTCGACATCGCCAGCGCGCTGGTCACTCGTCCGGAGGTGTTGTTCCTCGATGAACCGACCACCGGTCTCGATCCGCGTAGCCGAACGGCTGTGTGGGAGACAGTTTCCGCACTTCGTGCCGAGGGCATCACCGTCCTTTTGACCACGCAATACCTTGAAGAGGCCGATCGGCTTGCTGATCGGATCGTCATGCTCGACCGTGGGTCGGTTGTCGCAGAGGGAACACCTGGACAACTCAAACAACAAGCGGGAGCGGCGGTCTGCGAACTCAACCTCGACAACCGCGGAGACGCTGCTCGCGTCGTGGATCTGCTCGACGGTCTTGAGATCATTGAGGCCCCCGGCGCCGGGGCGTCACCCACTGCGGCCGCGGCGCATCCGAAGATCGTGGTGCGTGCCCCGGATGGGATGGGTACGGTCGCCGATGTCATTGCCCGGCTACAGGGTTCATCAATCTCGGTGGTCGATGTTGGTTTGCGTCAGCCCTCGCTTGACGAGGTGTTCCTGCAACTCACCGGGAGTCGTTGATGACGACCTCGCTCGATCCCGTCCACACCCGCCCGCGGGCCGGTACCGCCACCCGCACGTCCGTGGGCCTGGTCACGGCCACTGCAACACTTTCGGTACAGAAACTCAAGGCGGCCGCGAGGTCCGGTGATGTCGTCCTCGCATTCCTGAGTCCGGTGGTGTTCTTCATCTGCTTTTTCGTGCCGTTGCACCGTCGTTTCGAATTGACCGGGCTGGATTACGCGCAATACCTCACACCCATAATCCTGTTGCAGGCATGTCTGTTCACGGCGATCGTGGCCACCGAGACGGCAGCTGGAGACGCCCGTGCCGGAATGCGTGAACGCCTTGTCTCTCTGCCGATCCCGAGATCGGCTCCGATCCTGTCGCGAATGTCATGGGTACTCGCGCGATTGCTGATCACGCTTGCTGGCGGTCTGCTGATCGGTGCGTCGCTGGGCTTCGGGTTCCACGGTTCCATCGTCGACACGCTTGGGTTCTTTGTGCTAGTGATCGTCTTCGGGCTATCCCTGAGCCTGTTCACCGATGCGATTGGTTCCCGCACGCGCAATTCGGCCGGACTCGTCAGCATCATGATGATCCCGGAATTGGTCGCGATCATGGCGTCAACGGGATTGGTTCCGGCCGAGTCATTTCCGCACTGGATTCAATCCTTCGTGCGTAATCAGCCGCTGTCGGTATTCGCCGAGGCGTTGCGCGGACTCGCCTCGCCGCAGACGCCGGAACTGACCGCAGTGCTGGTCTGGTCATTCGGCCTGCTCGCGGCCGGGTGGCTGACAATCCTATGGAGCGGACGAGCGCAGGTGAAGCGATGACTCAGACACAAATAAGGGAGATCGAGTCGAGGACGTGGCCAGCTCGCCGGTCGGTCGGGCTGCTGCGGCAGTCGACGGTCCACGCGGGTGCGCTATTGCGTTCGTGGAGCCGAGATCCGGGGATCGTCGTGCAGTCGGTGGCCTTTCCGGCCTTCATGCTGTTGATGTTCCAGTTGGTGCTCGGCAAGACGATCAGTGCGATGGGCGGCGGTGACAGCGTCTACCGCAACGCCGGGTTGGTGGCGTTGGCCGGGGCAATGTTCGGCACCCTAGCCACCGCGATCACCCTTGCCCATGAACGTGATTCGGGTCTGCTCTCGCGATTGTGGACACTGCCCGTGCCCCGTTCCGGTTTCGTTGCCGGACGTCTACTCGCCGAAGGGCTGCGCACCGCGGTGGGTACCGTGATCCTGTTCGTCATCGCGATGACACTCGGTTTTCGGTTTGAACAGGGGATTATCGCGGGCGTGGGGGCGATCGTAGTTCCCATCATTTTCGCGATCGGCTTTGCGATCCCGGTACTGGCGTTGGCGACGGTATCCTCGGGGCAGGCGGCAATTCAGCAGCTCGGCGGACTATTCTTGCTCATGTTGTTCTTCAATAGCGGATTTGCTCCGGTTACCGAGTATCCGGGCTGGTTGCAGCCGGTGGTGCGCTATCAGCCGATGAGCACGGCGGTCGATACCATGCGCGGACTCACCGAGGGTGGTGCGGTGGCGGGTCCGCTCGCCGCAACACTCGCATGGACCTTCGGATTGCTGGTCGTATTCATTCCGCTCGCCGTACGGGGTTACCGGCGCGCCGCGCAGGCGCACCGGTAACCGTCCCCGCTGCTGATCCGATGCCGGCGCGCCGGCATCGGATCAGCCCCCGACGGACTTTCGCTCGGGACCGACCGTGGCGATCAGCTCGCCCAGTGGTCGATCCAGTGACGACGGAATGTGTTGCAGCAGAGCGATAACCGTGTTGGCGGCTGCCTCTGCACGACCGGAATCGACTACTGCGGGTTGATAATCGAGCTCGAGGTGCAGGGAGTCGTCCGCGTCGAATTCAAAGGCGAAGTTCAGCGGATAATTGGCCAGGCCGGTGAATATGGACCGGCACCGCACCTCGACGTCATCGGGAATACGTACCCCCCGGTGTGGGGCATCGCGTACCGAGGCCATTATCTCGGCAACCGGGAATCGGCCACCGGCACCCCGTAGTGCGGTGAGGATGGTGCCGTAATCGATTGCCGCGAATTCCATTGACCCATATATGCGTTCCGCCGATTCCCGCAGCGTCTGTCGTACCGTCGCCGCTGGATCGAGCTGGAACCGTTTGGGAATGATGTTTCCGCTGTAGCCCACGCGGTCGGGAGAGTGTGCGGGGTGCCGATTGTCGGCGGGTACCACAAGTACGTGGTCGGCCGCGCCGGTCACCGCGTAGACGCCCAGCGCGCACACCGTCAGCAGGAGTGCGTTGACGGTCGCGTAAACCTCCGGTGAAATCTCCTGCAATGCCTTGACGGTGGCGGAGTCGACGGGGCGCACCACTCTCTCCCCGACGCCGTCGTCAAGCGGTGCGAGCCAGCTTTGCTCGGCGGTGTCGTGGGGCAGCGCGCCAGACAGTGGATACCGTACGTCGTGCGCCCCCCACGTATTCAACGCGTGGCGCAGTGCGGAGTCGATATCGGGCGCCGCGGACGATTGCGGTGCGGGTACTCGTGCGGCGTGGTCCTGCGGCCACTGGCCGGTGATCAATGTCTCGATCAGCGCGGGCCAGGAGGTCGCGTCGACGGCGATGTGATGGACCACGAGCACCACGCTGGTGCCGGAGTCCGCACGCGAGTAAATCCGGACCCGCAACGGCGGCTCGGTGGTGAGGTCGAAGGGGGTGCGGCCCAGTGCCTGCGCGTCACGTTCGATCTCCGCGGACTGCCACGTCGACGAATGTTGTTGTGCGGCCGTATTGGATGGGAAAGATCCCCATTCCCAAGTAGTTTCGGGAGTCGTCCACACCCCGTCCCGGGTGATCTCCACGCGTCGCGCAGATCCGGTGTCGTCGTTGATCACCGAACGAAAGACTGTGCACCGAGCGATCAGAACTTCGACGGCGGCGACAGCCCGAGCGACGGAGAAGGTTTCGGTGAAGTCGAAGATGAGGCCGATGTTGTGCGAGATCGAGGTCGGATCGAACTGGTAGATCTTCCACATCCTCGCTTCTCCCGGCCCCAAATCGCCGTTCGCCGGCGGCGTCGGTGCCGCGGTTGATTCGGTGCCCGCGACTAGTGTTGGCGAGGTTACGTATTCGGGTCCGCTGATGCCCGCTTTCGCTAGGCGGCGTCGTAGCAATTCGTGGCGAACCTCGTTGAATTTGGTCACCCTGCTACATTAGTCAATGTTGTTTAGGCTAACCTCACTTTAGGTGCCGGGGCCGCGTTGCGACGGCCGTGCCGGCGCGGCGCCCCGGCTAGTGAGTCCGGGAAACGGAGAGATCGACACCGTTTGCGTTCGACGACTAATGCCACCGATCCATCACCGGAGGGATGTATGACCAGCGCACACCAGGCCGTAGACGTGGATCTCCGCAGTCTTCTCGCCGATCACCTTGAGGATGACATCGAGGAGGCAACCGATCATGACGATCTAATCGAATTCGGCTTGAACTCGATGGGCATGATTCATATCGCGTCATTCTTGCGTGAGCGAGGATATGACGTGAACTTCGCGGCGCTCGCGAAGCAACCCACCATCGCCGCATGGGAGGCGTTACTCGCGCAGCAGCGCGGTCGAGTGGGGGTTGCGTCGACCGCGGACTCCGCCACGGACATCGGTTCGCCCGGCGCCTCTGACGCCGACGACGACTCCGATGACACCTTCGCCCTGGCAACCATGCAGCATGCGTATTGGGTTGGCCGGCGTGACGAACAGTCGATGGGTGGTGTGGCCGCACATCTTTATGCCGAATTCGATGGTGCTGATCTCGATCCCGAGCGCCTTGAGCGTGCCGTGCATGATCTTGTCGGGCGTCATCAGATGCTGCGGGCGCGGTTTTTGGAGAACGGAACCCAGCGGGTCGAGGAGAATCCGTCACCGGCGGTATTCGCCGTGCGTGATCTCCGCGATCGTGACTCTGACGCTCTTGCAGCCGAACTTGAGCAGTTGCGGCATGTGAAGTCGCATCAGTTGCTCGATGTGGCCGCCGGCCACGTCTTCGACGTGACGCTGACGCTGTTGCCGCAGGGCCGTACCCGCCTGCATGTCGATGTCGACATGCTGGCCGCCGACGCGATGAGCTACCGCACCTTGATGGCTGATCTGGCCGCCTTCTACACCGGTCGGGAGGCATCCCTCGGGCCGATCGGCTACCAATACCGTGACTATCTCGCGCAGAAGCGCCACGCGAACCGCGAGGAGCGCGCCGTGCAACAGCGTTGGTGGCGTGATCACCTTCAGGATCTGCCCGATCCGCCGCAGCTGCCGTTGGTGCCCGAGGCGCAGCGGGTCGATCCGCACCTCACCACGCGGCGTAACTACCACGTCACCCCCGAGCAGAAGGCTAATCTCCTGCGCTCGGCGCATCGTCGCGGCGTGACTCCCGCGGTGGTCCTCGCGGCGGTGTTCGCCGACGTCGTGGGACGTTGGTCGAGCGCGCAGCGCTTCCTGCTTAACCTTCCGTTGTTCAACCGTGAGCCTTTCCATCCCGACGTGGCCCGGTTGGTCGGTGATTTCAGTAGTTCGGTGATGGTCACCGTCGACACCACGGAAACAAAACCATTCCTCGAATTCGCCAAGGAACTACAGGAGAGCCTGCACTCTAGCGCGTTGCACGCGGCCTACCCGGGCCTCGACGTGATCCGTGACCTCGGCCGTTACCGGGGTGAGGCGGTGCTGGCTCCCGTCGTCTACACCAGCGGTCTCGATCTCGGTGAACTCTTCGCCGATTCGGTGATCGCGCAGTTCGGTGATCCGGTGTGGATCGTTTCGCAGGGACCGCAGGTCGTTCTCGATGCGCAGGTGGTGGAACTGCGCGGCGGACTACTGGTGAACTGGGATGTCCGTGAACACGCCTTCCTGCCCGGGGTGATCGATGCGATGTTCGCGCGATACAGCGAGAGCCTCGACCGGCTGCTGGCCGCCGACGCCGACGCCGACTGGGATCGCCCGCTGGGTGTGCAACCGGATGCTGCGCAACTTGAGCGGCGACGTGCCGATAATTTCCGTCCGGCACAGAGATCACGAAAGCTCTTGCATCAGAGGTTTTTCGAGGTTGCTGCCGAGAATCCGGAGTCGGTTGCGGTGTGCCATCTCGACGCTGAGGGGGCGCCGGCGTCGTTGAGTTACGGGGAACTCGCTGACCGCGCGTTGCGGGTGGCCGCCGCGTTGCGCGCGGCCGGGGTCACGCCGGGGGCGGTGGTATCGATTCAGGTGCCCAAGGGTCCCGCCCAGATCGTGGCGGTGCTCGGCGTGCTCGCGGCCGGGGCGACGTATCTGCCGATCGGAATGGACCAGCCGTCGGCGCGGCGCACCGAGATGGAGACGATCGCTGCGGTCGCGGTCGCCATCGTCGCCGACCGCGGCATCCGGGATGACGACTCGGATATCGCGGTACTCGTCCTCGATGAGGCGCTCGCCGGTGAATCCGATGATTTCCCCATCTATTCCGGGCCCGACACCGATAGTGCCTACATTCTGTTCACATCGGGCTCCACCGGTACCCCGAAGGGTGTTGTCGTTTCCCACGGTGCGGTGATGAATACCCTCGAACGCTGCCGGGATGCCTTCGATCTCACTGCGGCGGACCGTTCGATCGCGCTGTCGGCGCTCGAATTCGATCTCTCCATCGAGGACACCTTCGGCCTGTTCGACATCGGTGGGTCGGTGGTGATGATCGACGAGAGCACCCGCCGCGACGGGCAGCGTATCGCCGCGTTGATCGATACCTTCGATGTGACTCAACTCTATTGCGTACCAGGCATTCTCGATATGGTACTGACCGCTGCGCAGGGTACCGACGCGCTGCGTTCGGTGCGTACCGTGGTGGTTGGCGGCGATCGGGTTGGCATCGATCTGCCGCGCAGGGTGTTCGCGCTGTGTGCTGGCGATGCGGTGTTCGCCGGTCTCGGCGGGTGCACCGAGACATCGATCCACCACACACTGTGTGTTGTCCCCCGAAGCATCGCAGACCCGGCTACCGGGGATGCGGGCGCAGGGGATTCGAGTGCCGACCACTCAACTACACCCGACTGGACAACTGTTCCCTTCGGCCGTCCATTAGCGGGAGTCGGCGCCCGGGTGGTGGCCGCCGACAGTGGCGCGGACTGCCCGGACTGGGTAGCCGGCGAACTGTGGATCGCCGGAACGGGTCTGGCCGACGGATACCTCGGTGATCCCGATCGGACGCGGGAACGTTTCGTTGAGCATGACGGGCATCGCTGGTACCGGACGGGGGATCTGGTGCGTTACCGCGGTGACGGAGAGATCGAATTCCTGGGTCGGATCGACAAACAGGTCAAGCTGCGCGGCTACCGGATCGAACCCGGCGAGATCGAGGCGGCGCTGCGTAGCGTCGATGGGGTGGGCGACGCGGTGGTGGTTATCAACACCCGGCGCGGTGCGGCGCGGCTGTGTGCGCTCGTCGTCCCGTCGGCGGATTCCGGGGTTGATCAGGCCCGCTTGGAGAACACCGCCCGCGAGGCGTTGACCACGCTGTTGCCGAGCTACATGATTCCTGAACTCATCGAGATAGCCGATGCGATCCCGTTGACCGGCAACGGAAAAGTCGATCAGAATGCGATCCTGGCCATCACCGAACGCCGTTACGCCGACGATGATTACGTCGCACCCCGAACCAACGTGGAACGGGCGCTGACGCTGATCCTCGGCGAGATTCTTGACGCCGAGCGGGTCGGCATCGATGACGATTTCTTCCGTGTCGGCGGTGATTCGGTACGCGGTACCACCGCGGTGGCCAGGATTATGGAGGGCCTTGATACGCAGGAACTGTCGGTCGGTGATCTATTCCTGGGCCGTACGGTGCGTGGGCTTGCCGAACGGATGCTCGCCCGCGCCAGTGACCCGCAACGGCTTGAGGCAGTAGCGCAGATCTACTGCGAAATCGCCGATATGAGTGACGATCAGGTCGCCGAGATGGTGTCTGAATGAACCGAATATACCGATCTTCCAGGCGAGATAGGGGTAAGCGATGACGAGTTCGCCGATACTGAATGCCGCGACGATCCGGGACAAGGTGCCTGACTGGCCCGCCGAGTACATCGCGCGCTACCGTGAACTCGGTCTGTGGGAGGGCAAGACCTTCAGTGCCAGCCTCGACGAATGGGCGGAGAACTTCGGTTCGTCGACCGCAGTGGTCGACGGGGATAAGCGGATCACCTATCGGGAGTTGGCCGATCGCGCCACCGAGGTGGCCAATGGCCTGCGCACACTCGGTGTGGGCACCGGTGATGCGGTACTGCTGCAACTGCCCAACGTCAGCGAATTCATCATCATCTGGTTTGCGCTGCAACGGCTCGGCGCGGTTCCGGTGCATACGCAACCGGGCCACCGTCATGCTGAGATCGGGCATCTCGCGCGCGCCACCCAGGCCGTCGTCTACGTGACAACCGAGGTGCTCAACCGATTTGACCACCGTGCGTTAGCCCTCCAGGTTCTCGACTCGGTGCCCTCGGTACGTACCGCGGTGATCGTTGGCGAACTGGGCGATTACGCCAGCGACGAACGGTTCCGGCATTTCGACACGCTCTACGGGCATGGCAGCGATGCCATCGCCGACACCGCCGTATCGTCGGATATCGCACTACTGCTGTTGTCCGGTGGAACAACGGGAATGCCCAAACTCATCGGACGCACTCACGATGATTATCAGTACAATTCGCGGGCCGCAGGCCAGCGTGCCGGATTCGACGCGACAACCGTGTACCTGGCGGTGTTGCCGATCGCGTTCAACTACACCTGGAACTGTCCCGGAATTCTCGCGGCCTTACGTGTTGGCGGCACGGTGGTGTTGGCGCCCAACGCCGATCCGTCTGTGTGCTTCGAGCTGATCGAGCGTGAGGGCGTCACGATCACCTCGATCAACCCGCATCTGGTACCGCCATGGCTGGACGAACGCGCCCGTACGAGCGCAGATCTGACGACATGGCGGGTCATCGAGGTAGGCTCGGCGCGGCTCTCCGACCATGAGGCGCGGCGCGTCGTCGACGAATTCGGTATCACCCTGCAGCAGATCCTCGGAATGTCCGAAGGGCTTTTCTGCGCAACATATCTCGATGACGATGTCGATCTGTTGTGTAGCACCCAGGGTGCACCGGTGTCGGAGTACGACGAGATTCGGGTGGTTGACGAGGACGGTAACGACCTGCCGAACGGGGAGGTCGGTGAGCTCATCGTTCGCGGTCCCTACACGTTGCGCGGGTATTTCGACGCAGCAGAACATAATTCGCGGTCGTTCACCGCTGACGGCTACTACTGCACCGGCGATCTGGTGCGCAGGCTCGACAGTGGGCACCTTATTGTGTCCGGCCGGATTAAGGATCAGATCAACCGTAGCGGAGAGAAAATTGCCGCGACCGAGGTCGAGGGGGTGCTGCTGACACACCCCGACATCCGTTCGGTCGCATTGATTGCCGCTCCCGATCCGGTACTGGGGGAACGCACCGTCGCATTCATCGTGACGGAACCGACGGCGTCGGCACCTCCTAAGCGCCGTGAACTGGCCCGTTTCCTCGCCGCCGCGGGTCTGGCCGCCTACAAGGCGCCCGACGAGGTACGCATTATCGACGCTATGCCGTTGACCCCGCTGGGCAAGATGGACAAGAAGGCGCTGCGGCCACTGCTCGACACCGATACCGGGCAAGGCTGAGCATGGATTCGCCATCGACGACCACGGCGCCCCGCACTGGCATGGAATCCGGTGCGCTGGCACAGATTCTGGCCGACGCCGCGGTCGCATACGGACAGCGTTGTGCACTCGAATGGGAGTCACGCGAGGTCACCTACGCGGAACTGTTCGCCACGGTGTCGCAGGTCGCGGATGCACTGCGACTCGCCGGAGTGGGGCCGGGCAGCGCGGTCGGTGTTTACCTGCCACGGTCGGGAGAGGCGATCGTCGCGATTCATGCGGTCATCGCGACGGGTGCGGTGGTCGCGCCGCTCGACGTCGGAGATCCGCGCGCACGCACGAGCGCGCTGCTTCGCCAGGCATGTCTCTCTCATGTGATCGCCGCAGCCGGCACCGGTATCGACGAACTGGAATCGGCTGGCCCAGAACAGAAAACCGCGCTGCGCAGTGAGTCGCTGCCCAACAATCTGGTTCTCACGGTACTGGCCAACCCCGCCGGACCATGGCTTAACGAGGACGGCGATCCTCGGGAGGTGGGCGGCTACCTGCTGTTCACTTCGGGAAGTACCGGGCTGCCCAAGGGTGTTCTGCTCGGCGCCTCGGCGGTGGCGCATTTCGCCCGCTGGGCGGCCGCCCGGGTGAATCTGCATGCCGAGGACCGCGTCGCGGCGCAGGCCGCGCTCACTTTCGATCTAAGTACTTTCGATCTATTCGCTACCGCATTAGCCGGGGCGCGGGCGGTGCTCTTGCCGGACTGGCTCAAACCCTTTCCCGCCGACACCGTGCAGTGGCTGGCTGAACACGCGATCACTGTGGCGTATGCGGTGCCGACCCTGTTACGTGGCGTGGTCACCGCGCAGCGGTCCCAGCGCCAGCCGGTGGCGTTGCGTGCGATCGTATTCGCGGGAGAGCCCTATCCGGCGCCGGCACTGGCAGAACTGCTCGATACCTTTCCCGAGGCCGAGGTGCACAACTGGTACGGACCGACCGAAACCAATGTGTGCACCGCAGCCGATATGCGGGAGTGGCGGGTGGGCGAGCCGGTGTCGATCGGTGAGCCGATCGACGGCGTGCACACGGTGATCATCGATGATGAACTCGTTGTGGCCGGGCCCACTCTGCTCACCGGATACGTGATCGACGGTGTGCTCGTCGATCCCACGACAGAGGCCGAGTTCGCGGACGGGGTGCGTCGACGCGCGTACCGCACTGGGGACCGGGCCCGGTACGACGGGGGTGGGCGCCTGGTGCTCGCTGGCCGTCGCGACGATCAGGTGAAGCGGCGCGGCCATCGTATCGATCTGACGGGTATGGAAGCCATCGCGCTCGCGGGGAGCGAACGTGCCGGGGTTCCTCTGGTCGGGGCTGCGGCGGTCGCACACGGCACCGACACCCGCATCACGGTGTTTATTGATCCCGGAACCACATCGAGCACCGTGGTGTCGCCGGCGCTTGCGGCCACCGAGCGGGCATTGCGCGATCATCTGCCCGCGGCTGCACAACCCGACTCTATTCGCGCGCAATCGCCGTTCCCGATCAACCTCAGGGGAAAAATCGACCGTATCCGGCTCGCCGAAATCGCCGCACACCTATTTGATGAGGAGAAGAATCGATGACACAGCAGGATTCGCAGGTGAGTACCACTATCACGGTAGAAGAGGTGTGCGCGATCGTCTCAGCTGCCATCGCACGTCGATCCGGTCGTGCTGAGACTGTCGAACCCGATACCGAGGTGCTGCTCACCGGATTGCTCGACTCGTTGACGCTGGTGAACATCGTGGCCGAATTGGAAGAGCGGGTGGGTCAACGGCTGCCGGAGAATCTCGTCGTCGCCCGCAACTTCCGCACCCCGACAACATTGCACGCCGCTGTCGGTGACGCGCTAGGCGTGCAGAGCCGATGACCGCCACCATTTCTGTTGACCCGGCCCGGATCGCGGCTGCTACCTCCGCTGAATTATCGGAAATTGCACAACAATTCGGTACCGGCGATTACCGGCAGAGTTGGCGTAGCCTGCTCGCGGCACCGTCGGTGCGGGCTGCGTTCGCCGATTCTCTGCGCGGTGTCCGCGGTGGCGGACAGATCACCAATGCCGTCGCGGTGGTCGAGGGTATCGGCCGCGCCGGGATACCTGCCGGTCTGTGCTACGCCTATGCCTCCCAGCTCTTCGGCATCCAATGGCCGCTGAGCTTTATCGCGAGCCAGCCCCTCGCCCCGTATCACGAGAGTCTTCTCGACGGCTCGCTGTTACTGTGTCACGCGCTCACCGAGGAAACCGGCGGCTCGGATCCGCTATCGATGCGCACTGCGGCGACCCGTTCCGCCGACGGATCATGGCAGCTGAACGGCCGCAAGGCATATGTCACCGCGGCACCCGCCGCCGATCTGGTGCTGACCTTCGCGCGGACCGATGCCGCGCGGCATCCGTTCGCACTGAGTTCGCTACTCATTCCCGCCGACCGGCCGGGAGTCGTTCGCGGTGAACCCTTCGCGAAATTGGCCTTGACCGAAGTTCCCATGGGTGCAATAGATTTCGATGGCGTATCGGTGACGGATGCCGATTTCGTCTCCGACGAGGGTTCTGGCCTCGCCTTCCTCACCGCGACCACAACCTGGGAGCGGGCGTTGCTGATGAGCTATGCCATCGGCATCATGGGCCGCACACTGGAACAGGCAACCGAATGGCTGACGTCTCGCGAACAGTTCGGCCACCCGCTCGGATCAAGTCCGCTGGTGGCCTCGCGGGTTGCTGATCTGGCGATCCTCGCGCATCGGGTACGCAGCCTCGTCTATGACATGGCCCGGCGCATCGATGATGAATCCACACCGCTGCGTTCGCTATCGACCGACGCCGCGATGGTCAAGATCTCCTGCGCGCAGGATCTGCTGCAATTCCAGACCATCGCCGGCCCACTTTTCGGCGCACGTGCGGTGATCGCGGATTCCGGATTCGCGATTGACGCCTCGGGGGCGATCGCCGCATCCATCTACGCGGGCACCAACGATCTGCTGCGGATCATGATCGCCCGTGATCTCGGCCTGCCCGTGGAGAACTGATATGACCGCTGTTACGACCTCGCCACGTGAGACCGCACTCGGGCTTGTCAATGACATCGCCGCAGATCTGGAAGCGCTCGCTGACCCGATCGACACCGGGCAGCGGCCACCGTCCAGTGCCTATGCACTGATCCGTGAGTCAGGGCTGCTCGCCGCGCTCATCCCGACCGATCGTGGTGGCCTTGGCCTCGACTTCGCCGATTACACCGAGGTGCTCGCGCACATCGGTGCGGCGAATGGCGCTCTGGCGCTTGGCTATAACATGCATAACGTTGCGATTGGCTCGCTGTTTGACGCCGACGCAGATGCGCTGGGTTCGGTAGGTTCGGCGTTCCGGGACTGGGTTGTCGACGAGATCATTCGCGGGAAGAAGTTATTCGCATCGGCCGCGTCCGAATACGGGAATGGAGCGCGGTTACGCGGTATTACCACCACCTACCGTAGTGAACCCGATCATTTCGTCATCAACGGCCGCAAATCCTTCGTATCGCTTGCCGGAGTGGCCGATTACTACGTGGTTACCGCCCGCCCGCAGGATGCCGAGAATGATTTTGAAGTATCGCATTTCGTCGTGGCCGGTACTGACCAGGGAGTGAGCTTCGACGCCCAATGGAATGGTACGGCCCTTGCCGGTACCTCCACTGCCGCGATGTATCTGACCGACACTGAAATACCTCGTGAACGGCTCTTCCTTGGAGTCGAGGGGATGTCACTGTTCAAGGCGGTGCGTGAACCTCACTGGATGGCCGGTGGATATCTCGGTGCGTATCTTGGATTAGCCAGCGCGATAGTCGATTTCGTCACGGGACGGGTGGATGCCGACGATCACCGCCGTACCGATCCGGCCACGATTGCCGCACTGGGTTCGATGACCGTCGATTTGGCCGCAGCCCGCGCGCTGACGATGACGGCTGCGCGCGCGGTGACGCAACAGCGCTCGCAGACACCGACGAATGCGCTTGTCTATGCGGCCAAGTACCACCTGGGTGTCACCGCTCAGTCGCTGGCCGCCCGGGCGGTGCAGTTGACGGGATCGGCGGCGATGGCCGCGGATACCCCGATGCAGCGTCTCGTGCGTGAGGTGCAGTTCTGTTCGATCATGCCGGCGAAACCCGCCGACTGTCTATCCTTCGTGGGACGTGTGCAATTGGGCGCCAACATGTTCGACGTCTCCAACCACGGGTGGTGATAGTGTGCCGATCCTGACTCACCCCCTCGGTGACCTGGAATACCTGCGCTATAGCGGTAGCCGCGATCTGCCAGTCGCGGTATTTCTGCATGAGGGCCTGGGTTCGGCGGGCCAATGGGGACGCTTACCGTCGATGTTCCACGAGCGGACGGGCGCGAGCACGCTGGTGTATTCCCGGCACGGATACGGCGGGTCGGCAGGCCACGGCCCAAGCGGCCCGGATTACCTACGCCACGAAGCGACACGTGTGCTTGTGGATGTGCTGGCGGCGTTCGATATCCGGCGTCCATTGCTCGTCGGGCACAGCGACGGCGCCACCATCGCCGCGCTGTATGCCGCACATCATCCGGTCGCGGGCGCTGCTCTCATCGCGCCGCATATCTTCGTCGAGCCCGCCACCCTCGCCGGGATCCGTGCCACCGAAAATTCCTTTGCGGATAAGGTGCGCGGGTCGCTCGCACTGTTTCATGACGACCCGGATGAGGTGTTCCGGCGGTGGTCACGAGTATGGCTCTCGCCGCAATTCGCCGACTTCGACATCACGGTCGATATCGGTCGCATCAGCGCGCCATTGCTCGTGCTGCAGGGCGAGCACGATCAGTACGCCACCACCGCGCAACTCGACCGCATCGAGCGGGTTGCAGCGGTCGCCGCCGACATCCGACTACTGCCCGACCGCGGACACCACCCACACCTGGAACAGCCAGACGAGATCTGTGAAGCCCTCGTTGGTTTCGCACGTAGCCATGGGCTCGCAGAGCCCGCCCCGGCGCCGGTCGAGCACCCCGCCGGTAACGCAGAAACGGCGTAAGAGCCGCAACTAGAGGAGAAGATTTATGTCCGACACCGTGCACGACGCACTCCGTTCGATCCTTGCCGAAGATCTCGATCTGGAGGTCAGTGCCATTACCGACGATGCCCGGCTGATCGATGATCTGGGACTCGATTCGGTCGCCATCGCCATCGGTGTCGTCGCCATCGAGGAACGTCTTGGTGTGAAACTCTCCGAGAAGGAGATTTTCGAATCCGCCACGGTCGCCGATCTGGAGGACCGTATCCGCGCCAAGGTGGCTGGCGTCGCCGGATAATCTCCAGTTCCCACCGGGATCCCAGTCCCACCGCGCCCAAGACCACGACCCCGTATCGAGAGGATATCTACGATGACTGTGCAGGCTCCCGCGCCGCCGGAATCCTATGCGCACCTGTTGGCTGAAGTATTCGACAACCGTGTCGTGGAGTGGACTGAACAGGCCGAACGGGAACTCCGATTCCCGCGAGCGCTCATCGAGTATCTCGGTGCCAAAGGGGTATTCGCACGTAAGTGGGACGGGCGTAAGAGCACTGACCTCGCCGAGCATTTCGAACTCGGTCGTCAGCTCGGATCGCTCGGATCCGCAGCGATCGGCGTCGGCGTGAGCCTGCACGATTCGGGTATCGCGATCCTGCGCCGCTTCGGCCGCACCGATTTCCTGCGTGATCTCGCCGAGCGGGCGATCACCGCAGATGCGGTCCTATGCATTGGCGCATCGGAGGAATCCGGTGGGTCGGATCTGCAGAATGCGCAGACCACCATCACCGCGGAGGACGGTGGATACCGAATCGTCGGCCGCAAAAAGTTTGTCTCGCTTTCACCGATAGCAGACCAGATGCTCGTCGTCTGCCGGGATCTCGGTGGCGGAGATGGGGAGTCCGGTGATGAGTCGGGCGCTCAACACGGAAATGTGGCCTTGGCTGCCGTTCCCGTCGAGCAGGTCAAAGTCGGTGTGCCGTACGAGAAACTGGGTGCCGGGCCGTTGGATACCGCCCCGGTCGAGATCGACACCTGGATTCCCGAGGATGCGTTGATCGCGCGTCCCGGAACAGGACTGGCGGTGATTAGTTGGGGCCTTGCGCACGAACGCTATTCGGTTGCCGCACAGATCGCCGCGGCCGGCCAGGTGATGATTTCGGTCACCCTTGCCCGGATGCTTGACCGTACCCAGTTCGGCAAGCGCCTCTATGATCATCAGGCGCTGCGCCTTCGGCTCGCGGATCTGCAGGCGCGTCTGGACGTTTTACGTTATTCACTCGACGGTGTGGCGGCCGAGGGAAAGATCAACCTGCGTACTGCGGCCGCATTAAAGGCGTCGGCGGCCAATCTCGGTGAAGAAATAGCATCGGAATGCCTGCATATCTTCGGTGGCATCGGTTATCTGGAGACCCAGACGCCGCTCGGCCGGTGGTGGCGCGACATGAAATTGGCCCGGGTGGGCGGCGGCACCGATGAGGTGCTGTGGGAACTGGTCGCCGCGGGGATGAAACCCGACAACGAACGTTATCGATCGATTGTGATTCCGGAGGCACGCGGATGAGCCCGACGACCGACACCACCGCCACCGATGACCTGACTTCGGTGACGCTTGCGCCACCGGATCACACCTATCTGCATATGGATACCGCTCGGCGTCCGATGCACTGGGCGATGGTCCTCGAAATTGCTGAGGATGCCCGCCGGCTCGATATCGACGAGGTGCGCGAGCGGGTGCGCGAGCGTGCTGCCCGTTACGACATCTTCCGGATGGGAATCGCGAATGGGCGCTGGCGGGCTCCGCGAGTCGTCGTCACGGAGACGGTCGATGCCGACCGGCAGGTGAGCGCCGATGAGTACAGTGACCGGACCGATCTGCACGTCCGTATCGCCAAAGAGCTTGAGACACCGTTACGTCGTGCCGATCCGTTCTGGCACATCACGCTCTACACTCCGCGTAACACCGGGCGGCAGGTAGTGGTGCTGCGTGTGCACCACAGCATCTCCGACGGAATCGCCGGCGCCGCATTCGCCGCACTGCTTGCCGACGGGTCAGCGGAGGATCTCGCCGAATTCGATCGGTTCGCCGCCAGCCCCCGTTTCCACATCGCGGACGTGGACCCAGCCGAACTCGCCACCGCCAAGGAGGCATTCAAAGGCCAGTGGGAGGCGGCCAAGGATGTACGAGGGTGGCCGGCACTGAGCCGATCCGGGCGCCGCGAGGTTGCTTTTTACAGTATTTCCACGCGCGATGTGCGTCGCATCGCCCGTAGCCATCAGGCTTCGGTTCATGAATTATTGGTCGCAGCAATAGGTTCCGCGGTGAGCACCACACCGCCGGCGCAGCGTTCGGCCGGCGCGAAGCTGGCGAGGGTCACGTTGCCGGTCACTCTCGACGCGCAGTTCCGCCACACCGGTAACGCGGTATCGGTCTCGCTGCTCAATCTCGCGCTGGATCAACCGGATCTGGCGGCGCAGATCCAGCGCAGCCAGGCCGAACTCGGTCTCATCGAGAAACAACGCCCGGAATTGGCATTGGCCGCCACTGACACCGCGCCCCGCCTCCCATGGCCGTTGCAGCGGGCGGTGGTCAACGCGTCGATGGCGCATATGAGTCCCGACGTGCATATCGGTATTAACCCCGGTTTCACCCGGATACGGTCGATCCTGGGCGCGCAGATCGAATATCTCACGCCGCTCTCACCGTTGGCCGGCTATTCGTTTTCCGTCACCGCGCTGGTTCTCGGCACCAGAACGACCTTCGGGGTAGTGGCCGATGCGACCACCCTCGCGGGGTATGCGGACACTTTTGTCGCCGCCTTCGACAAGGT
>JASGFW010000079.1:0-18924 GCA_047605305.1 Gordonia sp. (in: high G+C Gram-positive bacteria)
GGGACAGGTGCCTCCCCGAGCACGTGCGACTGTGGCATGGCGACTCCTCATGACTCGGCGTTACATCACACCCACTCCGGTATCTGTGCAGGTCAAGGCCCCGTACCTGGCACATCCGGAGAGAGTGATGTAAATCTATGAGAGTCGCTCGTTGTGATGTAGTCCACATAGGTGGACACTTTGCGGGCGGTCGCTAGAGGAGCCTTTTCATGACACTGGATCGCCACGACACCACACACGCCATGACACCACACACACGATGACGCCACACACACGATGACGCCACAGACGAACTGGGCACCGCCGGCGATCCTGGACGTCGACGATTACCGCTGCGCGTTCGAGATCATTTCCGGCTGCCACGACGCATCAACGCTCGCCGAGTTCAGGGAGTCACTTGTCGACTCCCTGTGCCGCAACCTTACGGTGGTGAACGTGTCGTTCTTCTCCGGATCGACGTTCCACCTCGTCTTCGAGGACGCGGCACCACTCACCGCAGGCATTACCGCGAAGATGCTGCCGGAGTATCAGGAGCGGTGGGCCGCTCACGATGTGTTCGGATCGCCCGCCGCGCTGCGCCAGCTCCTGACGTCGTCGGTGTCGTCTCTCGATGAGCTCGAAAGCCAGCGCCGGCTGCCCGCATCGTCGGAGGCCTACATCCACCATTTTCTCCATGACCGGTGGAATATCGGCTCCGCCGCGGCGATGCGCCTGCCACTCGCCGGAGGACGCACCGCATTAGTCGGCCTATTCGGACGCAGCGAGGCAGAGCTGGGTCCACATGATGTCGGGGTGCTGCGCCTTGTCGGCCAGCAGCTGGCACCGGTGACCAAACGGCTGCCCATCGAGCCGAGCCTACAAGCGGTGCGCAGCCTCACCGGCCGACAGCGTGAAGTGGTCAAACTCGTCGCCGACGGCCAAAGCAACGCACAGATCGCTGAAATACTGTGTATTGCAGATGATTCAGTGAAGAAATACATCACCCGAATCCTGCATCAGACCGGATGTCACTCACGGCTGGAGCTGGCACTGATCGCCCGTGACGCGGCACTGTGACGTCGTCGCGGCGATTCTGCCCCCCAGAGGGGACTGCCCGTTAGTGTGATCTGCTTCATATTCTTTGGTGGTTCGACCCGCACCGAAGAAGGGATCGCCTACTCATGTCCAACTCTCCCCGACATGCCGGTACCGGCATCAATCTATTTGCCACCGAGGATCTTTCGGGTACGGCGCGATGGTTCGAGGACACCTCCGACGTCCTGGACATCGATGAAGACGACCTTCCCGACACCATCGCCTTCGTCCACAAGGGAGGCATGGCGTTTTTGTCCCCCATCCTTCCCGACCTGAGGGCCATCGTGTGTACCGCGGGCAGCCGCGAATCACACCTGGCCATCCTCTCCCGCGAATCCGCTGTCCCCTGTGTACTGGCCGCCGACATCTTTACCGATCTCCCCGATGGTGCTCGGGTCACACTTGGACTCCGCGACGCGCAGCGGGCAACCATCGATATCGTGACAGCCCCGGCGGCGACGGCATGAATACCGGCGTCGTCGCCCAGCGCGAGCGTCTGCTCGGCGATCCCGATTACGAACCGACACTTGCCGAGTGGAACGATCTCATCGCCGAGGGCGGCCGTGCATACAAGTCCGAACTCGCGCGCCGAACCGTATTCGAATCCGAATTATTCGGCATGAACACCTACATCATCATGTCGATGATGGAGGATTATCTGCGCGTGCCCGATCGCATCCGCACCATCTCCCGCTATGCAACGCCGGAAGCACTTGTTCGCCAAGGACTTCCGATCGGATCTAAGCGAAGTTTCATCAATCTCGCCGCCATGCCACTGCATTATCTCACCGGCCGTGAGCTTTACGTCGACCTCGGCGAGAACTCTCTGGACCAGGGGCTCGAAGACCAGTTGGAAGTGTTGCGGTTCTGGCGTCGGGCAACCATCGCGATGCGCACCGACGGCGTGCTGTTCAACATGGACGCCGATCCGGCCGATAGTTCGCACATCGTCGACGCCGAATTGTTGTCCACCATTGTGTCGCAATTGCAACCCAACGATCCGTCCACCACCGCGACCGTACGTAAATTCGCCGCCCGCCTCACCGCATACGCCTTCCTGGAGAACTGCGACGCACGGACAGCGGTATGCGACACCGGTCCCTACGATCTGGGCGACCACACATTCCTGGCTCTGCGTGAACTCTGCTGCGACGCCGATGGTGATTTCCCGTGGCTCAACGGTATTCGCGAAACCTTACCCGAACACAACTTCGTCATCGCCTACCGGCTCCCCGGCACCGTCCGGATGGACAACAATGTCTGGGGCACAGCCTGGTTCACTCCCAGCGATTACCTCTCCGATGTGCTGGCCACCCGGATCTTCGCGGTACGAGACGGTTCGCTACGCGGCCTCGATCCGGATGAGGTCGTCGAGCTGACGAGCCATATCCGCACTGCACACCGCACCCTGTACGCCCGACTGGCCGAGACCAATCCGGAAGAACGAAACCTTTACGCCACCCAGATGTACAGCTGGAAGCTCAAGTCGTGGGCGCGGCTCGCCGGATGTATAGACGAGATCGATTGGTCTATCAGCCCATCCATCGCGGACTCCTACCAAAGATTCCGCAACCCGGACGTGGCACTCGGCCTGATCGGCGGCATTTTCGTGCCCGCCGACCGCGATAGCTGCTTCCGCCCCATAGGAGGTGCCCAATGACTACCCAATCCCCCACCCAATACTCCGGAATCAGCTCGTACGCCTTCGGTAGCATCGTCGGCCGCATCCGGAATTTCGCCGATCCGGCCGATGTCATCAAGGTGTTCGATGACGATCTCACCGATGTGATCGCGCTCGTAGCCTCGGGCGGCACCACATTCCTGTCACCGATCCTCGGCCGCCTGGGCGGCATTATCTGCACATCGGGTACCACCCGATCACATCTGGCGATCGTCTCCCGTGAATACGGTGTCCCGTGCTTACTGGCGGTTGATCTACACGGCTGGCGGCCGGCCGACGGCGATCGTGTTCGGCTGGCCAGTTCTCCTGTGGGCGAGGGATTTCTGGAGCAACTATTCGATTCCGAAGTCAGTCCCGATCCCGAAAGCAGTACCGGGAGCACCGATGCGCCGGCGACCGGCGGCACCGGACCGATCCGGGCGGTTACCGCCGCAGACCCGGTCGGGCGCCCCTACACGACGGTGACCTCCGGTGATGAGGGCACCGACTGGTGGAACTACATCCGCACCATTGGTGACGACATCGCGTGCAAACCGTTCCCGTCGTCGGTGACGAGCGCAACCGTGGGGGCGTTATGCGCACAGTCCTTGTCAGACACTGATCTCAACGACCTCATTCTGCATATGGGCCGCGCTTTCAAACCCGAGATGACGCGGAGATCCGGGTTTACCTCGGAAATCTTCCCGATGATGCCGTATATGTCACTGTCGGTGATCGAGGATTTCCACACCTACCCGCAGCGAGTGCGAACCATCGACGCCGCGCTTCCCGCGGAGGAAATTGGCCGCCGATTACGGCAACAGCCCGGCCTGGTAAGCCCGCTGTGGATATGGATGGTCGGCTATCACTATCTGTGCGGCCGGGAGCTACTGATCCACATGGGCAGGATTGCACCGGACAGCGATATCGACGACGTGCGAACCGTTGTCGACTTCTGGCGGCGCCTCTCACTGGCCCATCGCGGCGACGGCACCCTCGATTACAAGGACGCCGGTTTCACGAATCGCTACCTGCCCGATACCACTGTCGCCGATCTGCGTGCCCAGCAGAAAAGACTCGATGCCACCACGCGTAAGGAATTACAGACCCTCAACGCCGCATTGTCCGGGTACTGCTTCATGTACTTCACCGATTCCCGGGTGGGCATCTGCGATAACGGCCCCTATCCGGCAGGTGATCACACGGCGACCCTGGTACGCGATTTCCTCAGCCTCGATAGCGGACAGTTCGGCTATCGCTGGGCGCGAGACCGCGATCCGGGATTCACGGGAGTCACCTTGGTGCTCACCTTTGCGACCAATGTGTTTACCGAGTTTGAAATCAACGACTGGGGAACAACATTCACCGAGCCCGATCAGTTCCTCACCACGGTCACCGATGCCGCTGTCATCGGTCACCGTGCCGACGGTCGCAGTGAGGTGCTGCCGCCGGAAACTTGGGCCGAGCTGACCAGGGCGGTAGGTACAGAACATCTCGCGCTGTATCAGCAATTCAGCACTGCCGACCGTAACGACCGAATTCTCGCCGCCACCGAAATGTACAGCTTCGGCCTGCGACCATTCGCCCGCGTCGCCGGAGTCGAGGACCGTATCGACTGGAGGATCTCCGAGCGCACCCTTGCGTTACTCCCCGATCCGCTCGGCGACGACGACCAAGCAGGTGCCATCTTCGGTGGGGCCCTCGTCGCCCATGACCGGCCCAGCGCCTTCTCAAGTTTCGGCTGACCATCCCCTCACAAACCAAGGATTCCCGATGCGCCATCCCATGCAACTCGTCACCCCCGCCGACGAATACCTGATCCATCAGACACCTGAGACTTTCGCTACCGTCTCCGAATCCGATATCTCCTGGACCGAAAAGGTCTGGTTATCGCTCTTCGCCCGGGACGGGTCGGTACAAATCGATTTCGGTCTCGGTAAATACCACAACCGCAACGTGATCGACGGGTTCGCCGGAGTGTCCCGCGGTGTCGAGCAGATCACCGTGCGCGCGAGTACCGAACTCGATCTCGATCCGCAGCGGACCGGCGTTGGTCCCATCGAATACGAGATCATTCAGCCGATGCGCAAACTGCGCGCGGCGCTGCATCGCAACGACGTCGCACCACTGAGTTTCGATGTCACCCTGACCCCGATCATGCCTGCGTTCCTGGAACGCAAGGACGCCCAACGCGGCAGCGACGGCTTCCGCATCGCCTCCGATCTACGTCGGTTCCACCAGCTCTGCACCGTCTCCGGGTGGCTACAGATCGACGACGAGCGGATCGAGATCACCGACTCCACGTGGCTCGGCTACCGCGACCGGTCGTGGGGAGTGCGGATGGACGTCGGTGAGCCGGCACCCGATGTGAAGGCACCCAACCGGATGACCGAGAACTTCATCCTCACCTGGAGTCCGATGTTCTTCGTGCCCGCCGATGGCAGCGCCCCCTACGAAATCCATCACTACCTGCAGTGGGTGGACGGCGAGGTGCACTACTTCTCAGGTTTCGTCAACCATCGCGATGGTCGGCAGGAACCGCTGCACGGTGTTGTCGATGATCTCAAATACGATCCGGCGACTCGTCGTCTGCTTGGTGGCACGATGACCTTTGACGCCGGATGGGGCAAGGAACGCACCATTGAGATCGCCCCCGTTTCCGACACCGGATTCCATCTTGGTACGGCACTGTACTTCGGATTCAAGGGTCATCGACACGGCGTCTACCTCGGTGCCGATCACGTATCCGGGGAGCGCTACGCCGACATGACCGATCGCGACACTCTTCTCGAAGCCCATCAACTGCGTGACTGCGTCATCCGCACCCAGGAAGGCGACGCCACCGGATTCGGGATTTTCGAGTCGATCGTCATCGGCGATCACCCCCGCTACGGACTCACCGCCGAAAACTCGTTCCTCTAGCTCACCGACCGCACTCAGATCGGCATCAGAAGATGTTTGCGCGGAGCACGCATGATCTGCTTATCCCGCAACTGCGCCAACGCTTTTCGCAGCTGTAACCGGGTTTCGGCCGGTTCGATCACAGCGTCGATGTAGCCGCGTTCGGCCGCCAGGTACGGCGTGGCCATCATCGTGTTGTAAAAGGCGATGAAGTCGCGTCGTACCTTGTCGGCCTCGGCGGCCGACAAATCCGCCGTCTGACGGCGGGTAAGGACTGCGGCGGCGGATTCGGCACCCATCACCGCGATCCTGGCCGTCGGCCAGGCGAAGTTAATGTCGGCGCCGAGCTGCTTGGACCCCATCACCGCGTATGCACCGCCATACGCCTTGCGCAGCACCACGGTAACCTTCGGGACATCGGCTTCAACATAGGCGAAGAGGAACTTCCCCGAACGTCGAATGGTGCCCTTCTGCTCCTCGGCGAGGCCGGGCAGAATTCCCGGCGTGTCCACCAGAAACACGAGCGGGATATTGAAGGCGTTACAGATCCGAACGAAACGTGTTGCCTTTTCCGATGAATCGGTATCCAGAACACCCGACATCACGCTGGGCTGATTGGCGACCACGCCCACGGCATGACCATCGACCCGGGCATAACCGGTGAGGATATTAGGCGCGAACAACTCACCCACCTCATGGAACGCGCCATCGTCGAAGACTTTGACAACGATATCGCGCATGTCATAGCCGGCGTTATCGTTATCCGGCATAAACTCGTTGAGCGAGAGGTCATCGGCGGTGATCTCCGGTTCAAGACCGGGATTGATCACCGGCGGCAGTTCCCGGCAACTCGATGGCATGTACTGCAGATACTCGCGCACCCACTCGAATGCGGCCTGCTCATCGGGTGCTACGTGATGAATATTGCCCCACCGGGCCTGATTATGGGCGCTGCCGAGATCGTCAGCCGAAATCTCTTCACCCGTAGTCTGTTTGATGACATCGGGACCGGTGACGAACATATAGCTCTTATCCTCGACGGCGACGAGGATATCGGTGTTAGCCGGGACGTATACCGCGCCGCCGGCGCACTTACCGAGGATGATCGAGATCTGCGGTGCCAGACCGGATAACAGATCGTTACGCCGGCCCATCTCCGCATACCAGGCAAGCGAGGTCACCGCATCCTGGATACGTGCACCGGCTGAATCGTTGATACCGACCATCGGGCAGCCGATCTTACCCGCCCACTCCATCAACGCGGACACCTTGCGTCCGAACATCTCTCCCACAGTGCCGCCGAGCACCGTCTGATCATGCGAGAACGCCGCTACCGGCCGGCCGTGCACCCGTCCGTGGCCGGTGACTACGCCGTCGCCGTAGCCGGTGTGCGCAGCGCCGGGCATCTTGGCCAGCGCACCGAGTTCGACGAAGGTACCGGGATCGAACAGCATGTCCAGCCGTTCACGCGGAGAGCGAATCCCTTTACGCGCACGCTTCTCCACGGCCTTCTCGCCGCCGGGTTCGCGGGCCAGTACCAGCTTCTGGCGTAGGTCGGCGAGTTTGCCTGCGGTTGTCGTATCGCTCACGTATCCCTCATTCCGTCCTAATGGGCTGCGGTGATCCCGACACGATTCATCCGGGCGGTGAGATCGGCGCCGATCTTGCTGACATATGGTTCATCGACCATCGACAGATGATCACCCCCGATATGCACGATCTCCAGGTCGGTGACCAGTTCCGCCCAGCCTCCGTCCTCGGCCACAGTGGCCCACTGTGGTTCGAGTTCGATGGCACCCTCGTGCATGCGATCGGCCCGGTACAGCACGACCTTGCCGTCGTAATACGTCGGGTCGATATTGGTGAGCGCACGATTATCGATGAACGATGTCCGCTGATGTTCGATGATGCCACCGGGAATCTTGGTCCCCGACATGGAGATCATCTCCATGATGATCTGGAACTGACCCTCATCGTCGGCCTCGATCAGCCGGTCCATCGGGATCGGCGAGTCGGGATCGAGATCGTAGTTGCGGATGGCGAAATTCTTCCAGCGTTCCAGTCGCTCACGTTTCGTGTCCGGGGTCTCGATGACACGTTCGGCGGGCATCACCGCGTCGATGAGGCCGACGAACGCAATCTCCTCACCCTCCTCGCGCAATGCCTGCGCGCAACCATAGGCCAGCGCACCGCCCAGCGACCACCCGACAAGCACATACGGCCCGTGCGGCGCCACCTCGCGCAACCGCGGAAGATATTGGCGCACCCGCTCTTCGATGGTGCCCTCCACCCGGTCGAAGCCGATCACCGGCTGATCCTCGGGTAGCCGCTTAAGCAGCGCCTCATAGGCGGATGTGTTGCCGCCGGCGGGATGGAATAGCAGCACCGGCACCCGATCGCCGGCTGTCGGGTCATAGCTCTTCTTGCCGTCGACGAGGCGCAGATACCGAATGAAACCGTCGGTATCGGCGGCGGCGTCGAGATACTGACGCACGTAATCGGCCATCTCCTCGATGGTCTCCGAATCGAGAATATCCTCGACGTCGATCTCACCGCCGGTGCGTTCGTTGAGCTTATCGGTAAGCCGTTGTGCCAGTTCCTCTTCGAGCACCGGCAGCTTGTTAAAGATACCGCCCGCGGATTTTTTGGTGATCAACGCGTAGACACCGAAGGTAAGCCGCTCGGCGGCGTCACGCGGCGGCACGTCGGAGCCCGCGGCTTCGGCCACGGCCCGTTGATCGGAAATATCGGCCGGTGCCTTCACTGCCGGAGCCGGCGCGGCCACCACAGCCGCGGGCTCCTGTGCCACAACGGGTTCTGCTGCAACAGGTTCAGGCGCAACGGGTTCAGGTGCAACAGGTTCTGCTGCAACAGGTTCGGCCGCAACGGGTTCAGGTGCCGCGGCCGCCGCAGCGCCAGCGGCATCCTTGGCGTTCTGCTCATCGATGTAGGCGTTGAGCGCGGCGGTGTCGAGTTCACCGCCACCGGCGACATTCTGGGAGAGACCATCGAGCTGATCTCGGTGGGTGACGGCGAAGGAGATGAACTTTTCGACGTCGGCGAGATTTGCTTGGCGCATCGCCTGGAGCTGTAGCTGCGGGATGCTGAATTCGAATTCGACGCGGTTCTTGATCCGCACGGCCATCAGCGAATCGAGCCCCAGTTCGATCAACGGGATTTCCCGCGGGAGATCCTCCGGGTCGTATCCCATCGACTCGCCGACGATGATGGCCAGGCGATCACCCACGGATTCACCCGATTCCGGGTCCCATTTGTGGGCTATGTCATCGACGACCTCGTCCTCGGTGATCAGCCGGTCGTCGGCGAACACCTCCGCAGCCGAGGTTCCCGTGCCCACTGCCTGCACATCTGGCACCGACACGGCGGCAGATGTCTGGCCGGTAGCCGCTGAACCGGTCACCGCAGCCTCGAATATGAGTTGGAAATCCTTGTCCCGCTTGGCATGTACCGTCACCGATGCCCCACCGGGATGTCGGCTCAACGTGGTTGTCAGCGTGCCCGCCGCCGGGATGGCGGCATGCGATACCGAGGCGCCCACCGACACATCCACGAGTACGCTAGCCGCCGCGGCCCGCGCCAGCTCCCGGGGATCGGTCACCGCCGCGGCATTGACCTCCCACGCGTGTCTGCCGTCGGGCAGTGACACATGCGATCCCGGAATACGCGCGGCCGAAGATCCACCAGAGACTGTCGCGGTGAGCCAGTAGTCCTTACGGTTGAAGCGCGTCCGCGGAATGTCCGCGAAATTACCTGCGCCGAAAAGCGATCCGACATTGACCCGATGGCCGTGCACGTAGAGCTTCATCAGAGCGTTCACCACGCCGAAGCTCTCATCCTCCTTGCGGCGCAACGTCTCAATCAGCTCGGCATCGTGAATACCGGCCGAGAATGTCACCGCGGCAACCGATATCAGCACCGCGGGGTTCGGCGACAGTTCCAGGAAGGTGCGGTGCCCGTTCTCTACGGACTTCGCAATGGCCTGGCTGAACCACACGCTGTGACGCAGTCCCTTGAGGAAGTAGTCGACGGTGTGCACCGGCTCGTGGCCGGGACGATAGTAGACCTCACGATCGACCGAGCTGTAGAACCCGACCGTCGGTCGCTGCGGGGTAATACCGGTGAGCTCGTAGGAGAGTTCGCCGAGTATCGGGTCCATCTGCGAGGTATGGCTGGCACCCTTTGTCGCCAGCTTGCGGCCCAGCTTGCCCTCGGACTCCGCCCGGGAGACGATCGCATCGACCTGTGCTTCGGGACCACCGATCACGGTGTGGGTGGGTGCGGCGTACACACAGATCTCAAGGTCGGGATAGTCGGCGAGCACGCCGGCGATATCCTCGGCGCTGTATTCGACAAGCGCCATCAGACGGATGTCGTCGCCGGTGAGCATCGACTCTCCCTCACCCATCAGCCGCGACCGCTGGCAGATCACCCGGGTCGCATCCGCTAGTGAAAGACCGCCACTGATATACGAGGCCGACGCCTCACCCATCGAATGCGGCACCAGCACACCGGGTTCGGCACCGAAGTGGCGCAGCGTCTCGGCCAGGGCAACCTGGATCGTGTAGATCCCGACCTGGCTGGTCTCGATGCCATAGGTCTGCTCGTCGTCGAGGAATACTTCGGCAATCGAGTACCCGAGTTCGGCCTGGATGAGTTCATCGACGCGATCCACAGCCTGCCGGAAGACCGGATTCTCCAGGTACAACTGCTTGGCCATCTTGCGATGCTGCGAACCGAAACCCGACAGCAACCACACCGCCGATGCCGAATCCGGCGAATCTGCTGAGTACACAAGCGGATTGGCTTTACCCTCGGCGATCGCGCGAACACCCTTGACCGCGTCGGCGTGACTGCGCGCCATCACCACGGCGCGAGAACGTCCGTGATTGCGGTGCGCCAGCGCCCGGCCGATATCGACAAGCGGAGTGCTCGCCCCCTCGTCAGATTCCAGCCAGACGAGCAGATCCTCGGCAGCTTTACGCCGCCGGGACGGAAGGAATCCCGAAATAACCAATGGCACAACCGATCCCGGTGCGGCACAGGGCGCGAAACCGGCGGCCGGATCACCCTGGGGCGCCTCCTCGGTCGGCGTTATCGCCTCGGCCGGCTCCGGAACAGCCAGCTCCGGAACGGCAGGCTCCGCGAGATCGGCGGGTAATACCTCGCGCACCACCACATGCGCGTTGGTTCCGCCGAAACCGAAGCCGGAGATACCGGCAACTGCATGCCCGCTATAGCGCGGCCAGTCGGTCGCCGCGGTGACCACCCGCAGGTGTCCGGTCTCGAATTGGATATACGGATTGGGCCCGGTGTAGTTGCGCGAGGCCGGTAACTGATCGTTGCGTAACGCCAGCACCACCTTCGCCAGCGCCCCGGCACCCGCCGCAGACTCCATATGCCCGAAGTTGGTTTTCACCGAGCCGAGTAGCGCGGGAGCATCCGCGGCACGACCCTTGCCGACAACCCGGCCAAGCGCATCGGCTTCGATCGGATCGCCGAGGATCGTGCCGGTGCCGTGCGCCTCGATGTAGTCGACGCTGCGCGGATCGATCGCGGCGTCGGCATACGCCGATCGCAGCACCTGCACCTGCGCCTCGGGATTAGGGGCGGGTAACCCGTTGGACCGGCCATCGGAGTTCACCGCCGAACCGGCGATCACCGCGAGCACCCGATCACCGTCGCGGCGCGCATCGGCAATCCGCTTGAGAACGAACAGACCGCCGCCCTCGGCGCGGATCATGCCGTCGGCGTCGGCGGAGAATGCCTTGATCCGGCCATCGGCCGCCTGGGCGCCGATGCTATCGAAACCGAGCGTCGCGGCCGGGGTGATGAGCATATTCACGCCGCCGGCCAGGGCGATGCGGGATTCACCCGAACGCAGACTGCGCACCGCCTGATGCACCGCGACCAGCGACGATGAACACGCGGTGTCCAGCGCCACCGAGGGACCGTGGAAGTCAAAGAAATAGGAAACTCGGTTGGCGATGATCGATGTCGAAGTACCGGTCAACGCGTATGCCGCGGTATCGGATGCCCCCTTATCGAGTCCCATCGCGGCCAGCAACTGATAGTCATTGGTCGAGGTACCGATAAACACACCGACCGGAGCACCCTTGAGATCGCTGGCGGGGATATGCGCATCCTCCAGCGCCTCCCACGCGAGTTCGAGAGCCAGCCGCTGCTGCGGGTCGACCATCTCAACCTCACGCGGACTCATCTGGAAGAAGTCGGCGTCGAAGGATCTGATGTCGTCGAGGTAGCCGCCATGCACGTTGGCGTCGGCGATCACCGCGGCCAGCCGCGGATCGGCCTTGAATTCACTCCACCGGTCCTCGGGAAGGTCCGAAATGCCGTCCCGTTCCGTGATAAGCGCTTCCCAGGTCGATTCCGGGGTGTGCCCCGCCTTGGGGAAGCGGGTGGACAACCCGACGATCGCGATGTCGTCGTCGCTGCTGCGGTCGCGTATCCAGAAGGTTTCCGCGTCGAGGTCACGGCCCTCGTCGGGATCTCCCTCGATGATGCGTTTAGCCAGCGAGGCGATGGTGGGATGGTTATAGGCGGCCGTCGCCGTCAGCGCCACCCCGGTTTTATCCTCGACATCGGCAGCCAGCGACACCGCATCACGCGAGGAGAGTCCGAACTCCTCCATCGGGCGGTCGTCGGAGACCTGATCGACAGGAATACCGGTGGTGGACGAGATCCACTGACGAAGCCATTCACGTAATTCGCCCACGGTGAGACCGCCGACGGTCTCACCGGTGACGTCGGCAGCGGGCTCGTCGATCGGCGCGTCGGTGTTCGACTCGTTATTCACTTCAGACATCAGCTTTCAAGATACCGAGCGTGTCAGTTTTCACTATCGGGGAACGCCTGCTGCTTGTATCCACCACGTAGGCTGCCGTCGAGATACGCGGCCTTCGTCGCGCGCCGGGCGATCTTGCCACTACTGGTGCGTGGTATCGACCCAGCCGGCACGAGCAGCACATCGCGAGCCGTCACACCGTGACGTTGAGCGATGGCGGCCCGCACGGTATCGGCGATCTCCTGCGGATCATGACGCTTACCTGGTCCCCGTTCGGCCACGATGACGAGTTGCTCGGAAGCGTCGTCGGCGTCGAAGGGACGTCCGTTCCCGGGGTTCTCGAACACCGGAGCGGGCAACTGGTTGGCCGGAACCGAGAACGCCGCGATGAATCCCGGTCGCAGCGCCGAACTCGAGTCCTGTGCGCTGAATTCGAGATCCTGCGGATAATGATTGCGGCCGTCGACAATCACCAGGTCCTTCACGCGGCCGGTGATATAGAGCTCACCGTCGAACCACACCCCGTAGTCGCCGGTACGCATCCACCGTGCACCGTCGGGCGCACCCACGGTATGGCTACCCGCCGACAGCGGATTATCGATGGAGTTATGGAATGTCGCCGTCGTCTCCTCGGGCTTATTCCAGTAACCGGCACCGATGTTGATACCGTGCAGCCAGATCTCGCCGATCTCGCCGTCGGCCTTCTCGGTGGAGGTTTCGGGGTCGACTATGGCCGCCCACAGGCTCACCGCTACCTGACCGCAGGAAACCTGCGCAACCGCATTCGGCGCATCCTGGTCGACCAGCTTGAATCGACCCGCGTTGAGCTCGGCACGGTCGACATAGATGACCTTCGCCTCGTTATCGCGCTGGGTCGCCGACACGAACAGAGTTGCCTCTGCCATGCCGTAGCAAGGCTTGATCGCCGTCTTCGGCAGGCCATACGGGCCGAAAGCCTCGTTGAACTTCTTCATGGAGCTCACCGTCACCGGCTCGGACCCATTGATCAGGCCGATCACATTGGACAAGTCCAGCGACTCGCCCTCCTTGGGCAGGCCGCGCGTCGCCGCATGCTCGAACGCGAAGTTCGGTGCGGCGGCGTAGGTTTCGGCACCATCGCTGGCCGCCGCGAGCTCTTTAATCCAGCGACCCGGGCGACGCACAAAGGCCTGTGGACTCATGATGGTGATGTAGCGGCCGCCGAGCGCGGGCAGGATCACCGTGAGCAACCCCATGTCATGGAACATCGGCAACCAGGTCACGCCGCGCGAGTTACGGCTGATCTCGATGCAGTCGTAGATCTGCAGACAGTTCGCCGCGACCGCCGCGTAGGTGATCTCCACACCCGCGGGCACCCGGGTAGATCCGGAGGTGTACTGCAGGTAAGCGACGGTGTCGTGGTTGTGCTCCTCACCGATGACCGGAGCCACCCAGGTAGCACCGACCGAGTCGGGCACCGCATCCACCGCGATCACGCGGGGACGTTCCTTGGCAGGCACACCGGAGAAGAAGTCACGGACCGCCTCAGCCGACTTCGTCGACGTCAGGATCGCGGTGGGCTTACAGTCGGCGAGCACCGAGATCAACCTATCGTGGTGACCCGGCTCGTCCGGACTGAACAGCGGAACCGCCACCGTGCTGGCATAGAGCGCGGAGAAAAAGCCGATGACGTACTCCAGTGACTGCGGAGCGAGGATCGCGACCCGGTCACCCTTCTTGGTGACCTGCTGCAGCCGTGCGGCAACAGCACGCAACCGTTTGCCGAACTGCGCCCAGGTCAGATCCTGCGGCTCACCATCACGCTCACGGCTGTAATCGATGAACCGGTACGCGAGAGTATCGGCCTGTTCGCGGACGTTTTGCTCAACATAATCCACAAGCGTCGCGTCCCCGGTGATATGCAAATTGCCATTCTCATCGAGGAACTGCTCAAATTCAGTATTCAGCATCCAAATTACTCCTGTGGCCCTCGGGACGCCCGTCGCCGGGTATGGCTAGTTCTTGTGGACCTTCCCCGCTGGCACCACCTGCTCAATAGCGCCAGAACGGCCCGTCTACCGCGGACACGTTAACGCATGTACGTGCGACCCCACGAATCCGCTATACCAGTACGAATTAGATCCTCTGCACAGCCAGACCTCCACAATGGCGCAATGCCGATCATTTTCACGGAATTATCCGATCCACGAAAAATCCGATCCACGGTAGCGGCATGTACCGCCCAGTAAGTTTACTCCCCCTTCAACAGGGCCAGGACAGGCGCGAACGCATCCATCTGTGTCGGAAACACGCCGACGTAGGACATGCCGGTGAGGCGACGCACCTCACGCAGTTGGTCGGCGATCTCCTCAAAAGTACCTATCGCCAGATAGGGCGAACTCAATACATCGGCAACGGTGAACTCGGTGTCATGTTCGATATTCGGCGGGTATCCCTGCGCGAGTGCCTGTAGCGCCATTTCGGCGGTCGCCTCGCGATCGTCGGTGATGACGATCACCGCGATCGTCCAGTTCAGCTCGATATCGGCGAATCGATCGCCGGCGGCGAGCCGAATCCGTTCGACCCGTTCCGTCGTCTTCTCGATCGTCATGTCGGAAAGCTTCATCTTGCCGTTCGGCGTGGTGCCTGGAGCGACCGAGATGATGTCGGCGTGCTTGGCCGCCAGGGCCAGCATCTTGGGCCCGCCGCCACCCACGGCAATCGGCGGGCGCGGCCCCTGGCGCGGCCGCGGACTCCCCTGCAGGCCCCTGATCTGATAGAACTCCCCGTCGAAGTCGACGGTCTCTCCCCGCATGAGCTTGTCGAGAATGGTCAGCGACTCATCGAGACGCCGAATCCGCGTTCCCGGAGATTCGAACGCGATTCCGGCCTTGTCGAATTCCTCCTTCATCCAGCCCGCGCCGACGCCGAGTTCGAGTCGCCCCTTACTCAATACGTCGATGGTGGTGGCTTCCTTCGCCAGAATCGCCGGATGCCGGAATCCGTTCGCGAGGACCGATGTGGCCAGCCGGATACGGTCGGTGGCCTGGCTCAGCGCACCGAGCGCAGCCAGCGGACCAACCTGATTACCCAGGTGATCGGGCACGGCGAAGGTGTCATAACCGTATTCCTCGGCCGTCTGCGCCAGCTTGACGAACTTGCGGGCACCGCCCTCGTCCTTATTGCCCTCACCGCCGGCGCCGAACCGGAACTTGCGAAGTTCGGTGGATTCGCTCATAGTCGACAGCTTCTCCTCACGCGCGCCAATGCGATCTCGTCGTATGTCAAGCCGACCGCACCACGGTAATGCAGGCGATCCATCCGGCCCAAACGTGCCCTCCTCGGCTCGTGCCACGGTGCGCGGGGAATCAGTTGTGCCGGGGGTGGGGTGCTTCCTCGATCGTCTTATGCGCCCAGCGGTACATCCACTGCGTCGCGGTGATGTGATCGATAGACCAATAGCGTGGCGTGGCGTACATCGCGTGCACCGGATTGTTGATCGCTCCGGCGAGCCGGCTCACCGCACCGATCGGATTAGTGACCGTCGGTGAATCGCATATGAGATCGCCAGGGGCACATATGGATTGGACTCGGTCACGCAGATCGCCGAATCCCCCGTTACGTGGGCCGGTCATGGTGATGCCCGGGACGATCGACCCCATGCCAGCAAGTGCCACCTCGGCGCCGACACCGTTGGGATCAGGGCCGATATCGTGTTGATCGCCCTGCTGACGACGGCCATCGGCGATGAGCCCGACACCGAGGACCAGATCCTGCGCCGAGCGATCCAGCACGCCGCGACCATTGCCGATCGCGCTGGCAAGATCACCGGCGATCACCGCTCCCTGAGAGAAACCCATGATGACGTAACTGGTGAGCGGACATGTGCGGTGGGTGGAGATGATCTTGCCGGCCGCGCGGCGGTAACCCTGAGCCCGCGACACGTTGTAATCGGCCTGATGATCACTGAGGTTGGTCGGGTTCCTGAACTGAGCCAGGTAGGGCACCGTGTAGACCTCGGTACGCGAACTCGTGAACGCGCTCTGCAGCGCAGTGGATACCCGCCGCATCAACGACTTCCGGTTTGCCGTCGGATTAAGCGGAGAATCATCGGCCGATGATTCCCAGGTGCCCGGTACCACCAGCGTGAGCACATCGGGACAGTCCGCCGACTGCGCCTGCGGCCGGCCCGGCGGTGCGCTGCTCGACGGACCTGGGGGGCCGGGAACCGGCGCGGGCCCCGGCCGCAGCAGGGTGATCACCGCGATCACGATCAGAATGATCGCGATCACCGCGAGGAGTGCGATCAACACTGCGAGTCGCCGGAGTCGCCCGCCCTTGGGGTGTCGGTGTGTTCCGCGTTGAGTATTCACGCTCAGCAGTAGTTATCGTGGGCCGCTTTGATCACCTTGTCGGCTTTGACGCTCGCATCGATCACGTCCCTGGTTCCCGGGCCCACGAGCGCGGTGACGAATGCCTTCACGGTGGTGGGGTCCGCATTTTTCGACTGCTGGGCACACACATAGTCGGCGGCGTTGAGCGCAACGCTGTTGTCGGTGTCGCCCATGAAGGTCACCTTGTCTTCTTTGAGCACCTGTAGATACTTCCTCCCCTTAGCGGTCACCGGCTCCCCATTCGTGCCGGGGAAACTCGACGGCAGGGCGGTGAGCGAATTGGGTGCGGTCGCGGGCAGCCTCGTCGCCGCCCCCGACCCCGGTGTTGAGGAAAGCAGCGCGCCGGTATCGGGATTCTCTGCGGTCCCGGAATTCTCTGCAGTTCCGGGATCCTCTGCATCCGACGATCCCGGCGGCGACGAATACATCGACGTCGTGGTGATCGGCTCGCTGTTGATCGGGGCGCTCGCAGTCGAGTCGTCCGAGCACGCACTGACAGCACCGACCACCAGCGCCACACCCGCCATAAGCAGACTCAACTGAAAGAACTTGTGCATCATCACTTCCTCGTCGCACCCGATACCCCACACCACCGTGCGCAAGGCTACCCCGACATCACCGGCTGCCCGGCGACCAAACACACGTGGGCGCCACAAACATTCCGATTACTCAGCGAGATCTCAGGGCATTGCGAGACTGGCCGGGGAGTGGGCGCCCCGGCCACGGGTACCGCTCGCGGCCCCCACCCGGATTCACTTGCTGATCCGCGCCCCACCCGTGCGAGTCCAGGTAATCTTGCCGTGCTGGAAGGTGTTGAACCGACCCTTTCCGTCCCGGGTGGTCAGTTCATCGCTGGTGGGCAAGCCCAATCGGCTATCCGGCCCGCCGACAGACGCATATGCGCCACCGATCGCGCCGGTGATCACCTTCGGTCCCTTGCGCCCGATGATGACACGGCCCTCATAGAAGTCCTGTGCACGACCGCCCTGCACCGGATACGTCGGGGTGAGGCAGCCGCCGAGCTTATTCGCCACCGCAGCCGCCTTCACCCGCTGCGACACGCGGCAGGCCACCCGGTCTCCGGCGAGGCCGAGGGCCGCGGCGGCCTGCGGCCACGCCTGGGCCATCTCGAACTGCCAATACGGCCAGGTATGCGTGCCCGACGGCCGGTACACCGCCTGACCGGGGATGCCGAGTTGGTTGAGCTTGATCGCGAACTGCTGTGAGGTCACCCGGCTGAGTAGTTCCAGGCCGACACCGGAATAGTTGGTGGCGAGCAACGGGATATCCGACGGTTTGTCATGCGGACCGATCAATCCGTTGCCCGACGAAATGTAGAGGCTGGTGCCCTGCAGCTTGTCAGCGAGCAAGTACGGATCGTGCTCCTTCCATGCCGGATCGCTGGGCTCGCCGAACATCTTCAATGAGTCGTACCCTCCGCCGTCGCGGACGGCGAACTGAATGGCCTGCGGCATGCCGGTGGAGGTGAGTTGCAGAATGCCGGAGAACGACGCCGCGAACTTGTAGTAACCGGGATTGCGCGCGGCCAGCATCATCGCCCCGGTTCCGCCCATCGATAATCCCTCGATGCCGCGAACCTGACTGGACCTCCACTGACCCTCGATGATCGGCGGTAACTCGTGGATCAGGAAGGTCTCCCACTTGTAGTTCTTACCCTTGTCGGGTTGCTCCCAGTCGGTGTAGAAGCTGGACTCGCCGCCGATCGGCAGGATCACATTGACGTTCTTGTCCTTGTAGAAATCAATGATGTTGGTGTTGAGCACCCAGCCGCTCTCGTTGTCCTGCGCGCGCAGGCCGTCGAGCATCATCAGCTGCGGGAATTTCGCCGTGGGCTTCGCCCACCAATCGCGCGCCAGCAGGATCTGCACCTGGATATCGGTATTCATCGATGGCGAGTGCACCCATAGCGCCACCCTCCGGTCGGTATACCAGTACGTCTTGACGACCTGAGCGGGCTCAACGGGCACAGTGGCCGTGGGCGAAGCCGGCGTCGCCGGAGCGGCCGGGGACGAAGTCGGCACGGCGGGGGCGCCAGTCGTTGGCACCCCAGATTCCGTTGATGCAGATTCCGT